>CAJATL010000026.1 GCA_903944895.1 uncultured Bacteroidota bacterium
AAGTTTCCTCAAAACCGTGATGGTATTGCCTTTTGGGATGAATTCGGTTTTTACTGAACCAGCAATATTTTTAAACTCAGTTTTTGATTTCAGATTCACAAAAGTATAACCTTGCGGAATTTTTACAGTAAACTCATATTCCTCGGTCAGCGAAAAAGGTAATTCGAGAATTGAACTGTGTTCTGTATCCAGAAAAACAATGTGCCAGCTTTCGAAACCGTTTTTAAGCGAAGGCAGCTCCCAGCGGTAATATCCCGAAATATCCTTAAACGGATTTTTCTTTAAAAGTTTCATGCTCAGTGCCGATTTTGCAGGATTGCTGTTTACTATTTTCACAATAACAGAATCACCCAATGAGAGGCCGCCTGAAAGCTGTTTACTTATAGATTTTTCGTTGTTTGCCAATGCAAGAAATGGATTAGATGCAAAATAGAGCTCCAGGTTCATTTCTCCGGAAATTGCCTCGAGGTTATCAGCAACAAAATCAGCTTTTACAAAAATTCTGTTGTCAGCTTTACCAAATTCTTTGGGATTGATGGATCGCTCCTGGTTTAGCGGAATAATAATATTTCCATCCATCTGAAATTCCAAACTCTGGCTGTCGGCACGATTAACCGAAAGGTAAATATCGCCTTCATTTTTTGTTGAAGCCAGAACATACACATGATCAAACAAGAGCAGGCTTCCAACTTTTTTGTCGTAAAAATTCTTTGGCCCCGCCAACACCGGAACCGCCCTGATATCAGCTGCATTGAGCAAACCAGCAAGTAAAACAGCTTTCTCAAGTTCGGTACCACCATTGCTTTTCCAGATTTCTTCGGGAGTCCTTACTCTAAAAGCCGAATACTCGAGTGGCACATTATTAAAAGCCATATTTTTGGTCACATATTCCTGTAAAGCCATTAAAACAGCAATTTCATCGCTTTTTTCAGCTTTGGTTTTGACGGCAAAATCCTTCATCTCAGCGGTGAGCGGGGCTTTAAATGCATCCTGGTTTGTAATCCATTGAATGGCATTTTCCATATTTTCGCTGGTCGAAAACACTAACCTGGGTGTTCCCGGCTGGTAAATTCCCATATTTGCCTCTTTTGAAGATGCGGCTAATCCTGCAAATTTCCAGGTGTAAACCTTCATATTATTTTGAACCATCACTTCAGGCTCAAGGCGCAAACCAAACATTTTGTGATTCAATTCGGTGGCAACCGGAACGTTAACGATAATTTCCATTTCCTTTACCGGCGATGATTCGATGATGATTTCGTTACCCATCAAAGCCGGCCAGTAATCTTTTTGGGTGATGATGGTATAATCCAGGAAAAGCGTGGCGCCAATTTCGGTGGCTGTATGCGTTACCACCATTTCGCGAAGGTTGTTAAAGTGAGAAGAATGGGCAGCAAAATAGGGCAAAACCTCATTAAATGCATTTCCCGGGGCTTCAACTTTCGTACTGTCGGCCATGATGGTGTATGATTCGTTAATCTTCAGGTTTTGAAAATCAGGATTATAAATGATGAAAGTTTCACCGTAAAGCCTGTTGAACGACAAAAAACTCTGTAATTTCAGTTGCTTAAAATAATGGAATTCGAGGGTGCCATCCTGGTTTAGGGTGTATTCTTTGGTGATTTTCTCAAATACGGCATCGGCATTTTCGTACTGTGCAACTGCGATGGAGATCGAAAATATGAACGCTATGATGAATAAAAATGACTTTTTCATTTTAAAGTTTGTTTTGTTTATGAATGATTTGCAGCCTTAATTATTTAGTTAAAATGAGTGGGGTGCTGGCCATCGCCTTTTGAGCATCAACTACAGCTTTCACCTCTTTCCAGTCTTCAGGTTCGTAAACCCTTTTTGTAAGCACCACCGTTTGCCTGATCATTAATTTATCGCCATCCTGAATAATGCTGCCTTTATAACTCGCTGCTGTTCCTTTGTTTTCGACCAGGTATTCCTGCTTGCCGGCGAGGAAACCATCAGGAATTTTTACTGTTTCGTTAATTTCGACCAAACGGCTGCAACGATCCCTGAAGGCGAATTTCCGTTCATTCAAGCTGGTATTCAGGCTAAGATGGCCCATGTATCTGCCAAAAAGGTTGTTGGATGAAAGCGGAACAAAAAGAATTTCATCGCTGCCAACAAAGGCATAATCCGGAATTCGGTATTTCATCTTTATCAAAATTGGGCCGGAGATGTAATCGATCGGATCGGTTCCAAAATCCATCGAAACGATTTCGGCTTTAGGATTAATCCTCAAAAGTTCGGCACGTACACCTGCTTCCCAATCCGTTTTGTAATTTCTTGTAAAAATCCCTCTGATGGCTGCGTCGGTTTGTCCTTCGGCAGTAACTGTAAATTCGCCTTCGAGCGAGCCGTCGGTTTTGAGTTCGGATGTTCCGTTAATCTTGAGATAATGATTTTCGGGAGGCGAAACCGGGGTTATTCCCAAATCGGCACCGCCGGGAACTCCCATCAGGTAGTTTTGCTGCTGCTCGGCACTCGACCAGAGTTCACGAACAAAAGGCACCCAGGTTGGGTCGAGAAGATGATATTTTCCGTCGGCCATTTTTACAACGGTAACGCTGTGGTTGAACTGATCGGCTGGAATGTCTTCGATGCGTGAGCCGGCCATGGTCATGGCGGGATACGATTCAAAACCTGCAGCCCTCAGAAACGAAATCAGGAGGCTGGCTTTGTCCTTACAAACGCCGCAGCGGTCGGTAAAATTCATTTTTGCGTTATGCAAAGTGTAACCTTCGCCAGGCCCCATCGAAATTCCCGAATAGCGCATGTTGTCGGCAACCCAGTGGGTCAAAACCGAAATGCTGTCGAGCTCGGTTTTTGCACCTTTTAGCAGTTCGTTTACTTTTGCCTGCACTTCGGGTGTTGGGTCAAAACTTTTGTAGTCCTCGTTAACACCGTAAAACCAAAGCGATTTGGCTTCCCAATCCGGGCTTGTCGAAAGCAGCAATTTTGGCGCAACATCCGAAATATCAACCATGTTGGGTTCTCGTTTGATGGGCAAAATATCCTTTTTTGAAAACGTATAAACCTGTTTGCCATTTTCAAACCTGACTTTGGTCTGACATTCGCCGTGATAAAACTCAAACTGCATGGGCTTATCAGCAGGAACAATGGTTTTGTAAACCTTTTCGATGATAGGATCGTCGCTCCAAAAGGGGACGATATCGTAAAAATGACCGCGCATCGGCGGGATGTAGCGGTCTTCGTCGTCCTGTGCCAAAAGCGCGTAGGTGTAACCTTTTTTAAAAGTCTCGATCTCCACGGCATCGCCGGGTTCGAGGCGACCGATTTCGATCATGATTTCGCGGGCGCCCCAGTAGATGGCGCGGGCAGGTGCGGCGTAATCTTTCACTTTTTTGAGATCGGGTTCTTCAACACTGCCATTGTTACGGTAAATTTTAACTTTACGAAACTCCACAAATGCCGACAAAGGGTCATACCCAATTTCGATCACACGTTTTTGTACTGCCCCGTCAACGGTTAAAATTTTCATCAACTGATGGCTGTAAAAATAGCTGAGGCCACTGGGCTGTACGTCAACTGTGGTGCTATCGAAAACAACCAGAATATTACTTCCCGGATAATCAGCAGCCTGACCTGCTTTTTTAAGTAAATCCTCAACCGGGCCTGCCACCAGAAATCCGCCTGCAATCAGCAGTACCAGAAGGCTAAATATTTTTTTTATCATAGAAATTTGGACTTTTTGTTTGCGGTAAAAATACAGATATTTTCGAATTTATTTTTCATATCCATGATTCGGCTATAAAATCGTTGATGCGAGTGAACATTATACTGGTTAACGCTGTTACACGGTCTCACAAAATAAATTTTATCATGAAAAAAATGTTGGAAAAATTGACAAAGTGGTCAGGATTATTCTTGCTTTCGCTCTAATTGTTGCTGCTGTTGCCATTCCTTTGGAAGGTGTTTTGCAGTATGTTTTGATTGCGCTTGGAGTAGTTTTCCTGGTTACTGCATTTGTGGGATTTTGCCCGCTTTACACAGTTGCGGGCTGTAATACCTGCGCCAAAAAAGTGGAAGCATCAAAAAAATGAGTTTTTATGATCTGTAAAGAAAAATGCCGGAAAACGAAAATTTCCGGCATTTTTTTATTAAAACCCATTTTACTCCAAACCCTTCAACGTAAGTTATAAAAAAGGTCAGTCAAAAACTGTTGATTTTGGGCTAAAGCCCGGTAACTGATTGGTTTTCAATAGCCCCACCCTTAAGGGTGGGGCTATTTATATCCGTGACATTCAGGGCTTTAGCCAAATTCCTTTGAATTTTCGATGCCTTTTTAGACCAGTCTCTTAAAAAAACCCTAAATTTTTTAAAATCCAGGGTTTATAACCAAACTTAAAATCAAAAGCAATTTATTATTTCTTGATAATCAGCCTTTCAAGGGCTGATTCTTCACCAGCTTTTGCCTTGATAAAATACAAGCCATCATTTAATTTGCTTACATCCGCCGTTTTGGTGTAAAGACCTTTTGAGGCCTTTTCAGAATTAAACTGTTGAACTTCGTTACCTTGTTTATCAAGGATATTTATCGAAACCTGCGAGTCGGCAATCAACATCATCGAAATCTGGAAACTATTCACCGCAGGATTCGGGAAAATATTCAGTTGAAGGTCACCTTCACCATTTTCAGGTGCACCATCAAAAGGCATGGGTTTTTCGGGATTCCAGAGCAAAAATCCTTCGGGAGTAAAAATACGATGTAAAGGCATTTCCTGACCTGGCCCCATTCCATCGCCGGGCCTCATTTCATTGTTTGGACAGTTTCCTCTGCCTTCGCCGCCATGGTGTCCGGGACACTGGCCAGCTCCGGGGCACATTCCTTTGCCTTGTCCCTGTAAATTTTTACCTTGTGGTGAATTCGGGCAATTTATTCCCTGCTGGAAATTCCGGTCTCTGATTTCATCCAGATCTGATTTCCATTGTTCGATATCGTTGCCGATTTCATCAAAAAGGCGTGTAATGGTGGCATCATGGTTTTCGGCCATAATTTCGACTTCATCCATCAGAGCACTCATTTTATTACGCATCTCACGCATTTCCTTTTTTTGTTCCAGCGTAGGCTTTTGGAAATCTTCACGCATTTCCTGACGCTTTGCCAGCTTGGCTTCGTGCATTTCCTTTAAGGTGGTGCGGATTTCGACGATCCTGGCTTTTTCGGTTGCGGTGAGTTCTTTTTCAAGTTCACTGTGTTGGATTTTCATTACCGGAAAAACATTGTCCTGCATATATTTTACCACTTCCGGAATTGGGCCTTTGGGTCCCCTACCCTTAAAATCTCTTTGAGCATTTACCGTTGTGAAAGTCATGGCTAAAAAAACCATCAGGCTCATTAAAATTTGTTTTTTCATGTTGAAATCTCCTATTTTTAAATTTATGATATTTTGACAATCGATATTTTGAAATATTCCTCACGAATAAAAATTACTCTCTGCCGTGCCGATGCCTTTCCTTCGGAGGCCCCAACCCCGGCCCTTGGCCCGGGCCAGACCCTGGTCCCATGCGTTCGCGCCGCTCAAACCGTTCTATTGCATCTTTGAGCCTTTCTATTTGGTCTCCGGTCAGGTACGGTTCCAATTTTTTAATCATTTCATCATGTGTTGATTTCATCTCCTCACGGAAGTTACTCAACGTTTCATTAATTTTTACGGCATATTCATCCAAAATCGGCTCGATAGCAACTTTTTGTGCTTCATCAGGTCGGATGATTTCGATAAAGTGTATTTTAAAACCTTCATGGGTGCCCTGTTTTACGAAGTTTTGAATGCGGCCTTTGGTGAGTTGCCCGTTGACCAAAAAGCCAGTAACAAAGCCGATTATCAAAGTTGCGACAATTATAATGATTGATTTCGTTTTCATTTATTTAAGATTTTTTTGATGATTTAATATGAATTTTCGGGTTTAATAATTGAAGAGTAAAAACTCTGATAAGTACTGTGGCTGAAGCGAATCAAGCCCTAAGAAACTATCAAAGGCAACTGATCCACCACTAAAAATCGAAAACAGAATTAAAAAAACCGCTGCTGCAAGCATGGGAATTGCCACGCGCTTAAAGGCGAACATAATTCCCTGGCTAAGTTCGGCCTCTGCTTTCAGGTTGCTGATTTTGTTCATCACTTTTGAAGCAAAATATGGCCCAAAAGAGGCTGGCTGGTTTATGAGCAAATTTCGAAGATTTTCGATCCGGTTTTGTTCTGCTTTTAGTTCTGGTGAAACTTTCAAAGCTTCCTCCAAACGAAACCGCTCTTCGTGGCTAAGTTCGCTGTCGAAAGATTTTTGAAGCAGTTTAAATAAATTTTTATCCATGGTTTAGTCAATCATTTGCTTTAACACGATTTTTAACTTTTCCTGTGCTCTCGACAACCTCGAAAGGACTGTGCCGAGCGGCAATTTCAATATTTTGGAAGTCTCTTCAGTGGAGTAACCCTGCAACATTCGCAACACTACAACACTTCTGAATTTTGGCTCCAGCACCAGCAGCGCTTTGTTAACAATCTCTTTGGTGTCGGAGTTTTCCGCCCAGTTGGTATTATCCTTCAGATTAGCATCGTAATCTTCGGAAATTGGCCTGTAAAAGAACAAATTTCGCCTTTGCCGTCTTCTGATTTCATTCAGCGAAAGATTGATGGCAATTCGTGTGAGATAAGTTGATAAAGCCGCCTCTCCTCTGAAATCGTTCAACGCGTTGTAAAATCTGACAAAAACATTCTGACCGATGTCTTCGGCGTCATCACCCGGCCCCAACATCCCGATTACTGTGGCAGCAACGGTTCGCTCGTGACGTACCACCAAAGCCGAAAATGCTGCGTTATCGCCAGCCCTCGCTTTTTCAATCAACGTGTTATCATCAAACCTCGTGTAATCTGTCACCTACCTCAATTTTTTTTAATATTGGACAAGAATAACATTCCTATTATTCCCGGATTTCAAAAATACTTGAATTTCGATAACTGAAAGCATTGTAGCCACAGGTCTTAAAATAGCTTTTTAACTAAAAAAATCCAGAATTATGAGGGTTATTTCTAATTTTACCAGATAATAAAAACCGAGTTTTATGAAATTGAAAATACATTTTTTGTTGACGGGCATGCTTGTTTTAGTAATGACAGCCTTTTCGCAGGAAGAATCAGAAAAATATGTCCCCGAAACCGATCCTTTGGTTTTGCAGAAGTTGGAGCAATGGCAGGATTTCAAATTTGGCCTTTTGATGCACTGGGGCACTTATAGCCAGTGGGGAATCGTTGAGTCGTGGTCGATTTGCCCCGAAGATTATGGCTGGTGTGAGCGCAAAAGAGGAAATTACCAGGACTATTTTGGGTATGTAAAAGATTACGAAAATCTTAAAACTACCTTTAATCCCGTTAATTTTGATCCTGGAAAATGGGCAAAAGCCGCCAGAGAGGCCGGGATGAAATATGTTGTTTTCACCACAAAACATCACGATGGCTTCAGCATGTTCGATACAAGGTACACCGATTATAAAATCACCGACCCGGGTTGCCCGTTCAGTTCAAACCCAAAAGCAAATATTGCGTTCGAAATATTTGAATCCTTCCGAAATGAGGGATTGTGGGCGGGCGCCTACTTTTCGAAACCCGACTGGCACTGCGATTATTACTGGGATCCTTACTTCCCGCCTTTCGACCGTAATGTAAATTATGACCCGGCTGAATATCCTGAAAAATGGGAGAAATATGTCGAATTTACCCACAATCAGATAATGGAGTTATGTACCGATTATGGAAAACTGGATATTCTTTGGCTCGATGGCGGCTGGGTGGCAAAACAAAGCCAGGAGGACATCGACAAAACTTACCAGGCCAATATCAAAGAATCGAAATCCGGATTTTTGAAAAGTGGCATCGTCAATCAGGATATCAGGATGGATGAACTGGTTGAGAAAGCACGTCAGGCGCAGCCCGGCCTCATCGTGGTTGATCGCGCCGTTCCAGGGAAAAACCAGAATTACCTGACGCCCGAAAACCGGGTTCCGGAAGTTGCCCTGCCTTATCCCTGGGAATCCTGCATCATCGCCGGCGGAAGCTGGTCGTGGGTTCCTAATGCAAAATATATGAGCGGCCATGATGCCGTGCATTTGCTCGTTGATATTGTCGCCAAAGGCGGAAACCTCCTTCTGAATATTGCCCCTGGCCCCGATGGAAACTGGGATGAAGGCGCCTATGCGTTACTTGACGAAATCGGAGCCTGGCTCAAAATAAACGGCGAAGCCATTTATGAAACCAGGAGCATTGCTCCATTTAAAGAAGGCAAAATCTGCCTGACGAAAGGGAAAACTGATGAAGTTTTTGCGATTTACCTTGCCGGTGAAGAAGAAATCAATATGCCGTCCGAACTGCTGATTTCATCGCTAAAAGCCGAAAAAGGAATGAAAATAACCCTTGTCGGGACCAACGAAAACCTGAAATGGGTAAACCAGGATAAGGGTTTTGTGGTGAAAATTCCTTCAAAATACCAAAAAACACCACCATCAAAATTTGCATGGGCGATTAAAATTAAAGGAAGTGGTAAATGATAAAACAGAGACAAAACCTACCAGCCCCGATAGCTATCGGGGTAAAACCTGTGAGGATTCCGACACAGGTGTTCTAAAATTATCTGAACTTTAAAAATTGATTACAAGTTTTAAACGACTAAATCCAAAAAAATGAAAAAAATTACCTTCTTCTTTCTAATCGTGCTTTTCCTTCAAATCCAGTTGCAAAGCCAAAGTATTTCGTGGGCAAAACAAGCCGGTGGCGAAGGTTCAGATCAGGGTTACGACATCAGCGTGGATGGCTTCGGAAATGTTTACGTAAGCGGCTGGTTTT
This sequence comes from uncultured Bacteroidota bacterium, assembly GCA_903944895.1. Taxonomy (GTDB): domain Bacteria; phylum Bacteroidota; class Bacteroidia; order Bacteroidales; family 4484-276; genus CAJATL01. Next base: position 8,868 of record CAJATL010000026.1, read on the forward strand.
CGGGAACGGCTCAATTTGGCACCGAAACCCTCACCAGTTTTGGGATGCAGGACATTTTTATCGCAAGTTACGATTCGTCAGGACTTTTCAGATGGGTGAAACAGGCTGGAAGCAACGGCAACGAAGTTTGTGCCGGAATCATCACCAATGCCGGTGGAGATTCGTTTATCACCGGCTGGTTTTCGGAAACTTCGGATTTTGATGATTTTTCGGTGACCAGCGCCGGCAGTTACGATATGTTTGTTGCTAAATATGATGCTTCGGGCTCTGTAAAATGGGTGAGCCGCGGTGGTGGCCCTTCTGACGATTACGGGAACCGGATTACGCTGGCCAACGATGGCGGAGTCTGCATCGGCGGCAGCTTCCGTGAAACCATCTGGGTTGGCGACCACCAGCTTACAAGTTTGGGAAACCGCGACATCCTCCTCTCCCATTTTTCGGCTGATGGCGATGTTGTTTGCGCCAAAAGCGCCGGCGGAACCGGCGAAGACCGTGCTTATGGGATTTTTCAGGATGGCGAAGGCAATTATTTCCTTACGGGATTTTTCAGTGGTACTGCCAGCTTTGACGAGATCGAACTCACCAGTCCGGCAATTATCAGCACTTACATCGCAAAAATGACCAACCAGGGATTTTTCCAGTGGGTAAATATGGGCGGTGGAGCTGCCAACGATTTTGCCCGTGGTTTTGATATCGAAGCCGACGGCGAGGGAAATGTTTTTTCGACCGGCTTTTTTTCGGGATCGATAACTTTTGGAAATCAGAACTTATCAGCAACCGGTGGCCAATACGATTTTGATGCTTTTCTTACGAAAACAAACCCACAAGGCGAATTAATCTGGGCTAAAAAAGCCGGCAGCAATGGCATCGACCAGGGAACGACACTTTTTGTAAATCCAACCGACGAAATTTTCCTTGGTGGTTTTTTTACGCAAACCTGCTATTTTGGTGATTTATCTGCCGAATCATCCGGGAAGTCGGATGTTTTTGCAACAAAATATGGTGCCGATGGAACGGCAGAATGGGTGATCAGCGCAGGCGGCAGCGAAAACGAATATGCGTATGGCGTTGTTAACGATGCTTCCGGAAGCCTTTATCTGACCGGAGTTTTTGCCGGAACTGCCGGATTTGGCAATAACAACCTGCAATCGGCCGGCGGAAATGACATTTTTGTCGCTAAGATTCCATCTACCTCAAGCGGATTCAATTTCCCTTCCGGAGATGGGCGTCAAATCAGAATTATTCCCAATCCTGCAAAAGATTTTCTTCAAATCGTATTTAACGGAATCGGGGAAAATCCCGGAAAAATGAATCTTGAAATTCTGGATTTGGAAGGCAGGAAAGTTCTGTCTGAAATCAATATTTCTCCCGATCAAAAAATTGACATTTCATCTTTAAATCCGGGCACTTATCTGATCAGAATTAGCAATCCAGGATTTGCTTTTACAGAGAAATTTATCATAAAATAAACCTTCGAGCTAAGTCAAAACGAAGGTGATGAAATGGAGAAAGTCCAACATCAAAAAAACATTCAGTTAAAATGATCAGAACTGCAATTATTACCGGAGCCACCGGAGCAATCGGAAAAGCCATCGCCCGGCAAATGGCAGGACATGGTTTTAAAGTTACCATGATTGCCCGCGATGAAATCCAGGCTAAAAAGGCAGTTGATGAAATTATCGCTGCAACCGGAAATCGGGATGTTAACTTTTTAATCGCCGATCTTTCGAGAAAATCTGAAATCATAAAACTCGCCAAGAGTTGGGCCGGTGCGCTAGATGTGTTGATTAACAATGCTGCTGCAACACCCCGAAGACCTGAAAAAACCCCTGAAGGCATCGAAATGCAGTTTGCAACAAATGTGCTTGGCTACTTCTGGATGATCAAATATTTCCATCCAATCCTCAAAAATGGAATTCATCCAAGAATTGTAAATGTTGCAAGTTATTGGGCTGGCGATATGGACATCAACGACCTCGAATGTAAAAGCCGGCATTACAACAACGACACCATTTACCGCCAATCCAAGCAGGCCGACCGGATGTTGACAACTGCTTTCGCCGAAAGGCTTAAAAATGAAGGCATCACGGTAAATGCCGTTCATCCGGGTGATGTAAATTCAAAACTAAGCAATAACCTTGGTTATGGAGGCAGTCAAACCCCCGATCAAGGCGCCGACACACCTGTTTGGGCTGCAACAGCGCCGGAGCTGGAAGGAGTGACAGGAAAATATTTTGAGCGCCGCAGCCCGGTTCATTGCCAGTTTTGTGACGATATAAAATTGGTGGAAGCGCTGTTTAAGATTTGCGAAGCGTACTAGAGCATGTTAGCAATTTGTGCTAGCATAGCCATTTTTGCAGAGCGCAAAGCGTCAAAAAACAACTGCCAACTTCTGACTTCTAACTAACTGCTAACTGGCAGCTGCTGACTGCTGACTTCTGTTCTGTCTTCTGTCTTCCGACTGACTGGCAACTGCCAACTGCTCACTGCCGACTGCCGACTTCCTCCTCACCCGCAATACCCCGATGCCCGTGAATAAATCATTTCAGGGTGCCAGTCGGTTTCCTGACCCAGAAACATCCGGGGTGCGATGTTGGTTTCGATACAACCCATTTGTTCGAGGAAGCCGGAAGCCGCAAAGTTTTCTTCGGGAATAACCACGATTTGCCCGGGTTTTGAAAGCTTAAACCTGAGCAGGCTTAATCCTGATTCGCTGCTTTCGGCGGCAATAAATCCTGCTCCAAAATCAGGCAGGTAAAATCCCTGAATTCCGTTTTTATCAAAAACATAACCTTTCGAAATAAAATTTGAAAGTAATAGCTTTCGGTCCTCCCCTGTACAAAACTTGTCGATGGCAAGGATTTTCTCAAAATCTGTTTTCCTGATTTTCCGGATATAGCCTTCATCCTGCCAATCCAGCAGAAGCGGGCATTTGTAAAAACTATATTTCAGGCTTGTTTTAAAACCTAATTTATAGTAAACCGGCATGCCGCTGCTGGTGGCGATCAACAAAATGGAGCGGCAGTTTCGCCGTATAAATTCATCAGCAATTGTTTTGGTTATTGCCGTGCCGATTCCCCGTAGCCGGAACTTTTCATCGACGATGATGTTCCCGGCCCATCCTGCCTTTCCCGTAAAAATACCGTTGCCGGTGGCCACAATCCGGCCTTCGGATTTTGCAGTAAAAGCAAAAAAATAGTCCTTCCCAAAATGCTGGAGTAAAAATGCAGGCAGGTCGAAATTCCAATCAGCAGGGGCGAAATTTTTAAGTTCAGGAATTTCCTCCCTTTTTAATGCTTCGATTTGATAATTTGTTTTCATCAGCTTAACCCAAAATCACTTTAAAAATTAGCATCAGGCCAAGCAGAGCCAGCAGCGCGTAAATCCAGGCATAGAATTTTTCGGCATCAAATTTCTGATGCAGCCATTCCCCAATAAAAACACTGGCAAAAACCAAAGGCAGTCCTCCCAGGAAGTAGTTTAAAACCCTGAGATCGATATTTCCTGCAATGATATGCCCGGCAACCACACCAATTCCCGAAAACATAAAGAAAGCCTGGAGGGTGGCGCGGAATTCGGCCGGTTGATATTTTTTTGTAGTAAGAAGCATGATTACCGGAGGGGCGCTCGTGTTATAGGCGGCACCCAGCATTCCACCGGCAAATCCGGCGATGTAAGTGATTATTCCGTGCTGCTGTTTAAAAATCACGAATTTTCCCCATTTAAAAATTACAAACACGACGATGATGATCCCAAGAAAAAGGATGATGACATTTTCACCGGTGTTTTTAAGATAAAACAGGCCAACGGGAATGCCTAACAAAGAAGCAAAAGCGAGTTTTCCAGCCATTTTAAAATTCGCTTCCCGCCGGTTGCGGAAAAAAATCATTGTAGCAATCACCAGCGCAAGCAGGGCCATGAGCGGGGCTGCCAGCCTGATACCCACCAAAATGGTGAGCAGCGGCATCGCCACAAGCGCATCGCCAAAGCCAAAGGTAGCCCGCACCAGAAACGCGACAAAAATAATCAGGAAAACCAAAAATAAATCCATCGGGTCGTTTTCATGTAAGTTCTAATGAATGATTTGAAAATCCATTTGTACAAATTTTGAAGGCAAAGATAACACCCTCAAAAACATGGCGAATTTTATTTATGAATTGGGAGCTTCGAAGCATATCTTTCAACACATTTCAAATCATTATCCCGGAGCCACAAAACTGATCTTTTGTTTTTATTCTATCTTTGAGCCTTGCTATTTCCGGAAATTTGTAGTCAGAATTTCTTTGAAATAGATACTTTTTCCAGTGCCAATAAAATGGCTGATATGATTGTTAAAAGAATATCCAAATTTAAAAATGAAAAAAAGAATTCGTCATTTCCTACTGAAAAAAAGCCTCACGGCGCTGCTTTTCATCATTTTGCTTTTGCAGGCTGCTGCTGGCTCATCGCAATCCTGCAACTACAAACTGACCATGTACGACAGTTATGGTGATGGCTGGAATGGCGGATATCTCGAGGTTTTCATCAACAGCGCGTTTGTTGGCAATTTTTCAGGCGCCAATTATGCGAGTGCGGCAACATTCGGGGTGAGCACTGCCGACGAGATCGAACTTTACTATCATTCAGGCTCGTATGAAGAAGAAAATACTTATTATTTGTACGATGCCGCCTGGAATTTTGTTTTTTCGGATGGCCCGAATCCTCAGACAGGGTTAGCCTTTTCGGTAACGGGAAACTGCAATACGATGGTAGTTCCGGGCAGCCACCCCTGCACAGCCATGCCCGTTGACACCGGTCAGTGTGTTATCGCCGACAACTCAGCCATGACAGGCTCCGGGCTTAATGCCGGTTGTGCCAGTTATGCAGGCGCCGACATCTGGTTTTCGCTGCCGACACCTTCATCGGGCAATGTAAGTTTTGAAACCGGCAATGGAACTATAAACGACACGGGCATTGCGGTGTGGAGCGATATTACCTGCTCCTCCCCCAGACGAATTGCTTGTGATGATGACGGCGGAAACGGCTCTTTTTCGATGCTTTCGTTATTTGATCTCCCGCAAGGGCAAATGCTTTTTATCCAGGTCTGGGGCTACGGTGGCGCCACCGGTTCGTTTGAGTTGTGTGTTAAAGATTTAGGGCAGGTAATTCTGGAAAGTTCGGAATTGCCGATTGTCATGATCAATACTTTGGGGCAAACCATTGTGCCGGATGTAAAAATTGATGCATTGATGGAAATCAAATATTACGGCCCGGATAGCCTCACTTTTGTTTCCGACACTGCCAATGAATACAACGGGCACGTTGGCATCGAAATTCGCGGGGCTTCGTCGTCCGGTTATCCACAGCATCCTTATGGTTTTGAAACACGCACCGAAACCGGAGGAAATAACAATGTTTCTATCCTGGGAATGCCTGCTGAAAATGATTGGGTTTTGATTTCAAATTATAACGACCGCTCCTTAATCAGAAACCCGCTGGCTTTTAAACTTTTTGCTGAGATGGGAAATTACAGTCCGCGCACCAGCCTTTGCGAAGTGTTGCTCGACAGCGCCTACCAGGGCATTTATGTTTTTGGTGAGAAAATCAAACGCGACAACGGCCGGGTTGACATTGCCACCTTAAATCCTGCCGACACTACCGGCGATGAGCTTACCGGCGGATATATCCTCCAGCAGAATTACTGGGATGCCAATAACAGTTTTCAGTCCAATTTTTCGCCCATCGATCACCCGGGTTTTGATGTTCATTTTGTTTACGAATACCCAAAACCCGACGAGATCATGGCTCCCCAAAAAACCTATATCGCTGCCTTTGTGGACAGCCTCGAAACAGCGCTTTACAGCGATGATTTTGCCGATTCGCTCAACGGTTACCGGAAATACCTCGATATAAAATCATTTATCGACTATTTTCTGGTTAACGAATTAAGCCGTAACAATGATGGTTTTAAGAAAAGTGTATTCTTCTATAAAGATAAATTTTCGAATGGCGGCAAGTTAAAAGCGGGGCCTGTCTGGGATTTCGACTGGGCCTGGAAAAATCTCTGGGGATGCTCGATTTTCGAAAACATTGATGGCTCAGGCTGGGCGCATCATATCAACGATTGCCCCACGGATAATTATTCCTGTGGCTGGTATATTCGTTTGTTGCAGGACAACAATTTCACGAAAGACCTGAGATGTGCCTGGGAAGACTACCGCCAGACCATTTTAGACACTACTTACATTTTTTCGTACATCGACAGTGTCGGTAGCCTGGTTCAAAATGCGCAGGTGAGGCATTTCCAGAAATGGCCGATTCTCGGCATCAGCGGCCCGGCACCCGAAGTAGGTGCCATTGCCACAACCTACAATGCCGAACTCGATACCCTCAAACACTGGATAAATCTACGCCTGGCATGGCTCGATGCCAACATCCCCGGACTTTGCCTTGGTGTAATAAATCAGGCTGACGAAAACGCGATGCCAAAAACTCTGAAATACTTTCCAAATCCCGGCTCCGGAAAGATACATTTTGAAGGATTTCTTCAAGGCACTGCCCCTTTCGAAATGAAAATCTTCGATGCCGAAGGCCGCCAAATCGATCACTTTTTGCTTGATTCCGGCGAGGTACAATTGGATTATCAGCTAAAAGATAAAGGATTTTACTATTTCACCATCTCTAATTCCACCGGGATTTCGCAGCGTGGGAAAGTTATTGTGATTTAGAAAAGCTGGTTTGTTTTTGGGGGGGTGGTGTTTCAAAATTGGAATGTTTGATTTTAAAATAGAATATTTCAAAACTTCAAATTACTTGAAATTCGTTGCGGAAAACAAAAATAGTCACCCGTAAGTAAGTGACTATTAATGTTTTATACTTGTTATCTGTCTCCCCGGAAGGACTCGAACCTTCGGCCCGATGATTAAGAGTCATCTGCTCTACCAACTGAGCTACGGAGAGCTGTAAATTTGGAGGCGCAAAATTAACATCTTTTTTATACTGTCCCAACAAAATTCTAAAATCTTAGCCCGACTTGCCTTCCTTTAAATCCCGGCTTCACCAAAACTAATTTCCGGATTTGCTGTTTATTTTTAAAACTAACTTTGCGACTGTAAAAACAAAAAGTGGCTATGCCTTACAAGGATCATCAAAATCATGAATCTGCCCTGAAAGTTAACGAGGGAATCGAACAACCTGAACAGGTGAGCCCATCTGCTGTTGAGCGTTTTAAAAGCAAAAAGCAGCAGTTGCTCAAACCAGACGAATATGTCCAGGGAATCCTGTCGGGTAACCGCACCATTTTGAGCAAAGCCATCACCCTGGTCGAAAGTGTTAATCCTTTGCATTATGCGCTTGCCCAGGATGTGATCGAAAAATGCCTGCCACATTCAGGAAATTCGGTTCGCGTTGGAATTACCGGCGTTCCTGGTGTAGGGAAAAGTACTTTTATCGAAGCCCTCGGAAAACACCTGACCGCTTCTGGGTTTAAACTGGCGGTTTTGGCCATCGATCCAAGCAGCAGCCGCACCAAAGGCAGCATCCTTGGCGATAAGACCAGGATGGAGGATTTGTCAACCGACAAAAATGCTTTTATCCGTCCTTCACCTTCGGCCGGATCGCTGGGTGGAGTTGCACGAAAAACCAACGAAACCATTATCCTGTGTGAAGCTGCCGGCTTTGATGTGATTTTTATCGAGACGGTGGGCGTAGGACAATCTGAAATTGCCGTCCATTCGATGGTTGATTTTTTCCTGCTGCTGATGCTTGCTGGTGCCGGCGACGAATTGCAGGGCATCAAACGCGGCATCATGGAAATGGCCGATGCCATTTACATCAACAAAGCCGACGGCGACAATATCCATAAAGCCAACCAGGCCAAAACCGAGTATAAAAATGCGCTTCATCTTTTCCCGCCAACGGAGTCGGGCTGGATACCACAGGTTGGACTTTGCAGCGCGCGGTCGAAGCAAGGAATCGAAGATGTGTGGCAGACAATCAGAAAATATGAAGATTTCACAAAAGCGAATGGATTCTTTCAAAAGAAGCGCCACGATCAGAAAGTTCAAATCATGTTCGGAACCATTCACGAAAACCTGAAAAGCGGTTTCTATCAAAACGAAACCATCCAAAACAGCCTGGCACAGGTTAATAAAGATTTGCTGAGCGACAAAATCAGTTCGTACATCGCAGCTCAAAGGCTTCTGGAAATTTATTTTTCATCGAAACGAACCGAGGGATGAAAGCCGGGGAAGGATGGAAGAATTCGACAATGAGGCAATTCGACGATTCGACAATGGAAGAATGAAAAAATGAAAAAATGAAATGATGGAATGGTGGAATGTTGGAAGATTGGAAAGGCAGTGGAATTTAACAATTCGACAATTTGATAATTCGACAATGGAAGAATGGAAAAATGGAATGATGGAAGAATGGAAGAGTGGAGTGATGGAAAGGCAGAGGAATGGAACAATTCGACAATTTGACCCCCGATAGCTATCGGGGCGACAATGGAAGAATGGATGAATGGAAAAATGGAATGATGGAATGATGGAAAAATGGAAGATTCTTTGATTCCGGCAAACTGTCAACTGCTCCCTGGCAACTGCCGACTTCAAACTGCAAACTGGCAACTGCCAACTGGGGACTTACGCCTTACGCCTTTTGCCTTACGACTGCCCACTGCCAACTGGCGACTGCCGACTTCTCCCTGCGCTTTGCTAAAAATGAAAATCAAAACTATCAATTGAAAAACCTGATCTCATGAATTACCTCGCACATTTGTATCTTTCGTTTAAAGATGAAGAAATTATGGTAGGTAATTTTATTGCTGATGCAGTGAAAGGCAGACAAATGGAGGATTTCCCGGAAAAAATCCGGGCCGGAATAAAGTTGCACAGGCTGATTGACGAATTTACCGACACGCATCCGCTGGTTGAGGTGAGCAAATCAAGGATCAGGGCTAACTATCGGAAATATTCAGGTGTTGTTGTGGATATGTATTTCGATCATTTTCTGGCCGCCAACTGGCACGATTTCTCTGACGAAACACTCCTGTATTTTACGCGTAATTCGTACAAAATGCTTTTCATGCATTACGTTTTGATGCCTCCCCGGATGAAAAAGATTTTACCCCTGATGGCCGCAGGCAACTGGCTCAACTCTTACGCCAAAACCGACAATATCAGCCTGGCTTTACAGGGTATGTCGCGACGCACAAAGTTTGTTTCCGGAATCGAAAATGGTGGCACCGATCTGAAAATCCATTATCAGGATTTAGAGGAAGATTTCAGAAAATTCTTCCCGGAACTGATGGCGTTTTCCCGATCCTTCTTAGCTAAAGAATTGGTTTTATAAAAAACATTGGTGACCGACTAAATTGTTTATCTACGGGGAATTTTTAAGACTATCACATCTCATTATTCTACAATACTTTATCCGCTACGCGGAATTCGCCGTAGGCGATAAAGTATTGTAGAAAAAAGCACGCCCCCGATTTAAAAATACCTCGTAGAGGTTAAAGAAATCAAGGGTTTCAGGACGATTAAATATTATTACCCGGTCACTAGTGATAAAAAACTACTCGTCAAACATTTCTTTAACTGAAAACTGTGATTAATAGTTTCCTTCCGCCACCATGATTGCGGAATTCACACAAAAATATTCCCTGCCAGGTTCCTAGATTGAGCCGCCCGTTGGTTACAGGAATCGTTAAAGATGCTCCGGTAATTACCGACTTGATGTGAGCAGGCATGTCATCGGCACCTTCGATGGTATGCCGGTAGTAAGGGGCATTTTCAGGCACATTTTTATCAAAATATTTCTCAAGATCAGTGCGGACCGAAGGATCTGCGTTTTCGTTAATGGTCAATCCTGCCGAAGTATGCTTGATAAAAATATTGACCATCCCTTTATCTGGCAAAGTGTTCAACTGATTTTCGATATGGCGTGTTATCAGGTGAATGCCTCGTCTGAATTCAGGCAGCGTGATTTCGTATTGTTCGATCATAGTAATATTGTTCTTTCAAATTCATCTATAAAAAAAAGAGCCCTGAAATTTGACCTTCAGAACTCTCCTGTAAAATTTTACCCATAAACTATTCTGATGGGATTTCCTCACCTGGCTCCATTGGCCTGATTCCGGCAATTTTTTCGAGCATTTCGGTAGTCACCGATTTTGGTCTCTCCAACGGATAACCCAAAGCACGGTCCCAGATAATGTTGGCAGCAATTCCGATTGATCTTCCAACGCCGAAAAGTACAGTATAAAAATCGTACTCAGTCACTCCATAATGCCACTGGATAACACCAGTCTGGGCATCAAGGTTTGGCCATGGATTTTTTGCTTTTCCCTGTTCTTTAAGAATTGGTGGCACAACTTTATAAAGCAGGTCAACATACTTAAACAATGGATCGTTGGGCATATTTTTCAAACAAAAATCGCGCTGAATGGTGTAGCGTGGATCAGTCTTTCTCAACACAGCATGCCCATAACCCGGAATAACCTGGCCCGAGTTAAGCGTATCCCAGACAAATTGTTTCATTTCGTCTTCGGTTGGGATTTCATCACCCATTTTATCTTTAACCTCCTGCAACCAAACAAGAACTTCCTGATTTGCCAAACCGTGCAAAGGTCCGGCAAGGCCATTGACCATCGACGAAATCGACATATAAATATCGGCAAGTGTACTTGCAACAAGGTGGCCTGTATGAGCACTTACGTTTCCGCTTTCATGATCGGCATGAATGATAAAATGAAGCCGGGATACATCATCATAAGGTTTGGGTTTACCCATCATATGAGCAAAATCAGCACCAATATCAAGGCTTGGATTTGATTGAATGCGTTTTCCTTCGCGATACAACTTTGCATGAATGTAGGTGGCAATCTCAGGAAGTTTAGCCAACAAATTCAATGCATCCTCATACATCGGATCCCAAAGATTATTTTTATTAATGCCGGCAGCATGTTTTTTGGCGAAGAACGATTCGCGGCTCATGGCAAGAATTGCATTCGAGAAAATGGCCATCGGATGGCTGCAGCAAGGCGAAGCATCAATAACTTCGTAAACATAACGAGGCACAATCCTGCGCTTTCTAAACTCGTCAACAACATCCATAACTTCAGCGTCGGTGGGCACATCACCGGTAAGCAGTAAATAAAACAATCCTTCAACAAAAGGCATTTCGCTACCTTTTGGTTTTGGAAGTTTTTCGAAAACCTCCTGTAGCGTAAACCCACGATAGCGGATCCCTTCATTTGGATCAAGATAAGAAATATCAGTAACCAGACTTTTTATCCCGCGCATTCCTCCGATTATCTGACCAATGGTGACCTGATCGACCACAACATGACCAAATTCATGCAACAAACGCTGAGTCCTTGGGCGGTGCTCGTCAATTTTTTGTTGTAATTTTATTTTTAAATTACTCATTTTAATGTAGTTAGAATATTATGCAAATATGTTTTTTGACTTGTTAAAAATAGTAAATAATTGAGATGTAACACGGTCATTCTCTTTTATCCTGATTATTTTGTAAGTTTTAGTTTAAGATTTTCATCCAATGCATTAAGAAAATCTTCGGTATTAAGATATTGATCAGTTTTCACTGAATTTCCAAACGCAATCATTGCAAGGTCCTTGGTCATTTTGCCTGATTCGACAGTTTCGATACACACTTCTTCGAGCGTATTGGCAAATTTTATGAGTTGCTCGTTTCCATCGAGTTTGCCACGATGCGCAAGGCCACGTGTCCAGGCAAAAATAGATGCAATTGGATTCGTGGAAGTAGGCTTCCCTTTTTGATGTTCCCTGTAATGCCGCGTAACAGTGCCGTGTGCAGCTTCGGCCTCGATGGTCTTTCCGTCGGGTGTAACAAGCACCGAAGTCATCAAACCCAATGAGCCAAAACCCTGAGCCACCGTATCCGATTGAACATCACCATCATAATTTTTACATGCCCACACAAAATTTCCGGGCCATTTAAGCGCCGAAGCAACCATATCATCAATCAGGCGATGCTCGTAAGTAATTCCGAGTGCTTTAAATCTTGACTGATAATCCTGCTCAAAAACTTCCTGAAAAATATCTTTAAACCGTCCGTCGTATTTTTTAAGAATGGTGTTTTTTGTAGAAAGATAAAGCGGCCATTTTTTTTGCAGCGCCATATTGAAGCATGAATGCGCAAAACCGGTGATGGATTCATCGGTATTGTACATGGCAAGCGCTACACCGTCGCCCTTAAAATCGTAAACATTAAATGATTGGGGGGAATCGCCATTCTCGGGTGTAAAGGTGATGGTGAGTTTTCCTTTGCCTTTTACCAGAAAATCGGTTGCGCGGTACTGATCGCCAAAAGCATGACGACCGATACAAATCGGGGCTGTCCAGCCTGGCACTAAGCGCGGAATGTTATTGATGAGAATCGGTTCCCGAAAAACTGTACCATCCAGAATATTCCTGATTGTTCCGTTTGGTGAGCGATACATTTCTTTAAGCCCAAACTCGGTTACACGGTTTTCGTCAGGTGTAATCGTGGCACATTTAATGCCAACGTTGTATTTAAGAATAGCATTGGCGGCATCAACGGTTATCTGATCGTTTGTTTCGTCGCGTTTTTCTATTCCCAGATCGTAATATTTGATGTCGATATCCAGGTAAGGGAAAATGAGTTTTTCTTTGATAAATTTCCAGATTACCCTGGTCATTTCATCGCCATCAAGCTCGACAACAGGGTTTAATACTTTGATTTTTTCCATTTCGATGATTTAATATTAGTGATGTGTGCAGGAATTTGTAAAATATGAATGTAGTTGAATAGGTTGCTGCGACCGTGCAAATTTATAAAAGTGTAATTACTGATTTACATCTGCCAGAAAATAATTATGATTAATTAACGACCAAAAAAAGAGCCCGGAATTCTGTTAATGCAAATTTCACTTCCGGTTTTGAAATATTTTTTTCAAAATCTTTTATTTCCCGATTTGGGATAACAACGAAAAAATTGTATAGTTTTGGAAAAAATTGTTCATACATGAATCCATTTAAAGTTTTTGTTGTCGAAGATGATCCGTTTTATGGCGAAATGTTGAAATACCATATCAGCCTGAATCCGGATTATGTGGTTGAGAAATTTGAAACCGGAAAAGATTTTCTTCATAATTTGTACAAAAATCCTTCAGTAATTTCATTGGATTATTCACTTCCCGATATGTCGGGTCTCGATGTATTAAAGAAAGTAAAGGAATTCAATCCCGAAATACCTGTAATTATTGTTTCAGGTCAGGAAGATGTTTCCACGGCAGTAATCCTGCTTAAAGAAGGAGCCTACGATTATTTTGTAAAAGACGACGACACCAAAGACCGTATCTGGAATGCCCTGAAAAATATCAGGGAAAAGGTAAAACTTGAGAATCAGATTGATGTCTTAAAGGAAGAAATTGGGAAAAAATACAAGTTTGGGAATATAATCAAAGGAAATAGCCCCGAAATTAAGCACATCTTTGCCCTGATCGAAAAAGCTATTTCGACAAATATCATTGTATCAATTGCCGGAGAAACAGGCACAGGCAAGGACCTTGTTGCAAAAGCCATCCATTATAATTCGCCACGTGGCAAGCACCCTTACATCGCAATCAATGTTTCGGCAATTCCAAAAGAACTTATCGAGAGCGAGTTATTTGGTTTCGAAAAAGGTGCTTTTACTGGCGCTAACACCCGGAAATTAGGGAAATTCGAAGAAGCTGGAAAAGGAACGCTTTTTCTTGATGAAGTTGGCGAAATGGACCTTAACATGCAGGCAAAATTACTTCGCGTGCTTCAGGAAAGGGAATTAACACGCATCGGAGGACATCATCTTGTTAAAGTTGAAGCCCGCATTCTTGTTGCCACCAACCGCAATCTTGCCGAAGAAGTTCAAAAAGGAAATTTCAGGCAAGACCTTTATTACCGGCTTTTAGGACTACCAATTTTTCTGCCGCCACTCCGAAATCGCGGAAACGATATTTTAATTTTGGCTAAATATTTTACTGATGAGTTTTGTGAAGAAAATAATATTCCTAAAAAAACCATTTCTCAACACGCGCAGGAAAAACTGCTTGGCTACGCTTATCCGGGAAATGCCCGCGAATTAAAGGCAATGATGGAACTAGCAACCGTAATGTCGAATACTCCGGTTATTGATGACACCGACATCTCATTCAGTTCGCCAAATCGCTCCAACGACTTCCTGCTTGATGCCGAAGATTCGCTTGTAGGCTATAACCGTAAAATCATCAGGTATTTCCTTGATAAATACGACAACAATATCATCAAAGTAGCAAGAAAACTGGATATTGGAAAGTCAACAATCTATCGGATGATGAAAAACAATGAACTTTAAAACCCGGTGTATGAAAACCAATAAACTTTATGATCTTAGGCAATTAATCGATATCGTTGGTGATGAGGATGGCCTGCAAAAAATGGTAACAATCTTTGTGGAATCTACTCCCCGGATTATGGATGATCTGAACGAAAATCTGCTGACAAACAACTTCGAAATGATTGCTCATAACGCACACAAAATGAAAGCATCCATCGATATGATGAAAATTGTTTCGCTACATGATGTTATCAGAAAAATCGATAAACCCGAAAAAGTTCTGGAGAACAAGACTGATCTTAAAGAAATCGTAGGATTTATCAAGATCACCCTCGATAGTGTTTTTGCCGATTTAAAAAAAGAATTTTCGTTATAACCTGATATTTAACGACTCATCAAACAAATCTGATAGATTTTCACCCGGTGAAAGGAAGTGAGAGGTTAAGCCATACCGTTCGGCACTTTCGGTATTTTGAATGGTATCATCAATAAACAAAGCATTTTCACGGGTAAATCCATTATCAGAAATCAATTTTACAAAAATCTCCCTGTCAGGTTTTCGCATCCCTATTTTAAAGGACCAATATGATTTATCAAACAGATTCTCAAAGCCATACCCAAATTTTTTGATAAACTGAGCCGAGTAAAAATTGTAATGAATGGCGTTGGTGTTACTTAGCAAAAAAAGCCGATACCTGGATCTGAGTTTTTGGAGCAGACTAATTTTATCGTAATAATAATCCACTAAAATACTGTTCCAGAGTTCATCTATTTTGCCCGGGGAAATGTTTTTTCCAATTAAACAGGTAACTTTTTCCCTGAAATCATGATCCGATATCCGACTGGTTTCGAGGTCACAAAATAATGAATTCTGGCTGGCCTGTGAGTACAGATTTTCAAAACCCACAATTTTCTCCTCTAAAAAAGCTCGTTTCTGCCGTTCAAAATCGATCTGATAAATCACGCCACCAAAATCAAATACCACATTATGAATGTTTTCTGATTTCATTTTTTATTTTAAAAATGTTTGCGGCTAAAATAGTCAAACTTCAACAACCAATAAATTACAACGAAATATTAAATTTTTGTTGGGGATTTATCACAAAACACTATTTTTGCAATCCTTTTATAAAATACCATGATAAAAGTGAGGGCCTATAGCTCAGTTGGTTAGAGCAACTGACTCATAATCAGTAGGTCCCTGGTTCAAGTCCAGGTGGGCCCACAACAAAATAACAGAAAGCCTTGTAAATTAGATATTTACAGGGCTTTTTAATTTGATAGCTAACAAATAACTAACAAAAATCAGTTTTTCAAGCCTATTTTCAGCCTGTTTTCATAATATAAGCCAGCCCCTTTTCATGCAATATTTTCCAAAATCAAGGAATCTTCTTTGATCAAGGATTTCCTTTTTTGCTTCCAGAAAGTTAATTCTTTTTAACAATCTTGTTTCCTTTCCCTGATAATGGCTTTTCCTTTGCATTTGGTAACATTCTTCAAGCTTCCTTTCAGCTTCAAAATATCTGGAATTATGATAATCCTTTTTGCTGGAAATCTGGGATTGATAAAATATCCTGATCTGATAGGCTTTCCTTGCTTTGAAGTAAAGGCTTCCATAACATCTGTAAATAATCCGGCTTCTTCTTCCTGATCTGGGGCAAATGAAATAGTAAATTTCCCCCTTTCCCAGATTGCTGGGGATTGAATCCAGCCATATCTTGTAATCCAGATTTTGAATTTCCCCTGATGAATCTTTCATCTGATAAGCCAGCCTGATAAATTGCTTTTCTTTTGTTAATTCTGAATAAATGTTGATTGTACTTCCACTATTCCAAGAAATACTACTTTGAATAATACAGCCTTTCTGAATGTAGCCAGCCTTGAAAAGATAGCTTAATTCCAGCCTTTGGGCCCCTGAAGTAGTTACTTTGCCTGAAGAATTTCTTCCCATTTTTACTTGATTTTTGAAAATAGCCTAAATCCTTAAAGATAAAAAGCCCTTGATTCTTCTGCTTTCTTAGTGTATCAAGGCTTTCAGGCTGTTTTTATTGTTTGCATTTGTGTAAAGTTTTATTCCTAATCAGGAAGCCCTTCTTCCCATTCTTTTATTCCATTATCCCAGGCTGATAGATCAATTTCAAATTCAGGAATTTCAATTTCAAATTCAGGAATTTCAATCTTCCATTCTGATAATTCCTTTTCCCATTTGATCATTCTTTTTTTCCAATCAGAAAGTTCTTGATTCCAATCAGGAAGTTCAATCTTCAATTCTTGAAGATCTTCTTCCTTCATTCCTGTATGTTTTGCTTTGTTCATAAGGATAAGATTTCTTCCCCTTTTTAATACCATAGAAAAGGATTCCTGTTTTTTAGTTTGCTGCAATTCTTGCTTGAAGAAGATCAAGAATATCATATTTGCTTATTCCCTGAAGCCCTATCTTCTTTAAATTATCCCTGATAGTTCTAAGCCTTGCTTTTCTATCTGATGGGCTGAAAACATCTTCAGGAATTGCTTTCAGTTTGTTCTTGATCAGTTCTTCAGTATTGAAATTGTAAACTGATTCCAATTCCTTCAAGATCATTAAAGGAATGGTCCCTGCATTAATATCAGCTTTGCTTGTTGGCATAATTGATTTTCCTGTTTTCATTATTTTTTGATATGAATTAAGAAGTTCATTTTTCAGGCTTTGCTGGAAGATGGAAGCAAGTACTTCATTCAGCTGAAGATTCCCTTTGAAATAGGCTTCAGGCTTCTTGTAATGATTTTCTATCTTGATATAGTGCTTTTCTTTATCCCAGCCATAAAGCTTTGATATTTCTTCCCTGATGGGCTTTTCCAGCTTGTTCTTGATATTCCTGTTAATATCATAAAGCTTTATCTTCAGGCTGGAAGAATCAAATTCTTTCCCTGTTAAAATGCTGCCTTTCCTGTAATCCCTTGTTTGAAATCCTTTTGCTTTGATGTGATTCAGAAGAAATTCAGATTCCGGAAAAGGGATTTCCTGAATGGTGCCAAATTCGAAACAAGTTACAAGCCCTGAAAAGATATTAATATTCATGCTTCCCTGAAGATATTCAAGCCCTTCAATCCAATCATGTAAGGAAGAATAGTAATTATGCCCATTGATAAAATAAGGAATGCTTCCTTTTATCTTGATCTGATTGCTTTCCGGATAATTCCAAACTTCAATTTTTTTGCAGCCTTGAAAGGAATATCTTTCAGCATTTGGATATAGTGCTTCCCTTTCCATATTATGGAAATTTGGCTTATCTTTGCCCATGAATTTGGCAATTTCAATATAATCCAAGTTCATAAATATCCACAGGAAGCCCTATTGATCTGGGGCTTTTTGTTTTATAGTTTCGTAAATAGTTGAATGCTTGCTGAAGAAATTCAGGCTTTCCCATGCCTTTGAAATGATGGATTTCCATTGATTCAAAACATTGATTTTCTGAATAGATAATCAGCAAATCAAAAATTCCATATCTTTCATCAAGAATGCCATATCCATAAAATTCAGGAAATTCTTCATTTCCCCAGATTGAAGAATGAATCTTCCTGTTATCAATGGAATCATAAAGCCCTGATTCAGCTTTCTTGTAAAGCCCATTGATTTCATTTTTCTTCAAGGTATCTTTCAAGGAAGTTTTTCTTTGTGCAAAAATCCCCCAGCTTATTCTGGCTGGAAGGATTCCTTTCTTCCCCCCAGCTTGATAAAAGCTTCCTTTTGTGCCTTCCTTTTTCTGATAGGATAAAGGAATATGACAGTTTTCAATGAATCTTTCATTCATAAATATCCTTTCTGAATTAAGAAGCTTTGATGTAATTTCTTTCAAGGTGGGCTTCAATATCAGAATCTTTGATATAGATCTTCCCAGCAAATCTGGAATAAGGAAGGATTCCTTTCAGAAGATAGTTATCCAATGTTTTAAGGCAAACTTTCAGCCTGATCTGGGCTTCCTTTTTAGAATGCCATTTGTTCAAATCATTTTGCTTTTCTTTTTTCTGAAGAAGATTTTTGATTTCATTCAGATCAGCTTGAAAGGAATTTAGCCTTTCAGTTGGGATAAGTGTTAAATTTTCCATGTTTTACCAGAATTTTATGTTAATAATCTGGGGCAAATCTATTTTAGCATGGAAAAAGAACACATATAAAAGGAAGCCTGTTTTCAGTTCCTTTTTAAATGGCTGGAAATGCTTTATTTAAAGGGTGGGAATGATTCTTTTCCTTTGTAATTATTAAGCAATGTTCTGATATATTCTTCCTGCAATACTTTTGAAGATTCCACAGGAAGGAAGCTTGTTAATTCCAGAAAATCATAAATGAATTTCCCCTGATCATTGCTGATGAAATTGCTTCCTGATTTCAATTCTGTTTCATTGTTAAGATATTGCAATAATCCAAAACTGATTAATGCCTGATAATAAGTTGAATTTGGCTTTCCTTTAGTTTTTTGAACTTTCTGAAATTTATTTTCTTTCAGGAATAGATCATTACTTCTTTCTTCCATGAAGTAATAATGAATGATTTCCCCTACTTGAAGAAGAAGTTCAGGAACTGATATTTTGATTTTTCCTTTTTTACCCTTTGAAGAAAACTTCATTTCAAGAAAATCAATCTGATTATTTTTCAAGGCTTCAGATAGTTCTATCAGGCTAAATTCTTCTTTTTGTTCTATTTCAATTTCCTTTCTAAAATCCTTGTTATATTTTAGAAATTCAGGAAATACTTGAAGCCATTTTGAAAGATCTTCAAAGAATGGAAAATATCTGTTTAATCCATATTCTGAAAGTAATTCTTCCAGATCAGCCTTCCTGATTTCAATTCCTTCCAAATCATACATTAATGACATGGGGGGAATGCCCTGAAAGTATTTCTGGAATGTAGCAAGATTAATATTTGATTTTGGCTTCTTCATTGCTTCAAGGGATTAATTGAAAACTGATTTCATGGCTGAATCTTGGGAATCCAGATCAAGCTTATTCAAATAACTTTGTGTTATTGAAATATTGGAATGCCCCAGCATTTGCATAATATCATAAACTGAAATGTTCTTCTTTCGGGCCATATCAGCAAAAGAATGCCTTGCTACATGGCTTGAAATTTTCTTCTTTATTTGGGCCCTTACAGCAATTACTTTCAATCCTGCATTAAAAACAGCTATCCTGCTTTCAACTTTTCCGAAAAGGAAAGAAAGCATTTCTGGGGAAGCCTTTTGAAAATCTTCAGGGCTGATCAGCTTTGAATATTCTGCTTTATTATCAAGGAAAGGAAAGATAAAATCAGAATCCTTTTCCTTTTTTGATTCATAATATTTCAGGATTTTTAAGGCTTGGGGAAATATCTTAATACTTCTGATTTTTGCAGTTTTGCCCATTGAATAAATTAGCCTTCCTTCTTTGATGTTTGCAAATTTCAACTGAAGTAAATCCCCTATTCTGATTCCAGCATTGTAAAGGCTGAAAAGGAAAGCATTTCTGATGTGAAAAAGAATATCTGATTCATCAAGATTAATCTTTTCAATTCTTGTAATTTCGGAAATATCAAGCTTTTCTTTTCCTGATTCAATTATTTTTGGCATTTCAAAATTAAGAAAGGGATTCTTTTCAGGGGAAATAATCTTATCTGTTTTGATGGCTTCTTTCTGAATAACAGTTTTCAGATTCTTCAAGTTTATATGAATGTAGTTAGGATGGGCCCCCTGCTTTGCCAGATATTTACTGAAATCCTTCAAGAATCCTGAAGTTAATTCTTCAATGGGAAGGGGCTTATCCTTCCTGAATGCTTTCAGCTTTCTTAATACAGCTGAATATTTTTCAGAAGTTCTTATCTGTTTATCTTGAAATTTTGAATTTGCTACTTCCTGAAAATATTGAAAGAAATCCTTCCTTGCATTTTCTGCCTTATCCTTATTTTCATAAAGGCTTTTCAAAATATTGGAAGATATTTCCTTCTTTTCAACTTCAAGCCTTTTCTGAATTTCTTCCAGCTTTGAAATTATGGCCCTGATTTCAGAATTAATCTTGAATGCATTTGGAAGAAGAATGATTGATTTTTGCTTTTCCTTGAATGCCTGTATTTCATCATTTGAAAGGCTTTCCTGAAGCTTCTTTGTTAGGGTGGGCATTGATTCCCATGCTTCAGAATTATCTTCATTCCAAGCCCTTGAAGGGATTGAAAATCCTGCTGAAATGTAGCTTGTTTTGGCATTGTAATAAATCCTGATGTAAACAGGATATTCCCCATTTGAATAAGGCTGGGGGAAAAGGAAGCCTTTCATTTTTGATTTCATAATTCAGTTCATTAAATATCCAATACAAAGTTAACTTTTATTAGTTAGCTAACAAATAACTAACAAAAATAATTGCTTTCTTTTTCTTTGTTTTTCTTGAATATTCTTTTTATTAACTGATTATTAGTACTTTTACAGGAAGTAAGAAAGCATTTAAAAGTATCAAAAGGAAGGATTTCCCCCACAGGTGGGCCCACAAAATAAAGGCTGTCTCAAAAAAACGAGACAGCCTGTTTTGTTTGCACCTGTTTAGAGACAATCAGGAGATAGTCAATTCACTGGTAACTGATTTTTTTGTTAGCTACTTTAATTTATGTTTTACTGTTATCTACTTTACAGTTTACGATTAAATCGCTTTTACATTGGCTCTACTACTTTGCCTGTGACCGAACGTTTTGAAAATCATGTAACCAAACATTATGGTAATGATGCTTTTACGGCTAAAACTACTGATTGGGAAATTTTCCTCTCCATTGAATGCGCTTCATATCATCAGGCAAAATTATTGGAAACTCATATTAAAAAGATGAAGAGTAGTGCCTACAACAGAAATCTTAAAAAATTCCCCGAAATGATTGAGAAACTTTTAATGAAATTTCCAGGCGAATAATCAGTAGGTCCCTAGTTCATCCCGATAGCTATCGGGACAGGTGGGCCCACAAAAATTAAATCGCAACTAATTGAAATTCAATTGTTGCGATTTTTTTTGTTAAAAGCAAACATGAGTTCAGTCTAAAAACAGATGATTTTGGGCTAAAGCCCGATAACTGTCTGGTTATCAATTGCCCCGACCTTAAGGTCGGGGCAATTGATATTCGTGATATTCAGGGCTTTAGCCCAATCAATTTCATATTCACCACATTTTTAGACCAGTCTCAATAATAGAAATAATCGCCCGCTTTCCAACTATCTCATCTTTAAATCAGGCATTAATCCCTGGAATTTTTTCAAATTTATTTCAGAAATATTTTAGCTCCAGAAGTTTGCTGGTTTCCGGTTATCAATCTTACAAAATAGATCCCAACAGGAATTCCTTCCAGATCAATCACAGTTTCAGGAAAAGCTGTTAAACGCCCAAAGCGAACGGCTTTTCCTGAAGAATTATGAATGCTGTACTCCGATTGAGCTATAGTTGAATGTATGAATAATTGCCGGCCAGCCAATGAAATTATGAAATCTCCGGATGCTGGAGGATTTTCTGTAAAGCCAACCTCTTTTTCGATGTATTTAAGGATTTCCTGAACCCATAACTGATACATCAACCCACTTGGATGAAGGCCGTCAGTAGTAATCAGAGAGGGCTGCGAAAGGCCGTTCCGCGAAATTGGGGTAATGTTGATGTATTTTACATTGTAACTGTTGGTAATAGCCAGGTTTATAGCATTGAATTCATCAATAGCCGCGCTAATCGCCGGATTTCCGTTTCCGTAAGGGGTAAAGGCATAATCGGGAATTGAAAGCACAAATACATGCTGAGGATCATTGCCCGCCAGTTCGATAGCCTGTTGTAATAATTCTTCAAATTGAATGGTGTAAGTTTGAATACTTCCGCCCTGAAACTGATTATTTACACCAATAAGCAACGAAACCAGGTTGTAACCATCAAGCGGCATTTGACCGTTGATCGCAGTTTGCAGGTTATCCGTCCGCCAACCGGTTTGGGCGATTATTTTCAGCTCGTCGATATCAAATCCACGGGTTGTCAGTTCAGCGATAAACTGATCAGGCCAGCGATCACTTGTCACAACACCCTGACCAATCGTGTAGGAATCGCCAAGGGCAAGAAAACGCAAAGGTTCTCTGATTTTTATTGTTTGTGAAAAAACCTGGAAAATCAGCAAAATCTGAAAGAAAAGCAAAAATAGTATTCTCATTTTTTACAGGGTTTGAGCAAATATTTGGATGGATAAAATTGTCCGCAAATAAACAACAGCCTGTACTTTTGGTTCAAAAACGTTGCTTAACAATCATTGCTTTTACGGTCAGAAATGGAATAAAAAGTGCCGGAATAATATTGGAAGCCTTGATTTGGGAAAATTTAAAACACCCTTAAGTTTGCGAAGAAGCATTTTCTAACCAAAAATTCACTTGAAGGCTCCGAACAAATTATTCGGTCAGCCTGAAAAAGGCAGGTTCGAAATTAAAATTTAAGGCGTTTGTCAGATTTATCTAAAGATAGTAACCGAGCCGGTAATTGTTCGTTTGATCAAACCGTTAAGCCGAATTTCGAAAACATCACAAACATAAAAATACGCTCCGGCACTGCAAGGTATGTTGTTGTTCATGTTTTTACCATCCCAGTTTATGTCAGGATCATCTGTTTCAAAAACGATTCTGCCCCAGCGGTTAAAAATTTTCAGCTCGATATGATCAACCGAAGTGTAAGGAAACGGCCTGAACCGGTCGTTAATATCGTCCTCGTTGGGGGTAAAAACATTCGGAAGCCTGTAAACCGGGCAGGCATCAATGTTTATGCAGATTTTATTACTTTGCTCACTTTGATTTCCTAACGAATCGATAGCGATTATAAAATAGCAACCTGCTATCGAAGAAAGATTTGAATGAATGTACTGGTTTTGATCTGAATCAACAACAGAATCAATTAAAACAGGCTCTTCCAGTTCACCGGATGAATAATAAATCAGGTATTTGCTGATGTCGTCTAGACAATTTACCGGAATGGTCCAGTTTAAGATGTTTTCTGACCGATCACAAGCTGTTTCAACAACCAAAACCGGTGGGCAGGGTGGCACATTATCAGCCGGAATTCCAGCGGCTATTTGTGAAAAATTGATGATAGGATCAACCAAACCGGTAGCTGTGTATTTTCCCGTACTTTTAACAAAATAAGCATACGATTTACCATTTTCAAGACCGGTGTTGGTAAAAAATGTTTCCTCACTTACGCCAACCGAATCGAAAAGACTTGTTTCGTCATTCAACCGATAAATGCCATAATATTCATTTTTCCAGGGAACCTCTACATTCCACGACAGAATTAATGAATTATCAGAAGGCTGAACCTGTAGAAAAATTGATTTCGCCTTTTGTGTTGATCCAACAAAATAACGATCATTCCCAGGCAAACTAAAAAGGTCAATTTTATAAAGATAAGCAATCGTAGCTGTATTAATTCCTGCATCAAAAAACGACGTATCATTAATACTGTTGGTCGAATCGATCTTTACAAAATCAGTTGGATTATTGGCGGTAGCCCTCCAAATCAAATATTTATAAGGTGGCGGGTAGAGCATGGTGTCCATTTCGGTAGGCTTTGACCAACCGACGAAAATTTCTCCGGTATCTGAACCGGTATTTTTTACGGAAACATTAGTTATGATTGGAATATCCTTCTTTAAGGAAGTACAAACTTCATCTGAAGCATAGCTACGTCCACCATCTGCAAAATAAGCGACAACCATGTGACAGTAATCGATGCCATGAATCAACCCATTTCCGCCTTCATTATCGATAAAAGTAGTGTCGTTAATTCCTTCGATAGCTGCAATTTTTACATAACCTGTGTAATCAGGAACTCCGGTTTCACAATATCCCGGAACAAATCCATAAAACCCATTTCGTCTGAAAACTTCATAGCCAATGGCCTTTTGACAAATGGCTTTTTCCCAGCTCAAATGAATGGAGTTTCCAACTGAAAAAGCACTCAAATTTTCCGGAGCAGGACTAATTACCCTGATATTCATCGTTTTTATATCCGAAAGCTGCGGCGTGTTAAAAGTATCTTTAGCATAAAAAACCATTTGATAAGGCTGCATCTGAACATGAGAACACACGGTTGACCATGTAAAAACAGCATTTACATTTCCAACCCCGGTGGCTGTCGGAAAAGTTGCCGGGCTATCATCAACAATTAAAGGGCCCCCAACTGCAAAGAGTCTCAGTTCATCTTCATCAGGATCGCTTGCTGATACTGCAAATGTCAGCGTTGTCCCAGCTAAAACGCAGGTATCATTCAACTGGTTTATGACCGGTGGATTGTTATCGCAGGCAATAATTGTGATTTGCATATCACGGGTAACATAGCCGATTTTGGCTCCATTGCGCCATTCTTCAACCAAAAAAGCAATATTGTACTCACCTTGCAAAACAGGCTTATCCCATACTATCGTACCACTTAACGAATCGATCGAAAACGATGATTCAACCATTGGATCCACAAGATTTGGCAAAACAAACCCCGGAATAGGTAAACCGTAAGCCCCCCGACAAGTAACAAGTTTGTACGAAATACTGTCACCATCAACATCGAAAGCTCCCGGATTATGGAGGTACAGATTATTAACACAACCCACATCAATGGGAGGTGATAAAAGTTCGACAGAATTGTTCGGGCCTAAAAAGGGATTAATCACGAGCTGTGTCTGAATAAAAAAAGGCACATTTACCGAATTTGGAATGTTTAAAACACCATAATTCCTGTTGGGATCTTCAACCGAAACCGTGTAAGTGCCCTGTCCCGGATAAATATGAATGGCTCCTGCATAAACATTTCGGCTGATATTATTCGGGAGATTGATTTTTTGGGTTCTTGGAATCACTCCGGAGGTTCCATCACCCCATCTGATGGTAAGTTCGGGGCGATCAGCAGGACTCGGGGTGTAAGTATAGGTTACGATGGTAAACTCGTACTTAAGTTCCGAAATTGCTTTGTATGTAATCTCCCCGGCACGCTGGTGCGTCGCGAAAATCTGCAAAAAAAAGCCTGCAAAAAAAATGACAAATAGTAAAATTTTCCTCATCCGCGTAAACACATTTCAGTCCCAAAAGTAGTTAAATCCAACGATCCCTCTTTTAAAATTATTCCTTTTCAAGCCCCCATCTGAAGTTTTTCAAATTTGAAAGACTCCGAAAAATATCCAAAACGTTTTATCATTACTTTTGTTACTTTTTAATGAAAAGCTGATAAACCATGTATTCAAAGGAAGAGCGGCAGGAAATAACACGACGTTACCGGGATCTTTTAAAAGTCTGGAAAAACAGATCTACTCCGGAAGAAGCCAAAATGGTGCGACAAGCCTTTAACCTGGCGGTGGAAGCGCACATCGACATGCGGCGAAAATCAGGAGAACCCTTTGTTTACCATCCTTTGGAAGTAGCAACCATTTGCGCTCATGATTTGAGATTAGACACAACCTCGATTATCTGCGCGCTGATGCATGATGTGGTCGAAGATACTGATTACACCCTCGAAGACATCGAGCGGCTTTTTAATCCGCGCGTGGCAATGATCATTGGCGGACTTACGAAAATCAAGGGGATATTCGATGATGGCACACGCTCCATCCAGGCTGAATACTTTAAACGGATGATTCTGGCGCTGGCCGAAGATATGCGCGTTATCCTCATCAAACTCGCCGACAGGCTTCATAACATGCGAACACTGGAGCACATGTCGCGCGAAGGTCAGTTAAAAATTGCTTCTGAAACACTGATCATGTATGCACCCCTGGCTTACCGGATGGGCTTGTACAACATCAAAACCGAACTGGAGGATCTTTCACTGAAATTTACCGAACCTGAGGTTTATCATCACATCAAAGAACAACTCGAAAGTACTTCCAGCGACCGTGATAGTTTTATCAATCGCTTTATTTATCCCATTAAAGATGTACTCTCTAAATTTGAAATCCCTTACATTATTCATGTTCGCACCAAATCGGTATTTTCGATCTGGCAAAAAATGCAAAAGAAAAATATCCCTTTTGAGGATGTTTACGACATTTTTGCGGTAAGAATTATCATCGACTCGGTTTTTGAAAACGAAAAGTTAGATTGCTGGAAAGTTTATTCGCTCATCACCGATATTTACAAACCCAAACATGACCGGGTACGCGACTGGATTTCGATACCAAAAGCAACAGGTTACGAATCCCTTCATCTTACCGTGATGAGCTCCGAAGGAAAGTGGGTCGAAATTCAGATCAGAACGCAAAGGATGCACGAGATAGCCGAATCAGGCTTCGCAGCTCACCATCAGTATAAAAATTCGCAGGACGAAGGAAAAGCTATCGAAACCTGGCTTACACGTATCCGTGAACAGTTTCAGAATCCCGACAACAATGCTTTGAGCTTTTTGGATAATTTCAAACTCGACCTGTATTCTGAAGAAATCTACACATTTACACCAAAAGGAGATATGCGGAAGCTCCCTGTTGGCGCAACCGCGCTTGATTTTGCCTATAATGTTCATACCGAAATAGGCAATCACAGCATCGGAGCCAAAGTAAATCTCACGCTTGTGCCGCTAAACCACGTTTTAAAAAGCGGTGACCAGGTAGAAATTATCATCTCAAAAATTCAAAAGCCACAAAAAATCTGGCTGGAATATGCAATAACTGCCCGGGCACAAAACTATATTCTGGAAGCGCTGAAAGCCGAGAAAAAATTACATTACAAAGAAGGTCGTGAAAAACTCCAGGAATTATTCCGGGAAATTGGAATGGAATACAACAAACAACACGTTAAAAAATTTCAAGAATATAACAACATTGCCAGTACTATCGATTTGTATTATGAAATTGCCATGGGCACGATTGGTATTAAAGAATTAAAAAATTGCTGCCATAAAATCGAAAGAAATCCCTGGTTCAACGTTTTGATCCCTTTTTCGAAAACCAAACCAGCTATTCCTAAAACACTGGATGAGTCGATTACTGAGCGCATCAAAAACAAACCAGAAGAAATGCTTCTGGGCGAAAAAGTTGACATCGAATACCAAATCGCCCTTTGTTGCAACCCCATTCCGGGAGATGATGTTATTGGCTTAATTATGCCACAAAAGCCGATCATGATTCACCGGTCGAACTGCAAAATCGCCATCGATCTGATGTCGAGTTTTGGAAAACGGATTGTAAAAGCCAAATGGAACAAAAAAGACCCGATTCTGTTTTTAGCCGGCATTCAATTTACCGGTATCGATAAGATTGGATTCATTTATCAGCTTACCGATATTATCTCGAATAAATACAAATTGAAAATCCGCTCCTTTCACCTCGATAGTTCAAACGAAGTTTCGATAGGAAAAATCATGCTTTACGTTCACGACACAAAAAATCTGAACGACCTCATCAATGATCTCAAAAAAATCAAAGAGATAAAGAAAATCAACCGGATGAATCCGGTTTAAAACCAAAATAATTTTCGAATTACACAAGCAATTTTCAATCAAAAAAAATCTAAATTTGCCGCCCAAACTATTTTTATTTATACCAAATAATAGTTGAAATGGAAATTTGATTAATTTTATGGCAAATTTTATAGGAATGAAAGAGAATCAGGAATCGCTGGACACTGTAAAGAAAATATTTACGGAATATCTTGAAGGTAAAGGACATAGAAAAACTCCTGAGAGATACACCATCTTAAAAGAAATCTACGCCACCGAAGGGCATTTTGATATCGAAACTTTGTACATCCGGATGAAAAACAACAAATACCGGGTTAGCAGGGCAACACTTTACAACACCATCGAACTTTTGCTGGATTGTAATCTGGTAACAAAACATCAATTCGGGAATAATTGTGCTCAATTTGAACGATCGTTTAAATTCAGACAGCATGATCATTTTATCTGTCTTGCCAACGGAGAAGTTATGGAGTTTTATGATGCCCGCGTGAACGAAATCAAGGACTTTGTTGAAAAAGAGTTAAAAGTAAAAATCACCCATCATTCATTGACCTTTTACGGGATTTGCGAAAACCACCAGGCCGAAAAAAAGAGTGCTCCCGCCATAAAAGAAAAAAAATAAAGAATTTTCCTTGGTATTATTTCTATTTTTGCTTCCTAAGTTCGGATCGGTTATTCCCACAATTTAGCATGTTACCACTGTAATAATTCATGACCAAAACTCAGGAAAATGAAAGTAGATGTAATTTTAGGACTCCAATGGGGCGATGAAGGCAAAGGAAAAATAGTTGACGTACTTTCGCCTGCCTACGATGTTATTGCCCGATTCCAGGGAGGCCCCAATGCCGGCCACACCATCGAATTTGACGGCAAAAAATTCATCCTTCACACCATTCCATCAGGGATTTTTAATCCCGAAAAAATCAATGTTATCGGCAACGGCGTCATAATCGATCCTTTCGTATTTTTAAAGGAAATTATTACGCTCAGGTTAGAAAATGTTCATCCCGAAAAGAACCTGCTCATCTCCAAAAAAGCACATTTAATTCTGCCTTCACATCGCCTGCTCGACGCTGTTTACGAATCCGACAAAGGAAAAGCAAAGATTGGCTCCACATTAAAAGGCATCGGACCTACCTACACCGATAAAGTTGGCCGGCTTGGTATCAGGGTTGGAGACATTAATGCGTCTGACTTCCATCAGAAATACGAATTGTTAAAACAAAAACATTTTAAAACAATCCAGTCATTCAACTTCGATTACCAGGCCATTAAAATTGAAGGGATGGAGTTTGCTGAATATGAGAAAAAATGGCTCGACGCCGTTGAAACGCTGAAAAATTTTGAGCAGATCGACAGTGAAATCTTTATTAACAAATGCCTGAAAGAAAATAAATCAATCCTTGCCGAAGGCGCCCAGGGCAGCCTGCTCGATATTGATTTTGGATCGTACCCTTTTGTAACTTCCTCCAATACCATTTGCGCCGGTGTATGTTCGGGTCTTGGGATTGCACCATCGAAGGTGGGAAGGGTTTTTGGCGTTTTTAAAGCTTATTGTACCCGGGTTGGCAGTGGTCCTTTTCCAACAGAACTTGATGATGAGGCTGGAAATAAAATGCGTGTAACCGGCCATGAATTCGGATCGACAACCGGGCGGCCACGGCGTTGTGGATGGCTCGATATTACTGCTTTAAACCATACTGTGATGCTCAATGGAGTTACCGAACTTGTCATGATGAAAGCAGACGTATTAAACGCGTTTGAAAATCTCAATATCAGCATGAATTACCGGTTTAATAATGAAATTATCGATTACATCCCTTTTGAGGACAACAAAGTTAAACCTGTTTACAAATCGGTTAAAGGCTGGAATTGTGAAATCGATAAAGTTAAAAAAGAAGAAGATTTCCCGCCGGAACTCAACGATTATATCAGGCTTATCGAATCAGAAACCGGGGTAAAAATTACCGTTGTATCGCTTGGCCCTGACCGGTTACAAACAATTTTTCGTTAGAAGAAGAAGTCGGGAGCAAGAAGTCAGAAGTCGGAAGTCATGAGTAGGATATTTTAATTTGAATTTTGTGATTTGACTTTGTGATTTGTATTTTGTCTTTTTCCTGATGTTTAATATCCAATGTCCAATTTTGAATGGAGAATGGAAATGGAGAATGGAGAATGTAGAGTGAAGAATTAAAAATGAACCCCTGAAAATTACAAAACAGCTTCATTTCTCATAAAAGTGCATTTCGCGGATGTATTCCCATACTTTATGCGGTAACATGTAACGGACATCTTTCCCATCATGGATGGCCTTCCTGATAAAACTTGATGATAATTGCATCATCGGGGCTTCAAAATATTTAACCGACGGATGATTTGAATAAACTCCCTTTTGGTAGCCCGGCCGGTTATAAATATAAATCTGATATTCGTCGAGTATTTGCTGGTAGTTTTTCCACTTGTGAAAAGAGTGCAAAATATCTGTCCCCGCAATCAGCACAAATTCCCTGTCAGGATAGCTTTCGTTAAGATAAGCAAGTGTATGAATGGTGTATGAAGGTTTAAGCATCCTGAATTCGATATCAACAGCTTTAAATTCCGGATCATCTTCGATGGCAGTTTTTACAAGCATCAGCCGGTGGTGGTCGGGTAGCAGACTTTCTTTTGCCTTCAGGGGATTTTGCGGTGAAATTACAAACCAAACCTGTTCAAGGTCGGTAAATTCGCGCATGTAAGAAGCAATAATCAGATGCCCGGTATGAATGGGATTAAACGACCCAAAAAATAATCCTGTCTTAATCAAAGGTTTTGTTAAACCACTCATTTTTTATTGTTTATAAATGCTGATATGGCTTCGTAGGTTTCTTTTACGGCTATTTCAAGATTATCGTTAACAACAATTTTATCAAATCTTGGTGCAAACGAAAGCTCATATTCTGCCTTGGCAACACGTTTTAAAATCGTTTCTTCGCTATCGGTGAGCCGGTCTCTGAGTCTTTTCTCGAGCTCGAGGATTGATGGGGCTTTTATGAAAATGGCAAGTGCATTTTCGGCGTCATAATTCTTGATATTTAAGCCACCTTTTACATCAACATCAAAAATTACATGATTTCCTTTATCCCAAATCCGCTGTAACTCCGATTTAAGCGTGCCGTAAAAACTGTTATGATACACTTCTTCCCATTCCAGAAACTCATCCTTATCGATTCGTTCCTTAAATTCTTCCACCGACATAAAGTAGTAATCCCTGCCATTAACCTCGTTAATCCTGGGTTGGCGGCTGGCAGCAGAAACCGAAAATTCGATGTTCAGCCCTGATGAAAGGATTTGCTTAACAATGGTGGTTTTACCTGAGCCGGAAGGCGCCGAAATGATGATCAGTTTTCCCTTCATTTTACAAAATATTCATCAGTTGCTCTTTAATTTTTTCGAGTTCATCTTTCATCTGAACAACGATTTTCTGCATATTGTAATCGTTGGCCTTTGAGCCGATGGTATTGATTTCACGGCCAATTTCCTGTCCTATAAAACTGAGTTTTTTTCCGTTGGAAAAAGGCTCCAGCAGCGTAACCAAAAAATAATCGCAATGACTTTTTAACCGGGTTTTTTCCTCGGTGATATCGATTTTTTCGAGATAATAAATCACTTCCTGCTCAAACCGGTTTTCGTCGATCTTTTGTTCACTTACAACTTCCTGCAAATCCTTCCGGAACCTGGATTTAATTTTAAGAATTCTGTCTTCTTCAAAAGGGATAAGCTCATTCAAATAAGCCAAAATCAAACCAATCCTGTTATCGAAATCAATTTCGAGCTTATCGCCCTCCATCTGCCTGAATTCGTCGCATCTCAAAATTGCTTCATCCATGGCTTTAAGGATTATTGCCCACTCCTCTTCCTTCAGTTCTTTTGGCTCAGCCTTCATCACATCAGGAAGCTTTAAAAGTGTCGAAAGCAGTTGATCATCAATATTAAGATTTAAATCGGCCGATAGAAGCCGGATTTGATCGTAATACTTTTTTGCAAGACTTCTGTTGATGGTAAAATTTTCGTAACCGGCAGTTTCATCCACCGAAATATTAAGATCAACCTTACCTCTTTCGAGCCTGTTATTTAAAAGCATCCTCAAATCGAGTTCTTTTTCACGAAAAACATTCGGAATCCTGGCCTGCATATCGAATTGCTTGCTGTTGAGTGTTTTGATTTCGATAGTCACTCTTTTATCGGGCAATTCACATTCTGCCTTTCCGAAACCGGTCATTGATTTTATCATAAACTACAATTTTTGAGCAAAGATAATTAACCAATTGTGAATTTACGCCTTTATCTGATTTTACGCTAAACACCACCAAAAAAGAAATAATTATAGTAAAATCATAATATTAAACGGGAATTGAAAATAATCAGATCATTAAATCTAATTTTCAAAGATTTACGGAAAATATTTTATTAGTATTCACAGAATATTTAATACTTTAGCGCCGAATTCTGCAATATTTGTGGGAGTAAACTATTTTTTTTATGATCAGAGCTGTGATTATTGACGATGAGTTGGATGCTCGTGAGCATCTTAAATTCTTGCTTTCATCAGATTGCCCGGACGTAAGCATTGTTGGGGAAGCAATTAGTGTTGCGTCAGGAATTTCAGCCATCGAAAAGCTGGCACCAAATCTCATTTTTTTAGATATTAATCTGCCGGATGGTTCGGGTTTTAATATTCTTAAAAATTTTCAAACGATCGATTTCGGGATTGTATTTGTAACCGCTTACAGCGAATATGCCATCGAAGCTTTCAGGTATAGTGCGCTCCATTATTTATTAAAACCCATCGATCCGGAGGATTTAACCAAAGCTGTAAAAAAAGCAGCCAATGAATTGAGTAAGCAAAACCTTGAGACACGCTTGAAATCGTTGTATTATAACCTCCAAAACAATTCGGACAAATCGAAAAAAGTAGTTCTCACAACCAACACAAACTGGTTTGTAATAAATTCGGATGAAATTATTTTATGTAAGTCGGAGAAAAATTACACCGAATTTCATATTTCTGATGGCAGAAATATCACCGTATCAAAAACAATTAAGGATTATGATGATTTGCTTTCACCGCATGGATTTTTCAGGGTTCACAAACAATATCTGATCAACATCAACCACATAAAATCATTTGACAAAAAGGGGACCGGTGTACTTTACATGACCAACAATTATTCAATTCCTGTATCAGCACGGGTGCGTACACAGCTTCTTAAATTTATTATCAATCTTTAAAAACAGCACATCCTAAAGGAAAAAGGTAACCATTTCGACTTCGCAGATTAATGCCTGGTATGGCTTGATATCCTCATTTAATCCAAATACCCCATAAGCTAACCGTGAAGGCACATAAATCCTGTAAAACGAATCCTTTTTCATTTTTTTAATCACCTCCTGCAATCCCGGAATCAACGCATTAAGCGAAAAATAATTTTCCGGAATATTTAACAGCACATCCCCATTCAGGTTTTTAATGTCGATTTTTAGATAAAGACTACTCCCTGAGTTTGGCAGAGCACCACTACCCTCACGGACAACTTCGTAAAATACCCCTTTGGAAGCCTGGTTGACCCGTGAATTAGTTTTCAAATTGTTAAAATAAACTTTTTCGACAGCCACACTATTATAGGTTTCCATTTTCGATTTACTCGTTGGAAATGAATAAGAAAACTCAATGGCATCCTTAAAACTGATCATTAAATTGCTGCCAGTTACAACATGCTTTAATCCTGCAAAAAAGAGCTTGTTTTTCAAATCATAAATCATATCGCCGGAGGCATTCTTAAAAATAAGAGATCCATAATTTTTGAAAAAACCAGCACATTCTTTTTCGTCGTATTGGTTGTTTTTTAAATTGTTACGCGAATATTTAAACATAATGGTCTGGTCAACTCTATCGGCAGCGGTGGAACGTGAGGCCGCCAAAATCCCTTTTTCCAATCCAGACAAACTAATCGTATCAAATCGCTCTTTCAGGTATTGGCCTTCAATTACTCCAAGGGAGTATGAAACCGAATCAACCGAATTGTTGAGTCGTCCGCTTCCGCCGAGAATCCCTGTTGTGAAAACCGCGATTGCAGCAACGATAACGATAACCGCTGCAGAAGCCATGATAATTTGCTTTGGTGTAAACCGCTTTTTCCCTTGGTCGGTGACAACCTGTGCTGGTTTAGGTTTCGGCTCGGTGGGACGAGGTTTTATTTCGGGGGCAACAGGTTTTGATTGAACCGTTGCTTTTTTTGTTTCCCTGGGTTTAACCTGCTCCGTAAAAATGAGCGTTTTTTCGTCATCCTCCGAAGGATTTGCTAATGGTACAGCATTTTGCTTTGCAGAAAAAGCATCCGCCATTTCTTTACACGAACTGTAACGGTCGGCAGGGTTTTTAGCAGTTGCTTTTGAGATTATTTCGTTAAACTGAAGGTTTGAGGTTAATGGCGGAAGTGGTTCGTGAACGATTTTATTATAAATATCGAAGGTTGAAAGTGTAGTCGAATTGTAAGGAGCCGAGCCTGTGAGCATGAAGTAGAGGGTAACACCCAGAGAATAAATATCGCTGCGTTTATCGATATCCTTGACATCGCGAACCTGTTCGGGGCTCATGTAAGTTGGAGTGCCCATTTGCGTGCCTGTCCGGGTCAGACTGTTATCGGTGAGGAGTTTTGCGATACCAAAATCCATGATTTTTGGATTCAGTTTATCATCCAGCAGAATATTTGATGGTTTAACGTCCCTGTGAATTATCCCGTGCTGGTGCGCATATTGAAACGCATCAAGAATGTTAACCATCATTTTACTTGCGGTTTCCGGAGCAAAGGCGCCATATTTCTTCACATAATCGCTCACGGTATTGCCCTCAAGATATTCCATCACAATGGCCAGCTTATCGGCATCATCAGTGTAATCCATCACCTTTACAATGTTGGGATGATCGAGTGAAGCCATAATCTTAGCCTCATTCTCAAACCGGTGCCTGATATCGGCATTGGCCGTAAGTATGGGATCAAGGATTTTAATGGCAACACGGCGGTTTTGAAATTTTTCGTGAACGGCTTCGTAAACTTTTGCCATCCCGCCTTCACCTATCAGTCGGGTTATCCTGTAATTAAATATTCTGGTGCCTATCATTGTTTCTTCAGTTTTTCCTAAATAAATTTATCCGGCTAACATTAAAATTGAGCCGATTTGAATCGCAGGATTATTTTGCTTTGATTATAAATTGATTGAAAGTCACAGTTTTATTGCCTGACTCGATATAAAGTCCGGTCATTCCGGTTCCTTCAAAGAATGTTTGGGTGTTGTAAACATTTTTGGTGTTGATGGCAAAACTGGTTTTCCCTGCCCTGGTAACCACCTCGAGATCGTTGACATTATCGAAATAAAAACCACCAAGTTCCTGCCGTTGTTTGATCGCATCGCTGGAAGTTGGGGAAACAATGGTTGATTTGGTACCATTTTTAAACTCCCCGATGGTAAAATCTCCGTTATCCGAAATCATGAAATATTTGTAATTATCCCAATCCTTAAAATCAAAGGATAATCCGTAATAAGCGCCACTATTCCCTGAAACGGATGATACCCTGCAACTATAATAAAATGGCTGTCCGGATAAAATTGATGGTTTTTTGAGATGAAATCCCAGCCGGTTATTATCGGAATTGGTCAGTTTTAAACCGGTACCCGGTTCAATTTTTGCCGAGTATGTGGAGTAATCGCCCATAGGCCAGCTATAAGTATTGCCGGCAGAAACAAAATTTTCGACGTAAACAGCAGCACGCTCACCACTTTCGGTGTATTCTTCAGCATAGTTATCCACCAAAAGCCCGTTGCTATATTTTGCCACAAACCAAGGTTTACCTCCTTTGTGATAAGATTTGTAATCGCCATGAATTTTATCATTTTTATAGGTTGCTTCTTCAGCCAATTCACCATCTTCCGAAAACACCGATCGCAGTCCTTCTAACTTATTTTCACGAAAAAATGAAATCGTCTGGATTTTACCATTTTCATAATACCAGGTAAATACGCCTTCTTTTTCGTAATCATCAGGGTTTGCTGAGTTAAGATTAGTGCTTGTTGTACCATCCATTTGCAAGTTTCCCGAAATAAAATAATCGCGTACGCTGCCTCCGGATCGGCTATCGGTGAAAGGCTTAAAATCTCTGTAAAAGGCTGGAGCTTTAGGTGCTGTAACAACCTTCCAGTTTGCATCAAAAATTACCGGCCACCTTGATTGCTGCAGCGCAGATTCCAAAACCTGCGCTTTCAGACTTGCTGAGGTTATAAAAACAATTAACAACAAAACTATCTTCTTCATATTCCAAAATTTAAAGTGCAAATGTAATCGGCTCATTTTATTTATCGAAATTATAATTGAAGATTTTATTTATGATATCCAGGAATCTATCAATTAGCTTGGTTTTTGGCAATAAAATACCTGCTGACCCGAATTAAAAATCACAAAAAAAGGAGAACAGCATGAGCCATTCTCCTTTTCACTTTATGTGGATTTGATTTACTTTTTATCGAATTCACCAAAACGGGTGATAAGGTCAACTACACGGTTTGAATAACCCCATTCGTTGTCGTACCAGTTAAGGACTTTTACAAAGCGTTTACCAAGAACCTTGGTGTATTCGGCATCATAAATAGATGAATACGAATTTCCTACGATATCTGATGAAACTATTTTTTCGTCAGAATAATAAAGGATATTCTTCATTCCCGGAGTTTTTGAAGCTAATCTTACGGCTGCATTTACGTCGGCAACAGTAACATCTTTTGCAACTTCAACAACAAGGTCAACGATTGATCCATCAGGCACCGGCACACGTAAAGCCATGCCATCGAGTTTTCCTTTAACTTCGGGAATAACCTGGCCAACAGCTTTAGCAGCACCTGTTGTGGTTGGGATAATATTTTCGGCTGCGGCCCTTCCACGGCGGTAATCTGAATGGGGAACGTCGGCAAGGCGCTGATCGTTCGTGTAAGCGTGGGTTGTGGTCATTAAACCTTCAACAATACCAAAAGCTTCATTTAAAACTTTTACCATCGGAGCCAGGCAGTTGGTTGTGCAACTTGCGTTGGAAACAATGCGGTGTTCGGGACGTAACTGATCATCGTTAACACCCATAACAATGGTTGCGTCGATTTCATCCTTTGCAGGAACAGTTAAAATAACTCTTTTTGCGCCTGCATCGAGGTGTGGCTGGAGTTTTGCACGTGAGCGAAAAACACCGGTAGCTTCGATAACAACGTCAATTTCGAGTTCTTTCCATGGATATTCGTTCATATCCTTAATGGTAAGCATTTTAACCCTTTCTTTAGGAGTTACAAGGTATTCTCCATCAAGAAAAACATCCTGGCCAAAGCCCTTCATAACAGTGTCGTATTTGAGCAGGTAAGCCAAAACTTTATTGTCAAAAAGGTCGTTAATTGCAACAACATCAATATCGTCACGGTCATTTAATATTCTGAAAACAGATCTTCCAATACGGCCAAAGCCATTTATTGCAACTCTCATTTTATACCTCCTTCTTCGTTAAGTTTATGATAAGCCAGAATAACTTCCTGAATATTCACGGCCATAGCTAAGGTGCTGTGATACCATGTGAGGATTTTAAGCATTCTGCCTTTTGATTTCATCGTAGCCAGTTTATCGTAAATTACGGTGTGACGGTTTCCAACAACGTCAACCGAAACAATCGGGTCGTTGGTAATTTCGAGAATTCCTGGGATTTTTGCTGCTGCGGCTTCAATAGCCTTATTTACGTCGTCAATGGTTGTATCCTTATCGCGAAGAATTGTTGTCAGGTCGAGCATCGAACCGGCAGGAATGGGCACGTTGAGTGCGGCACCTTCAATACGACCTTTAAATTCGGGCATAATAACCTGAAGCCATTTTGGAGTCGGAGTTTCGTTAGGAATGATATTCTCGGCAGCCGAGCGGCTTCTTCTGAAATCGGTTCCTGCGGTATCGCGCAAAGGCTGATCGGCAGTGTATGAATGCACGGTGGTGAGCATTGCATATTCAACTCCGAAAGCTTCATCAAGGATTTTTAACATGATGGCCGTTGCATTTGTGGTAGAAGAACCAGCCGAAATGAGTTTATCGGATTTTTTCATGGTTGCATCATTCACACCTCTGATGATAATACGGTCGATTTCATCTTCAGGAAGCGAGTTTAAGATAACGCGCTTTGCACCCGATGAAAGGTGACCTTCCATTTCTTTACGTGTGCGGTATTTTCCGGTACCGTCAACAACAACATCTACATTAAAAGCATCCCATGGCACATCGCTTGGATTACCGACTTTTAACATACGTGCTTTACCATTGGTGGAAACCAGAAAGTTTCCATCAAGTTTAATTTCTAAATTTTTCTTGCTTCTTTTGGTCTCTGATTCTAACAGATAAACCAGGATTTCGGGGCGGCCGATGTCGCTGATTGCAACGACTTCAATTTTGTCATCTTCGAGACAAAGCCTATACAGGTGACGGTTTATTTCGCCGAAGCCCATTAATCCCAATCGTACTTTTCTCATATTATTTATCATTTAGTTTAAAAAAAATCAATTCAACTCAAACAAACAACGATACCCTTGTTTTATTGTTTTCTCAATAACAATTAACATTTTCTTAATGTTCATTTGGACTCAATCAAGGATTACAACGCATCAGATACTTACTGGGAAAAGAAAATTGTTATTTTTCGTACCAGCCGGCATACATCGAATAGCTTTTTGCGATACGCTGTATTTCGCCTTCCATCAACCGGCTGTCGATATCCTTAATTTTTTTGGCAGGCACCCCGGCATAAACTGTACCTGATTTTACAATCGTATTTTTCGATACAAGCGCACCGGCAGCGATAATCGAGTTGCTTTCGATAACTGCGTCATCCATCACAATTGCGCCCATCCCGATAAGGACGTTGTCGTGGATTGTGCAGCCATGAATGATGGCGTTGTGTGCGATGGAAACGAAATTCCCGATATTGACAGGGGATTTTTTATAGGTGCAGTGGATGATGGCCCCATCCTGAATATTCACATTATTGCCAATCCGGATATAGTGAACATCACCCCTGACAACGGCACTGAACCAAACGCTGCAATCGTTGCCCATGATTACATCGCCAACGATGGTGGAATTTTCGGCCAGGAAACATCGTTCACCAAATTGTGGGGTAAATCCGTTTAAACTTTTTATTAGTGCCATTTTTTATTCCTATTTTTTTTGGAATTTCACTGTCATTTACTTCGTGTCATTTACTTCGCGCCATTTACTTCGCGTCATTTACTTCGCGTCATTTACTTCGCGTCATTTACTTCGTGTCATTTACTTCGTGTCATTTGGCTAAGGGTCAATAATCACTCAGTTTTTATGACCAATAATGACTACCATTGACTACCATTGACTACCATTGACTACAAATGACCACCAATAACAACAAATGACCACCAATAACCTACCAATAACCTACCAATTCACCACTGCCTTATTAAAGATATCTTCAATCAGGTATTCGTTGATCGTTTTAACAAGCGATTCCTGAATGGTATTTAAATCGGTTGAACTGGAATAATCTTCATAACGGGTAAAAGTCTGATCAATAAAACTCTGGGTTTCATCAATTTTATTAATAAAGGTAACCTTAACAGTGATCGTAAGCCGGTTTAATGCAGCCACATCATCACTCTGAATGGCCGTTGGCCTCGTGTTATAATCGGTGATCATGCCTTCGATAACCAGATCGCCGCCCTGGTTGACAATCATCAGGTTGGTTTGCGACTGAAACTTATCGCGCAAAGCATCGGTAAATTCCTGGCTAAGCGGCGGGTAAACCAATGCCGCATTATTCTGGAAATAATCAATCTGAATTGATTTTGCCAATGGTGAAATCGACGCTCCGGTGAATGAATAATTTACTTTACACGAACTCAGTAATAGTACCACAGAAAAGGTCAGCACTGATGATACCTTCAATATTTTTAAAATCATACTATTCAATATTGTACTCCTTAATTTTACGATAAAGCGTCCGTTCGGAAATTCCCAGGTCGCTGGCAGCCATTTTCCGCTTGCCCGCATGTTTTTCGAGTGCCCTTTTGATGAGATCGAATTCTTTTTTTTGTATCGAAAGCGATTCTTCAACGATTTCCGGATCCTGGATACCTTCGTCAGTTATTGCTTCATAATCAGACTGAAGATCGATGTTGTTGTCGATGTTTTTTATATCGCTGATGTCGTGAAACAATTTCTTTATCAATTGAGGGCTACGCTCCCTGATAGGACCAGCCTCTTCATTTTCCAGTATCTCGGCAACACTGTTTTTAAGATCATTAATATCCTTGCGCATTTCGAATAATACTTTGTAAAGAATATCGCGTTCGGTCATGTCCTGTCCAATGTCTTCCTTATTATAAAGGATCGGCAATTTTGAGACATTGGCCAGTGGAAGATATTTTACCAGTGTTTCACGGGTAATCTGACGTTTTGCTTCGATGATCGAAATTTGTTCGGTAATATTTTTTAGCTGCCTGATATTTCCATCCCAGCGATAATCGACGATCAGGTCGACGGCGCTGTTTTCGAGTTGAATGGGAGGCATGCGGTATTTTTCCGCAAAATCAGAGGCAAATTTCCTGAACAGTAGCAAAATATCTTCACTGCGGTTACGCAGCGGCGGGATAAAAATTGGAACGGTGTTGAGCCGATAATACAAGTCCTGTCTGAATTTCCCGCGATCGATGGCATCAGGGATTACCACGTTGGAGGCTGCAATAACCCGCACATCGGTTTTGATAACCTTTGAGGAGCCAACTTTCATAAATTCACCCGATTCGAGCACACGCAATAGCCTCACCTGTGTTGAGAGCGGAAGTTCGGCTACTTCATCCAAAAAAATAGTACCACCACTTGC
Source organism: uncultured Bacteroidota bacterium (assembly GCA_903944895.1). GTDB lineage: Bacteria > Bacteroidota > Bacteroidia > Bacteroidales > 4484-276 > CAJATL01. Next base: position 49,604 of record CAJATL010000026.1, read on the forward strand.
TACTTCAAAATACCCTTTGCGGGCTTCGTGTGCACCGGTAAAAGAACCTTTTTCGTGGCCGAATAATTCTGAATCAATCGTTCCTTCAGGAATGGCGCCGCAATTAACCGCAATGTAAGGGCCATGTTTGCGGGCACTTAACTGGTGGATAATCTGAGGAAACACTTCTTTCCCCGTGCCACTTTCACCGGTAATCAGCACGGTAAGATCAGTCGGTGCTACCTGTTTTGCAATGTCAATCGCCCGGTTCAATCCGGGGTCGTTACCAATAATTCCAAATCTTAGTTTTATTGCTTGAACTTCCATCAGTTCCTTTTCTTTAAAGTAAAATTACGTGGTGCAAAATTACAAATTATTTCTGCCAATCTGGCATTGAAGATAAGGAGGTAATATTGCCAGGTTAAGATTTTAGAAATCGGTTGTGAAAAACTTTGAAATAAAGCATCGAAAACAAATATCCCAGCAATACTCCCAGCAAAGCACCAAAAAGTATGTCGGCCGGATAATGAACTCCCAGGTAAATCCTGGAATAGGAAATTACCGCTGCCCAAAAAATGATAACCCATCCAAAATATCTGAAATAGCTTGTCAGGAAAGGAATAAGGAAAACTGCGATGGCAAAGGAATTGGCAGCATGCGACGAAACAAAACCAAACGAGCCTCCACATTTGCCATTTACCAGATGAACGAGGGCTGAAATATTGCTGTTGTGACATGGGCGAGGCCGCTCAACCAGGTTTTTAATCAGGACACTTAACTGGTCGGAAACCAGTATCATCAGCGCAACCAGCAATAAAATCCAAACTGCATTTTTCCTGTATTTTTTTATAAGAAGAAAAGTAAGAAACAAATACAGCGGGATCCAGATAAAGCGGTCGCTGATCCAAAACATCAAAAAATCAAAAAATGAATTGTGAAATCCATTCAGGAAAAGGAAAAGTTGGGTGTCGAGATTTTGAAGATAATCTATCAATGAAATTAATAGTTTAAGTTTTTGTTTTTACTCTTTTGTAGTTGATATTTTCATAAATTTCCTTTACAAATAGGAACGAGATGCAGGCAAATTTAATAAACTATCTGTGATCTGATAACCGCCGGCCCTCTTTGACCCTTTGTACGAAATTGCTTTGATTTGTTTAAGGAATTTCAGATGCCTTTCGATTGTTTTATAAGGCTTGTCAAGCTTTTCGGCAATTTCAGAACCTCGTAAACGATTATGCTTTATCAATAACTTTACAATTTCAAGCAGCGATTCTTTTAATCCTTCCGTTTTTTCACTATTTATTCCCTTACTTGTTCCCTCATTTATTCCCTCAATATAATGTTCCTCAATAAGTCTGTTTAATCCCTCATTTATTCCCTCACTTAATCCCTCATTAAAGTTAAAAGGAACTGTAAGATTTGGAAAAGTAACGGTAACAGACGCATTGGTTGTACTCCAGACAGGGACATCAAAACCTAATTCTTTACATTGCGCTATCATTTTATTTGTACCACGGCCAATCTTTTCGATCCATCGCCGTAAAAAGAAAATGTGTGCAATATCAGGATTAACAGGAAGAGATAAATGATCAGATGAAAGTTCTTCAACAGTGATGCCTTCAGGAAATTTACCAAAACTAATTATTTGAAGTTTACCGGGATAAATATTGATTGATAAGCTGCTTGAAAATGACGCGTAATCTCGATGAATAAAAGCATTTAAAATGGCTTCTCTAATTGCTAAGCGTGGAAACCCCGGCTTGTCATCTCTTAACCAGCTTTTTGTTGTGAAAGTGCTTGAAATACCGTAGGCTAAATCGAAAAATTCAGTAATCTGATTGATGGACTGAAAAAGATTTTTATCAAATATTTTATCATAAATAATGTTCTCGCCAGATTTGTCCGACTTAAAAACCGATAAACGAACCCTGACCTGAGGACAGAATCGGACTGGTTCCTTTGCGAAAAGTAATATGGCAGCATTGGTAAAATCTCCGTTTCTGTAAAGCCCATATTTTGACAAAAACAACAAAGGATCGCCAGGAACATCCTTTTCTCTGCCCGAAGCGTGGACATCTTTAATACAGATTGCAACTTCGTTCAAATCAATGTCTCCTACCTCAACCTCGATTGCTGATTTAGCTTCCCATCTCACATTTTGTGTTTTGTTGCCATGTATCAGCTCAACCAACTGTGATGTTGTGGCTCGTTTTGATATTTCCTTTTGTCTGAAAAATATTGTACCATCAAAAATGTATGGCTGACTGGTTCCTTGCCAAACATTGACAATGATAATTTTCTTATGGTCAAAAACCAGTACATCAGTCGAAACTGCTGGTTCAGGTACAATTTCATTGGTTAAAAAGAGCTTTAGGTCACTGCTAAGATTATCAGCATCAGAAATACCAGTAACTTCCTTTCGATCATTAATCCCTAAAAACAATTGGCCTCCATTGCCATTTAAAAAACTGCAAATGGTTTTTCCAATTTCATTTTTATCATAAACCTCTTCAAATTCAAGCGTTTCTGATTCCGGCTTTTGCAGTGCCGATTCAATATATATTACATCATCCTTTTTCACAACGTTTTCATTTTTTTGATGATGCTTAAAATTCTGCCTTTATCTTTAAACTGGGTGTGAATTACTTTTAAGATATCGTCTAATTCAAAATACTCTTCGGTCCAATGACCAATTCGTTGTTCTAAAGGCACATCGTTTTGTACAGTATCGTTATAAATATCAATAATCCTGATATCATCAAGATGCTTTGTGGGTTTGTAAATAAATGCTTCGTTTTTGGTTTTGTCATCGTTGAACATGTATTGATGCAATAAAACCCTCGCTACGCGGATATCACGGTGAGCTATGAACCAACGTGGCTTTTTTAAAGCAATGGCGAGCTTCATTTCTTCATGAGTGATAGAAGTTTGACCTATAACCCCTGTGCCATAAACCGGTCGGATAATTCCAAATAAACAATCACAATTCCTAACCGCTTCAAGACAATTATCCAGGTTGGATTTGGATGGGTCGGTGGGCATAGTTTTGTACCGTGAACTTACAGGATGAAACCCCATTTGTTCGAAAAGGCCACAGACTTGTTTTATCTGATCCTCAAAATCATAAACTGAGGAAGCCACCATAACTTCGATTTTACCGTTTAGTGTCATATTTTCGTAAAATGAATTTCATTTTCGTCTTAAAAAACAATAACAAGAAAATGGTTTTGTTTTGAAATAAACGGGGTTATGTTTTCCTCTATCCCAAAACATCTTTATTTAACTCATTCCAGATCATATCTTTCAATTTCTGTAGTCCTTTCTGAGCGACTGACGAAATAAACACATAAGGCAATGCAGGTAAATCCTTCTCGATTTCATGTTGTAATTCGGCATCTAAAAGATCAGATTTGGTGATAGCCAGTAATTTTGACTTATCGAGCATTTCAGGATTGTACTGTTTAAGTTCATTA
>CAJATL010000027.1 GCA_903944895.1 uncultured Bacteroidota bacterium
ATGTAAAGACCGTCAGGTGCAGGACGGGTATTGCGGGGCAAAACATAATACCGGTAATCGAAAGCAAGGTTGATTCCGCTTCTCGTCCTCCCGGTGATGTTAATCAGCCCTGCAACAGTATCATCGGTAAGAAAAGGAAAAACAAGATATCCTGCCTGGATAACGACCGACTGGTTGTTTTTCAGGAGTCGCTCGTACGAAAATGTCAGATTTCTTACATCGAACAAAACCATGGGAGTAGGATTGAACTTGATGATATTCCGGTGATAGGGTTTACGATACACCGGTTTTTCCTTTTTGGTACTCATCACTGTTGTATCGGTATTTTCCTGCGCATTAACGGTTACATTACAACCAAGCAGGACAAAAATGAAGTAAATTAATGATCGTTTCATACCCCCTCTGATTTCAATTTTATTACGCCGATTTACATTCACCTGTCGGCAGCATTTTCCGGCAGTACATTCCAAAAGTAATACTTTTAAAGTCTTGTATCCAGGCTAAAAAATATTTCGTGTACAAAATTGGAAAGGTTTCTGCATTTGAATACCTTTTTTGATAATCAAAAAAAATCCCGGTATATAGTGCTCCCCGCAAAGGGCAAACATATTGTGCTTTTCGGAGGATTTGCAAAATATTTTACCGAAGCAAAGCTTCAGAAACAGATAAATCCATTGCGAACGACTTATGATTCGAAGGGTCCAGTAAATGGCGTTGATGAAAAAAGCCCCCGACTAAATGCGTAGGAGGCTTTATCTTTATGGGTCCGTTTACTTAATGTAATTCCGGAAAACAATGAGGATCGACAAATTACAGGATCATACTTAAGCCAATCGAAGTACCGTAACCGGTTCCACCGCCAAACTCAAGGTTTACTCCCCATTTTTCACTCCAGTAATAACGGCCGCCCAGCTGCAAGCCAAGGTCTAAGCCATTATCTTCGCCCGAGAGAAATCCAACATTGGCGCCTAAGTAAAAGTCCCAGTTTCGGGGTATTTCCAATAGCCTGTTCCAGTGATAATCAACCCTTCCCAGGGCGCCAAGATAGACATCTTCATCCATAACAACTTTAATAACCGGTCCGGCGGTCCAGTCGTTGTGAAAGGCGAAATCCATGCCTACATAAGCAGGTATCCCATAGTGAGAGAAACCGAGTCCAAAATTCAGTTGTTTTCCACCTTTTGAAAGTGGCGCAGCCTGCGAAAATCCCAATACTGTAATTGCAATGAAGGCAATAATTAATGTAGCTTTTTTCATGTGTTGATTTAGTTTAATTTGATTTTTAATTTTTCCAATTTAAAATTGAAGGATGATTAACAAAATATTTTCAAAAATGTTTTTTTAAGGCCGCAAAAGTAATGATCTTTAATTAAAAACGCTCATGATCTCAATCTTCCGCTCATCCTGCTCAATTGAATGAATTGACATGTTGTCGGATCAGTTTCTTTGTATGTAATTCATCCCAAAGTTTTGATCATTCTGTTGATTATCACATCCACGGGTGCCCCTTAAATACTATATTTGTAAAAAAATAAATTTATGAAAACAAAATTACGCGTTGATAGCATCCTGGTAAATCCACTGAAATTTCTTGTGATTATCGTTTTTATTTTCAGCGGAATAACAACTAAAGCCCAGCAGGACAGCTCCTATAAAAATACGATCAGGTTTAACGTTACCAATCCTATGATTTTTGGGAATAAAGCCGTCATTTTAGGATACGAACGGGTGCTTAAAAACAATAAAACCTTTTCGATAAATGTAGGAAGAGCCTATTATCCAAAATTAGGCGGTCTGAGTTTAGATTCATCAGTATTGGAATTGAATAATTCCTACAAAGACAAAGGACTTAACGTGTCGGCAGATTACCGCATTTACTTAAAAAAAGAAAACAAATACGCAGCACCACGCGGAGTTTATGTTGGGCCCTATTATTCCTACAACTATTTCAACCGGGTTAATAGCTGGACACTCAACACCGAAGATTTCCAGGGGGATTTGGAAACAGATCTGACCATGAACATTCATACTGCCGGCATCGAACTGGGGTATCAATTTGTTTTCTGGAACAGAATATCGTTGGATATGATCTTACTTGGACCCGGAGTATCCTATTACAGTATCAAAGCCAAACTGGATACCAGCCTAAGCCCTGAAGATGAAAGTCAATTTTTTGAAGCATTAAACAATTTCCTTTCGGACAAAATTCCCGGATACGACCTGGTGATTGATGATGTTGAATTTAAAACAAAGGGATCGATAAAAACAACTTCACTTGGATTTCGGTATATGATTATGATTGGTTACCGGTTTTAAGCGATAACCCCCATTCCTTGCTGTTTTTATAATCGCAATATAATTCTGACCTTTTAATTTATCGGATTGGTGCCCTTTTAAAAACAATGAAAGTCTGCCATGCCCTGAATAAATTCCAAAAGCTGCAACAACCGGATAATCCAGGCCGCATTGTATCGCTCAGAACCTTTCCAGAATGACCACTGTTACCGAAAGGAAAAATCCAAGAACAGTAAAAACCCCGGCCAGCTTTCCGCCATGTTCATAAGCTTCGGGCATCATCGAATTGGCAAGCACCATCAGGATGGCACCACCGGCAAAAGCCTGAATAAATGAAAGCCACTGGGATGAAGCTCCACTGAAAAGGCTGAAACCGGCAACCGTCGAAACTGCACAAATCACAGCAATTATCAACCACAGGGTAATTATTTTCGACTTACTCCAGCCATTTGCCTTCATACCCGTCGAACCGGCAATGGATTCAGGAAGGTTTGAGATAAATACCGCCACCAGCATGGCCAGGCTTACTTTTCCTCCTTCAAAAATTCCTAATCCGATAACAATCGATTCGGGAATTCCATCGAGGATGATGGCCAGCACCATCGGGATAACCAGACCCGAATGTTTGGACGCCTCGATGGCCATGTGATTTCTTGCCCCCAGTTTTTCGATGAATTTGTCGGCGAAGAAAAAGGTAAATGAGCCGGCAAATACGCCAAATGCAGGAAACCCAGTTCCTTTGCCCAGTTTCATGGCTTCATAAATTAATTCGTACGACACTGCCGAAATCAGTGTTCCGGCGCCAAAAGCCATGATGATACCAAGTGTCCGTTTGCTCAATGTAAATCTTGAAGCAATGATTCCTCCGATAAGTAAAGAGGACGTTGCGATTAAGCCAATGAAAAATGCATGTAACATGACGATAATGTTTTAATGAAAATTAGAAGAATAAGCCATTTTTCGATTCATAATAAGTTTCGAAGGTAGCGATCCTTTTGCAATCTCAAAAAAACTTTTTTTAAGGCTCATCATAACTTTTCCTCCCTGTTTTGGTTGCTGGCCCTGAATTATTCTAATCCAATGATACGAAACGTATGCAAACGGGTGCGCTGACTTTTACCGAACCAGCGGTTTTTACCAACCTTCCACTTTCCTGGTCAATGCTGAAGATGATAATATTATCAGAATTTTGATTGGCCACAAACAACCATTTCCCGGTCGGATCGATCTCAAAGTTCCGGGGTGTTTCGCCGCCGGAGGGAACCCATGCAACAGGTGTCAGGCTTCCGTCTTCGGGATTGATGCTGTATTGCACGATGCTGTTATCCCCGCGGTTGGAAGCATATAAAAATCTTCCTTTCGCATCAACCACGATTTCGGCGGTGGTATTGTCCCCGGTGAACTGATCCGGGAGTGTGGTGATGGTTTGTTTGCCGGTAAATGTCGGGACTGCCGGATCAACATCAAAAACCGTAATTGTCGAGGTTAACTCATTCAGGACATACAAAAGTTTCCCTGATGGGGAAAAAGCAAAATGCCTTGGCCCGGCGCCGGGATCTGATTGGATAAAACCGGGATTGGCTGGTGAAAGCGCACCGGTGGTTTCATCAAACCGATGGATCATGATTTTATCTGTTCCCAGGTCGGCAACCATCACGAACCTGTTATTGTTGGTAGTTTGGATATAATGTGCATGCGGCGCATCCTGTCGTCCTGCATTGGCGCCTGAACCTTCATTTTGCACGAAAGCCGAATGTTTGGCTGGCCTGCCATCGTTGCCGAGAGGAAATACCGCATAGTTTCCGCCTCCATAATTTGAAACCATCAGAAAACGTCCTGATTTGTCGAGCGATAAATGCGCCGGCCATGCACCAAGCGAAGAAACCTGACCAAGAAAATCCAGTTTGCCCGATTTCCTGTTTACCGAAAACGTGCTCACTGCACCGCCAGGTTCGTTATTGGATTTATCAAGTTCGTTTACTGCGTAAAGAAATTTACCCTGTCGATCGATCTCAAGAAAAGAAGGATTGTCGGTTTTTGCAGCCAGAACTATCGAATCAGCCACCCCGGTTGACGGGTCGAAGCGGAACGAATAGATGCCTTCACTGCCTGTATTGGTGTAAGTTCCAACAAAAACCTGGTACTTTTGGTCGGGAGTTTTACAAGAAGTAAACAGTTGTAAGCTCAGAAGCAGTACTGTAAAACCGGAAAACCATTTTTGCCGGCTAACTTTTAGAAGCGTATTCATGATGCTCATCCTGATAAAATTTAAGCGTTGATGTATTTTTTCTTAACCGATAAAGGAATTTCAAGCAAATCCGTCGAATTAAAGCGTGCCTTTTACCGCCAGGTTCCTTCATTTCGTTTGATAAACGTTTAATCCTCCGGTGAATTGCCTGTTGACAGTGTGACTGATTTTCATTTAAGAATCTCAATCCATGTTCCGCGTGATCCGTAAGTTAATTGATCATTGCAAACCTTTTCTAATCAACAAATCCGTTTATAAAATTCAGACTTTCTGACCTCCAGAAGTTTAAATTGTCGCAATTTTATTCACGGTATTTACTTTCTTTTGTTTTGACACAAAAGAAAGTAACAAAGAAAAAGTCAAGACTTCATGAAAATTTCCTGTTTTCTACGGTTTGGCTCATCCACGCGATACAAGCCGCGCCATCGCACAAGCCAGCCTTAGCTTCTGTATCGCTTTCAAAGGCCCTCGCAATGAGCCTTCCCTCGAAAACAACGGAAATTTTCATAAGGTCGACCTGAAAATGCCTGGTGTTTATTTCAATCTGTCTGATCACTCCAAACCATTTCCATTCCTTAAATCCGGTTATGAAATTAAAGCCAGCCGGATGGTGTGTCGTTAGCTGTTTTTACGACTGAAAATGATTTCGGGTTAACCCGCAAATTGTTCGCCCGCAAATTTTACTTACAAATGATTATTTTTCGATTTCCTTTAATTTTAGCTCAAAACTTACTTATTTTTGAAATACTTTTACTTATCAATTCACCTAAATGAACATTAACATGAAAAACAATTCCAGTTATTTCAGGATCATTTTGATAAGCCTGATTATTTGCTCAGCATCTCTTTTCAACTTTGCAAAGGCACAGACCGATACCACAAAAGTTACCCAACCGGACACCACATCGCAGGTAAAGGCAGAAGAACCAACGAAAGTTGACCGCAAAAGAAGAGATGAATTCGGGCTTTTTATCGGTTCAAATTTTAACCAGCTTGCCATTGAATCAGCCGATTTTGAGTCGTCAACAAATGTTGGTTATCACCTGGGAGGCTATTATAAAAGAGGAAGGTTTTTCTATTGGCAGGTTGCTGCAAGGTTCTGTAATGCAGGTTATTCACTGGATAATCTGACCAGTACTGCCGATTCAAGCAACGATTTTTCGGTGAGAAGCTTCGACCTCCCGCTTACCGCTGGTATTAATGTGTTATCCGCCACCGACCGGATTTTGGCCCTTCGGATATTTGTAAGTGCGGTTCCTGCTTTCAACCTGGGTGTTGGAGAAAATGATCTGATGATTGATAAAGATAAAATAAATCAATTTATCCTTTATGGTCAGGGTGGTGTTGGGGTTAATGTTGCTTTCCTTGTGATTGAAGCAGGCTACAATTATGGACTACAGGACTTGATCAAGGATACAAAATCAGTTCCGGGGCAGGTATTTATCAATCTGGGATTCCGGTTTTAGAAACCTTAACAAGCTTTTCCCTCATATTTTGATCGGTCAGTTGTGGCAAAAAACCATTTTCTGGCTTGATTCCCTGATTTGTTAACGGTTCCAGTAATGGCCAAAAACAATGTAGTAGGCGAGTTGGTCAGGGCCGGCGGCAATATCGACACCCATGCGTAATTTAAAAAGCCGGGCTACCAGGTAACGGAACCCGGCCCCACCGGCTGCGTGCCACTCGTCGTCGCCAATATTTCCTGAAGCGCTGATCGCTTTGCCGGCTCCAACAAAACCTACGAGGCTCCACCTGAGGTTCAGATCATACCTTTGCTCGGTTTCGATCACGAGCGTTTGTTTTCCCTGGTAGCGCATTGCCGGGATTCCGCGCATAATCAGGTAAGGATAATAATAAAACGGAGCATCATCACCAACGGCAAGCCATTCGGCCCTGAACCCACTGACCAGGCGTTTTGTTGGCTTAAAAAATGCATTGGCATAAATCTCGAGCCTGTCGGTATCAAAATCGCTGCCGGTAAACGACCGGCATAAATTGTAGGTCGTCTTAATCCTGAACCCTTTATCCGGGGTAAATATGGAATTCCTGTTGTCGAACTCGCCATATAAACCCAGAGAGCCGAGGTTTTTGTCGAATTCATTGATGTCAAAAACCGAATCAATTTTCCCGCCCGGGTCATAGCTTACCTTCATATTCGAAAACTGATACCGTAAGCCCAGAAAGTATTTGTTTTTAAGGATATTTTTGCTGGCATCCATCATCACGAAGATGGGCGTGAGGTTGAGGAGGAATTCTTTTTCGCCAAGAACGGGTAAGGTGCGATAAAAACTCATGTTTAGATCTGCGTAAGCCAAAGCTGCCTGGTACCGCAAGCCCAGCGAAGGAAACGAACCCTGCCTGAAAGCCCCGGCAGCCCAGCTATTATTGAGGGTGTACATGCCTGCGCCGGCCGTAATATCCGGAAAATGAAATTTCTCATCCCCTTCGATACTCTTTTTGGGACTGATAAAAACCAGGGCAAGTGCCCCGCCGAAATTGCCCAGCGCAGGTTCGCTGATGATCACAGGATAAGGAACAAACCCGTGCATGTTGATCACATAATCGCTCAGGTCGAGCTTATTGTCGAGGGTATCTTTGTAGGTTGTTTTTTTTTCCTGCGACCAGGCTGAAACATGCATTATCCCAGTTAAAAACATCAAAACACAAATTCTTTTCAACGATAGATTCATGGTATAATATTTTTAAATTCGTATTATTGCCAAAAGTAAAAAATTATAGTCATTTGTTGATGGATTTTTCTTTTTGGGAGGGTACTTTTACGAAAAAAAATGTCATTTTTAGTGCAAAGGTTTTTCGTGTTCGGTATTGTGCGAAGTGAAATGCATTCATTTACCAGTTAAAACTGTCTGTCTTATCTCCCGGCACTAAAGAATTAACAGTAAAATCAAAATTATTTTGAAGAAAGATCTTCAGTAATGGAAGAAACAAGATGAACTTTTGAAAGAAATATTTTATAAAATGTGCAGTTTACACCGGTTTTCTCCATGGGCAAAATTGCTATCTGATGCTTTTAGGATTAATCATATAAGAAAATAAAGATTAAAGGTAATGTGCAATTGTTCAGATTTCTCCATCAAACACTATCGAAAAGTCTAGGCAAGTAATTTAAAGGGTGCAGCGCACCGGAATATTGATAGAGAAGTCTAAGCAAGTTGATTTAATAGGTGCAGCGCACCGCAATATTGGCTACACCAAAACCACAAAACCACAATACCACCAGATTACCATAACGATGATTAATTCTCCCGTCAGCCTGATGACCTTACAAAAATTTCCGTAGTTTTCGAGGGAAGGCTTATTGTATGGGCCTTCTAAAGCGATACAGAAGCAAGCGTTGGCCAGTGTGATCGCGCGGCTTGTATCGCGTGGCTAAGCCGACCCGAAGAAAACAGGAAATTTTTGTGAAGTCTTGACTTTTTCTTTGTTACTTTCTTTTGTGTCAAAACAAAAGAAAGTAAATAAATCGGGTAATTCCATACTTCCAAGCTTCCTGGATATTCC
>CAJATL010000028.1 GCA_903944895.1 uncultured Bacteroidota bacterium
ACCGAGTTACCTCCTTTTCCACAACCAAAACATTTAAAAATTCCTTTTTTGGGTGAAACGGTGAACGAAGGGGTTTTTTCGTTGTGAAAAGGGCATAGTCCAAGCAGGTTGACACCCCGTTTTTTTAGGGTTACAAATTCGCCTACAACCTCGTCAATACGGGCTGTTTCGATGATTTGAGCTATGATTTCCTGACTTATCAATTTTTGTGGTGATTTAAAGCAAAAGTATGGATTAAATTTTTAACCCGTTTTACGAAAATAAGGCTTTTAAATTGTATGCTTAAAAGCTTTTGTCCTTTAAAATAATGGTGAGAAAAGTTGTTACCAGAAATGCTTGTGTAAAAACCATCACCACAAAGGCAAGGGTTGTGCCGATGGAGCTGTCGATCCAGCCAAAAAAGGTTTGTTGCCACCAGAAGTTGTTTTGCGTCAGGGCAAAATTGTAAAAAATACTGCTCGGAAAATTAATTACGGTCAGGACATCGCTAAAGAAAAAGATCTCATCAGACATTGCACTGATAAATACACTGAAGCCAAAAAGAATAAAAAAAACAAAGGCAAATTTCCTGAAAAAGCTGGTCTTCATCTGAGCACTGTTTTTAAAAAACTAACTAAAAATGATGTTGATGCCTGGGATTTTCATGATTACCTGAAACATAAATCAGTGTATGATATCAAATTTTTGGAGGATGCCTTCGAGATCGGCGTATTTGAACGGTTTTGTTAAATAAGAGTTCATGCCGGTTTTTTCACAGCGTTCGCGATCTTCTTTGGTGGCGTTGGCCGTAAGCGCAATAATAAAGGATTTTTCCCGGTCGGGATTGTTGTTTTCAAATTCCCTGATTTGTCGGGTGGCTTCGTATCCATCCATCACCGGCATTTGAATGTCCATCAAAATAAGCCTATAGTTGTTTTCGAGGGCTTTTTCGACAGCAATCTTTCCATTGGAGGCGATATCAAAACCAAGATTGTTTTTCTGTAGCGTTGCCCCTACAATCTTTTGGTTTAAAAGATTATCCTCGACAACAAGTATGCGTGTTTTCTCAGCTATTTTGGTTTTTTCTTCTTCTTCAAAGGCAATCGAAAACCAAAAGGAGGAGCCTTTATTAACTTCACTTTTGAATGCAATGGAGCCACCCATCAGTTCGCAAAGGCTTTTTGAAATAGCAAGTCCCAGTCCGCTGCCGCCATATTCGCGTGCTATCGAAGGATCGCCCTGCTGATAGAAGTTAAAAAGGCTTGCACTGATTTTTTCAGGCATTCCAATACCTGTGTCGGTGAATGTAAATTTAAGCTGAGTTGTTTTTTCTTTTGAAAAATCCCTTTCGACAGCAAGTTTTACAGTGCCGTTTTCGGTAAACTTTATGGCGTTATTCAGCAGGTTGATGATGATCTGGCCTAACCGGAGCGGATCGCCCTTGACTTTTTGAGGAACGTCGGGAAATATTTCCAGGATCAGGTTATTCCCCTTTTCGTTTGCTTTGTTTTCGAGAAGCTTAGTGATTTTTTTCAGCTCATCATTAAGGTTGAACCAGATATTCTGGATTTGAATCTGGTTTGATTCAATCCTGGAAAAATCGAGGATATCATTCAAAATACCCAAAAGATTGGTTGCCGAATATTTAATCACCTCAACGTCTTCCAGTTGGTCTTCATCCAGGTTTGTTTGCATCAGCACATCGATCATTCCCAAAATCGAATTCATTGGTGTTCGTATTTCATGGCTCATATTTGCCAGAAACTGTGATTTTGATTTGGTGGCATCTTCGGCCTTTTTCTTTGCAACAATAAGCTCTTCACGACTTTCGACCTCTTTCGAAACGTCGCGCATTACATATTGAAATCCGGTAAGCTCATTATTGGAATCGTACAAGGCCCGGATAATTGTAGAAACAAAAATCTGACGGTTCGTCAGAACATTGAGCGAATGATGTAGCTTAACAATAGCGTTGGATGGCGATAAAAGTTCAATGGCTCTTACAATTTTTTCGCGGTCTTTTTCACTAACCCAATCCAAAAAATTATTGCCTTTTAAATTGTCGAATGTTTTTGTAAAGGCGATGAGCAAAGCCCTGTTGGCAAAAATGATGCTATTATTCTCATCCGTGCGGACAATCAGATCGGTTTGATCCTGAACAATACTTTGAAATTCTTTTTTGGATTGTGAAAGCTCATTTCTGATTTTGTCGAGTTCGAGAAACACCCTGGCTTTGGTAACAAGGATTTCACGATTAAAAGGCTTGGTAATATAATCAACTGCGCCGGCCTGGTAGCCTTTGTAAACACTTACATGATCAAAGTAAACCGCCGTCAGAAAAATGATTGGCGTATGTTTGTTGCGCTGGATTTGTCTGATGGCTTCAGCAGTTTCATAGCCGTTCATTTCCGGCATTTGAATGTCAAGAATAATCAGTGCAAAATCGTGAAGTTTAACCATTTCTATCGCTTCCCGGCCATTTTGGGCAGAGAAGAACCTGACTTTGAGATTTCTCAGGTTCCCTTCAAGCGTTAACAGGTTATCTTCGTTATCATCAACTAATAAAATCGCAGGGGTATAATTAGCACTCATCCTTCATTTTTTCTTGGGTTAATTAATAAATCTGATGGTAAACAAAAGTAGTATTTTATAGCAACTGTGTCAGCAAAAGGAAACTGTTTTAAATAAAAAACCCTTTTTCTGACAAAAATCATAAAACACTTAACATAAATTTTGCCAGTAATTAAGAAATGAGGATTTTTGCAGGCTGGAAGCGTTTTTACTTTGATTTGATTTACACCTGTTCATCAGCAAAAACAGTCAATAAGAGAAACCTTTCCAAAATACGGAAAACGGCCTCATAGTTCAAGGGATAGAACGGAAGTTTCCTAAACTTTAAATTCAGGTTCGAGTCCTGGTGGGGCTACACTTTAAAAATTAACCCATTGTTTAACAAATAGTTAGCAATGGGTTTTTTGTTGCGGGGACGGTATCGGGGACGGTTTTAACGAAAAAACGCCCTTTTTGGGTGCTTTTGATTCAATGAAATTATTTATCTTTGTTGCTGCCTTCCATTATTGGTTGGTTAAACGTTTTGAGGTCGGCGGGTGGTTCCCCGGCCTCTTTTTTTTGCCTGAAACAAAAAACCCCGGCGAAGGTTAGCCGGGGGTATCTTTCAAGGTTTTTTCAAAAAAGTTATAAATTATTGAAAACTAATTATTTTGGTATTAGATAATAAGTTACTGCTTCCAACTTATCGGTAAATTTGTCTTTCATTTCTAAAATTAATGTACCTGTTTCATCCTTTTTTAGACCAACCTTTTGCACTGGAATGCTGAAACTAAATCTTTGTTCAAATTCACTGTTTTCCTGCTTTGTTTTAAATTGTTTAAATTCGGGTTTGTTTGTTACAATATTAACTTCATACGGTGCGGTAACCCCACCCATGGTTAAATAAATAATGGTATCACCAACAATGGAAACTTCGCCTGCACTTTTAAAAAAACCTACTGAAGGGGAAGAACACCGTTTAAATGTGTAATCTTGTGCCGTTGCCCATGTTGTTAAAGCCAACAAAACGAAAAGGAAAATTGATTTTTTCATGTTTAAAAATTTTTGATTAGATTTTTGAATTGAATTTACCCATCAAAAGTACTTTTTTTTATTTCAGGATAAAAAATAAAAATCCCGGCGAAGGTTCCTGGGGTTGGTGGGTTTATTCCAAAAGTATTTTTTCAAATGTAGTTGCCCTTCCATTGCTAAAAACATGAATTTTCAGGTTTATTATGTTAAAATTGTAAATCAAATAGAATTGATGCTTTATTTTGTTTAAAATTGACTTCACTATTAGCAAAATCAAAATTTTTTAAATTAACCTTTTCAAATTCAAAAACACATGAAAAAAGTATTATTTATTGTCATTTTGTTGATGTTTTCAACTCTAATTTTTGCACAAAGTCTTGATGGATTTTTAGGATTAAGATTTGGAACAACGGCGGATAGCGTTAAAAAGATTATGCTTGCTAAACCTGGTTGCAAATTAGGAGTTAAAAGCACTAAAGATGTTTTAATGTTTACTGATTGTAAATTTGCTGGACGGGGTGCAACTTTAATTGTTTTTCGGTTCATAAATAATAAATTTCATACTGGCAGAGTATTTCTATCTCCAAGTCTGGATAGTAAAATTGTTGAACTATTTAATACAGTGAAGGGCGAATTAAACGAAAGGTATTATACAACTACACAAGATTATGAAAGATATGATTACCCGTATGAAAAAGGTGATGGCTATTATGAATCAGCAATAAAACTTGGTAAAGCTCATTTTTCAGCTTATTGGGATTTTACGAATCCAAAGTCTGAAAATAAAGAAGATAATAATATTATTTCATTGGAAATAGATGAAGATATGTATGTTATAATTGGTTATCAAGATGGTGCTTTAATAAAAGAAGCTGTGGAAGCCCAAAAGAGTAAAGATTATAAAGATTATTAATAGGTTTCAAATAATTTTTTTAGGCGAAACCTATACTGAATCCACCCCGGCGAAGGTTCCCGGGGGTTAATCCTGCAAACTTTGGATAAAGGCAATTTTTGATATTTGAAATTTCCTTACCAGGTGCAAATATTTTTTGGTGGGTTTTCCTGAATAGTATTCCCGAAAATGCTTTGCATTCAATTTATCGGAAATGGTTAACGCTTCAAAGGTTTTTAACATTTGCCTGGTTTTGTGGCTGTGGGTTTGTTTTTCGTACATACAACCCCGAAACGCTAAACGGCTATAAAAGTACCCATCAACCAAATACAGTTTGCGGCAATGCTTCCCGGTTATCGGGCAAACAAATAAAAAATAACTGCCTTCGCCAATATTTGAAGGCTTTGAAACAAGGTAAACCCGGTATTTTATCGGGGTTCCGTTGGCCTGATAATCAAATTCGATGTAAGGTTGTGGGCTGTGGGTGTTCACCTGAATTGAAATACTGCCTGTTTTTTGCCCGCCCTGGTTCCAGGAAATAACCCCGCTTTTTGATTGATCGGGTTTAAGATAATCCCATCTTTTCAAATTTGAAATAGAAACTGTTTTGCAGTTATCGAACAAAACCGGATTGGTTGCAACCATTTGAATTTATTTTGATAGCCTAAATAGTTAAGGAATTTTAACTAAATATTTTATTCCCAACCCCCAAAAGGTTCGCCCTGTGTGGGGTGTACGCTTTCAACCTTTGGCAATATAAAAGGCATCATTTTACAAAGTACGTTTAATCGTTCTTTGGGTTCCAACCCTTCCAACGTTTCAGGCAGTTTTTCAATTTCCTTTTGGAAAACGCTTTTAAGGTGTTCCCGTAAATCGCCCGTTAAAACCTGGGTTGTTTTTTTGTTTTTCATTTTTCTGTTAATTTTTGTTGTTTTCAAAAGTTATTGTTTTTCTATTGTTGTTTACAATGAAATTCCCTGTTTTATCCCTGTTATTTGCAGGATTATTAATTCAAATTTGCTTGTTGATAGGCTTGTAAGTATTCGCCTGGTTTAAAAATCCTTTTAACTCAACCAAACTATCAAAGCCTGGTTTAAAATAGGGATTGCCGTTTTGCGCCTTACTTTGGGCTAATTGTGCTTCAATGAATTTTGAAACGTCTAAAATGGTTGTCCATCGGTTTACCTTTATTGGTTCGGTTGGCAGGGTTGCGGCTTTAAAATATTGTTCAATTTCATCAATTGGCCAACGTTCCTTTGGTTTGGATTCCTGTGGTTGTGAAAAATAATTTGTTTTTAGGGATTCACTTTTTTCACATTTTAGCGGTTGCGGTTTTGTCGGTTTTGTCGGTTTGGGTTCCTGCCTTCCCTGGGTAAAGGTTCGCCAATCAAATTTTATAAGATAGTCGCACAAATCCAAACCGCTTTGGCGTTCGGTTTCGGTGGCTGCCTTTTCGAGCAAATCCGAAATATTAAACCGGATTCCCGGCAATGCTTTTTGAATTTCGGCAGCCTTTTGGCTCCATTTTTCAAACCCGCCCAAATCAGGAAATAAGGAAATTTTGCGCCCGGATAATGGTTTGCATTTTTCAATATTCAGATTTGTAAGGCTGCCAACTGCCAACCAAATAAAGTTTGGCCTATAAACACTGGCAACAATGGCGGTTTTTTCACTTTCGACAATGGCAACCGGTTTGCCTTGTTCCTGCTTCAAAAGGTGTTCACCAAAAAAACATTGTTTCGGGGTGAAATCAGGCAGTTTCATAACACTATGCACGAATGTAATATGATTAAACGGTTCTTTTATCCTGTGGCCTGTGGTGGCATTGTATCCCATAATTTTACCAGTTCGCACCCGCCCGGCCTTGTCAATTTGCCAAAATACAACCGCACCTGGCCAATGGTTTGAAGTTCCCAAATGATAACGGGCAATTAGCCCGGCGGCGGTTGTTTCATCGAATAGCCTTTGCAGCCATAAAACAAAATTATTCTTATTGTAATTTTTTCGGCTTGCTTTTAATATTTCAATATCAATGAAGGTAGGCGGCTTTGGTGGTTCGGGTGGTGGTGGAATCCATCGGGGCCTGGTTTGTTCGGGCAAAAGGTGTTTGTTATCCTCAAAATATTGCTTTGGCTTGTAATGATAACCGCATTGAATTTCACGGTTGCACCTTCCAACGGTGGCGGCCAATGGTTCGCCGGTGGCCTGGTCAATGTACAAAGCAAAAACACCCGTTTTGCCGCAACCTGGGCAAACGTGCCGGGTTTTCATTCCTTTGTATGGCTCCAATGTAAATTGGTGGCTATTCATGGCTGTTTTTCTTTGGGGTTGCTGTTAATTTTGCCGAAACCGACAAAACCGACAAAACCGCACCCTGATATTTATAGTTTTTTCCTGTATTCACCATGACTGATTTTTTGAAACAAGTTTTCGTTTTTTAGAAATCTTTCAAAATCCCTGGATTCAATTTTCATTTCATCAGCAATTAATAATCCTGCTTTTGTGGCAAATTCCTTTGGCAGGGATTTGTAAAGCTGTTTTTTATCCAATGGCAAAACCTCAACCGGATTAGTGTTTGAAATTATTTGATTAACCTTTTCGGCTGTTTTCCTGAAATATTCCACCAATGCAATGGCAGCATTTGCGGTTTTGTCGGAAATGGTGTTTGTCGAATTTTCGCCGGTTGCCAAATACATTAATTCAAGTATCAAAACCAACCTGATTAAATAAATATCAAACTTTGAATAAACGCTTGCTAATTTTTCGTTTTCGGGATCGTTACATAAATCAGTATTTTTCCTTTGCCACTTCTTTAATATTTCCTTTGCCTCGGGTGAACAATCTAAAATCCTGGGTTGTGGGTTCCCGTTTTCATCAACTTCCAAAGGCAATGAAATTAAGTTTGATATGATTTGCGCCCAACTTCCAACAATGGCAGGATTCAAATTTATTTCGCTCCAATATTCCTTTTGCAGGTTTTCAGGCATGGCAAAAAGGATTCTATCAATAAAACCATTTTCCCCCCTGTTATCCTTTTGCAGTTCCTTTAAAATGGCAGTTTGGATACTTCCACAAACTGAAATTGCCGGCGTTGGTATCAAAACCGGTTCCTGGCTTTTACGGTCAATGGTTATTTGTTTACCGCTAAAATTCGACAACCAAAATTCTGCTTCACTGCCTTTGTGGTATCGGTTGAAATTCTTAAACCAACCCGCCAATTCATCAGAATAAACCCCCAACCCCCGCAAATTGAAACGGTGTATTTCGGCCAAACCTTCGGGGGTGAAATCGCCAACAACGAATTTTCGCCAAAATGGTTTGTTTTCAGGAATTTCGGTTTGTTCGGATTTGCTTTGCATCATTGCACGTTGGTAAACCGCTTTGGCTTCCTTGTATTCTGCATATGTTTTCTTATCATGGTCAAATATAGGTTGCATGGCAAAAGTTAACGGGTGGCTTTTATTTGTACCCGCACGGCCAACCAAAGCCAAATAAAGCGTAACGCCTTCAACCCAACCCGGTATTATTTCGGCTTTGTAGGTGTTCCCGATAACTGTACTACAAGCAAACAAAATAGATGTTCCAATAAAATCAACCGGATATTTCAAACATTCATTGGTTTGGTTAATGATGTTTTGGATAGCAACCGGGAAAACTTCAACCGGAAATTTGTTTTCTGATTCGTTAAACCCGTTTTCAATTTCGGCAAAATGGTTTTGGAAGGTTTCGGGGTTGCTTAAATCATTCTTTTGTGGTTCCTGGTTCATTTTTACCCCCTGCGATATTTGGCGTTTTTCACTTGTTCAAAAGCCTTTTCAATTTCGGCGGCCTTGTATCGGATTTGCCCGCCTATTTTATAGCTTTGAAGCGTTCCGGCTTTGGTGTATTTATCCAGGGTTACAAGTGTAATCCTAAGCTTTTGGGCAACTTCCCGGCGGGTTAATAGCCCGGTGGGTTTTTCGGTTGGTGGTTCCGGTTTGAAGTTTTGTAATTGTTCCCGGATAATTTCGCCAATTATCAGTTTGAAATCTGATATTGGTGTACTGTGTAAAATGATGTTTTCCATTTTGATAAATTTTAGTGCTTATTTTAACACTGCAAAAATCTATCAATATTTAAGGGTTTTTGGTCGGTTTAGTCCGGTCGGACGTCTGTTTTTATATTAGACTTTGTTATTTTCTGTAAAATCTGTTATCCATTTGAACGGTTCCCGGTGTTCCTGTTTAACCCGTTCGGGTAAAAATGTTTTTGCATCATGCTCTAAATTGAAAAACTTACAAAACGCCCGGCCTAAAAATTGGGGGTTGTAAATATCAAAGTCATTATTCAATCGGTTTTTTTCTCTCAACCGATAAGCTAAACCGGCCAACAATGCTTTGGTGTGTTGCCACTGATAACGCCCGGTTTCACGGTCAAAACTTATTAATTCATCATTTTCCAAATGCTTAATAACCATTTCAAAATAATCAGGGCGTTTGAATATTTCAGATAAATCCGGGATTTGCTTTTGTGGGTTTATTTTGGTGGCCGGGGGTGGCGTTGCTGGTTCCTGGTTCGCCTGGTTTTCAATTTCGGCCAATTCTGTTTTGATAAAATCCAATTCCTTCGCCGGTAAAAAAGCAAAAAAGTAAAGCTCTTTATCAAATTCATAAGTCATTGCAAATCTTAAAACTTCCCTACATAAAATTGGTTGTACTTTTTTGGGTAGTGTTTTTATATTTAAAAACGCCTCATCAATTTCAATGAAATTACTTTGGGTTAAAATCCAATCGTATTTACTCGGGGTTTCATTTCGTAAAACTAAAAACTCTTTAGTGTGCTCTTCATTTGGTACAAATAAGCAGTTTTTAATTTTCCTGTTTACTGTTTGGAAAATTTTAATGTATTCCACTGCCTTATCAGCTTCGCCAATAGCCCGCAAAGCCTTTTTAAATTCTAAATAATCCATTGGTTTATTATTTGGTTAAACGTTTGCAAATCTAATTAAATAGCCCTTAAACGGCCTTTGGTAAAATAATCATGGTTTAGTAAAAGTTCGGCGTTTTCATCATCAGAAACATTAATGTATTTCATAAAAATAGCTTCGGTTTGGTGGCCTGTAAGCTTCATTATTGAAATGGCAGGAACGCCCGCCCTAAATAGGTTGGTGGCGAAGGTTCGGCGCCCTGTATGGCAGCTTATCAATTCATATTTTTTGAAGGTTTTCGAAACCCTAAACCCCCCCTTTGTTTTTACGGTTTCTACATTCCCATTAATCCCGGCCAATTCGCCAACTTCCTTTAAATAATCATTCATTTTTTGGTTACTTATTGCCCTGGGTAGGTGGTTTTCATATTTTGCCAACAAATCAGCAACCCGCCAATGGATCGGGATTACAACCGCTTTGCCCGTTTTCCTGGTAAATATTTTTAGTTTGGTTCCTTCAATGATGTTTTCAGGTGAAATGGCCGTAAAATCCTGAAACCTTAACCCGGTATAACAACTGATCAAAAACAAATCCCGGACGGATTCCAACCGCCTATTATTTGATAAATCGTAATTCCAAAGCAAATCCAATTCATTTTCAGTAAGGTTAATATGTTCAACGTTTTCGGTTGTGGCTGCAAACTTTTTGCTTTCAAAGGCATGGTTTGTATTAATCCCGGCTTCGGTGGCTTCCTTTAAAAATACCTTTAGTGTTTTGATGTATTTGCCAACGGTGTTTTGGCTGTGGCCGTATTTTACTGTTTTACCAACTTTTAAGGGGGTTTGCAGGAAGGTTACAAAATCCTGGTAAAAATTCAAATCAATATTTTCAAAATCCAATTTTCCTTTGCGCTTCCTTTGGGCAAAATCCTGCAAAGTTTTTAAGGTGGTATTATATTTTTGAATTGTTCTTAAATTGATCGGTTTGGGGTTGGATTCCCTGGTAAATTTTACCGTTTTAATGTAGTTATCTATGAAACCAAACAAAGTAATTTTTTCGGGGCCGGGTTCCGGTTCGGGGGTGGGTAGTATTTTAAATTCTTTATCCAGTTCAACCCTTAACCCATCAATGGTTGGTTCAATCTTTTGTCCCGTCCAAAAACTTTCAATTTCAGCAACTTTGTTTTTGTATCGGGATAACTGCAAATTAATGCTTTTTAGTTGTTCAGATAGTTGCTTATTGCCTTTGATAGCTTCATTGGCGGTTTGTGTTTCGGTGTTCCAATATTGGGGTTCAATACTTTCGCCGGTTGAATATTTCAGGCGGTTGCTTCCAATCCTGAAAACTAAAAATATCAGGGTTTTACCCTTTGCGTTGGGTTCCCTTAATAATAATTTTGGTGCTGCCATTGGTTGAAAATTTTAGTTTGTTAAACGTTTCAACAAAGATAACTATAATTTTTAGCGGGGACGGTATCGGGGACGGTTTTTATTTGTTTTCCTATGTTTTTTTATCAACAACCCAAATTTGAAAACCTTTGAAACCCCTATAAATACAAGCATTTAGGATAAATTTAGCAAAAAGTAACAAAGTAATATTTTAGCCCTGGTGGGGCTACACTTTAAAAATTAACCCATTGTTTAACAGATTGTTAGCAATGGGTTTTTTGTTGCGTTGCCGGTATCGTTGCCGATTTTGATGATAAAACGCCCTTTTTGGTGGCTTTTGTTTCAATAAAAAAATTATCTTTTTTGCCGCCTTCCTTTATTTGCTGGTTAAACGTTTTGCAGTCGGTGGGTGGTTCCCCGGCTGCTTTTTTTTGCCTGAAACAAAAAACCCCGGCGAAGGTTGGCCGGGGGGTAATTTGAAATTCTTTTTTGAATAATTAAAAGCTATTATCTTTTCTTAAACTTAAAATGTAGGTTAATTGTGATTTTGAATAGTTCATAATTCCTGCTTTGACGGCCAATAATTCTTTTAAACGTGATTCCCATCCTTTTGAATCTGAAGCTGTGATCGGATATAGTGATGATAATGGCATTTGTGAAGAATGTTCTAAATAGTTATAATAAAAATAATGTTCAACCATTGGATCGGTAATTTTCATTTTAAACCGCTCATCTTTTACAGTGATTTCAACCGTAAAATGGCATCTGATTTTTGTTAACAACTCCTTTGATGGATTTACCCACCAGCTAACTTCCGTCGTATAGTAATCCTCGAAAAACCCTTTAAGTATCAATTTACCTGATTCATAGTCTTCATAATGCAACACAGCAGAAATGTTACCAAAGGTTATGGCCGTGTATTCTTTAACTCTTTGGAATATTTCTTTTTTGGTGAAGCCCGATAATGTATCAATAAATAAATACTCGATTCTTTTTGTTTCCCGATTAACTGGAAAATCGGGATAGCCCCCAAAATAGGCAATTAATCTATTCCATTCTTTTCCCATAACCTGGTATTGTTCGGATGAAAACTCCTTATTTTCAAAACGTGTTTTTACACTTTCAAGTTCAATTTCAGATGTTTGCGAAAAGCTGGTAATACTTAAAGACATTAATAAAATCAAAATTGCTTTTTTCATTTTTTTAGTTTTTTGATAAGATTTTTAAATTGAATTAACCAAACAAAAGTACTTTTTTAATTCAGGATAAGAATTAAGAAAAGTTTAGGCGAAGTGTTCGCGGAGTTAATTAGGTTTACAGCTATGGCTGAGCATTGAAAACCTTATTTCTGCAATTCCAACCTTAGTGCAAAAACCCTGTCCGTCCCATTTTCAAACCTTATTACCTTATTTTTCGGATTGTTTTGGTCGATGTTGAGCGGGTTTTAAGAGGTTCTCTTTATGCAAAAGGTGAAACCTTTTTGTTGCGGATCATGGGAAATTAACCATAGAAGCCAGCCAGGTGCAGCGCACCGTAAATGTTTGTAGAAACCACATTACCAAACCGCACCAAAAGGTGCAGAGCACCGCAACATTAAGCCGGATATTCCGGTGCGCTGCACCTTGAAAATTCAGTGATGGGCAAACATTCTACAAACATTTCGCGGCGCTGCCGCTGGCATATTAAAGGTTTCACCTTTCCAAAAGATGAAACCTTTTTGCCCGACCAAGGATTTGCATTTTTCAATATTCGGATTTGTAATGCTGTCACACGCAAACTAAATGAAGTTTGCAAATGCACCACAGCGATAATGGCTGTTTATCGATTTATCTATCTTTGCCGAAATTTTCTGTAATTTTTTACTGATGGAAACAAATAGCTCAACGCCAAAACAATTTAAACGCACTACCGTGACTTCGGCTTTGCCTTACGCCAACGGGCCAATTCATATCGGCCACCTGGCCGGGGTTTACATTCCTGCCGATATTTTTGTGCGCTACCTCCGCTCCAAAGGCGAAGAAGTGGTTTTTATCGGAGGCTCCGACGAACACGGCGTGCCAATCACCATAAAAGCCCGTCAGCAGGGCGTTTCGCCGCAGGATATCGTGGATAAATATCACGAAATCATCAAACAGTCGTTTAAGGATTTTGGAATTTCATTCGACGTTTATTCCCGGACTTCCAATAAAATCCATCACGAGACGGCTTCTGAGTTTTTTAAGAAGCTGTTCGATCAGGGCGATTTTATCGAGAAAACTTCCGAGCAATATTTTGATGAGGAAAACAACCAGTTCCTGGCCGACCGCTACATCACCGGAACCTGTCCGCATTGCAGCAATGAGCGGGCTTACGGCGACCAATGCGAAAATTGCGGAACCACACTCAACGCCACCGACCTCATCAACCCAAAATCGGCGCTTAGCGGAAATGTGCCCGTTTTAAAAGAAACCAAACACTGGTTTTTGCCTTTGGATAAATACGAAAACTGGCTTAAAGAATGGATCATCGAAGGCCACAAAGACGACTGGAAACCCAACGTTTACGGTCAGGTGAAATCGTGGATTGATCACGGCCTGCAACCCCGCGCCGTAACCCGCGACCTCGACTGGGGCGTGAACGTTCCGCTGCCCGGCACCGAAGGAAAAGTGCTTTATGTGTGGTTTGATGCACCCATCGGCTACATTTCGGCAACCCGCGAATGGGCCGAACAAACCGGCAACAACTGGGAAACCTGGTGGAAAGACCCCGAAACCCGGCTGCTCCATTTTATCGGCAAGGACAACATCGTTTTCCATTGCATCATTTTCCCGGCCATGCTCAAGGCCGAAGGAAGCTACATTCTGCCCGAAAATGTCCCGGCTTTTGAGTTTCTGAACCTTGAAAATGATAAAATCTCGACAAGCCGCAACTGGGCTGTCTGGTTACACGAATATCTCGAAGAGTTCCCCGGAAAGCAGGACGTGCTGCGTTATGTGCTCACTTCAAACGCACCCGAAACCAAAGATAACGACTTTACCTGGAAAGATTTCCAGAGTAAAAACAACAACGAGTTGCTCGCTATTTTCGGGAATTTTGTGAACCGCGCCCTGGTTTTGACGCAAAAATATTTTGAAGGGAAAGTGCCGGAAATAACCGGCCTTACAGAGGAGGATAAAAAAGTAATTGCTGAGATCGGGCAATTTCCGGCGAAAATCAGCCGTAGCCTCGATTTGTTCCGCTTCCGCGAAGCCCTTGCCGAAATGATGAACCTTGCGCGCCTCGGCAACAAATATCTCACCGACAACGAACCCTGGAAAATCATCAAAACCGACGAAGAACGGGTGAAAACCGTACTGAATATTTCACTTCAGATTTGCGCCAATCTCACTATTGTGGCAGAGCCATTCCTGCCTTTTACAGCTCACCGGCTGGCTGATTTGCTGAATCTCGAGACCCTGAAATGGAAAGATGCCGGAAATGCTGAAATCTTAAAAACAGGGACTTTGCTTAAAAATCCGGAATATCTGTTTGAGAAAATTGAGGACGAGGCCATCGCAGCGCAGGTGCAGAAGCTTTTAGATACCAAAATCAACAATGCTGCCGGTGCTTTTACTGCAAAGCCGGCGCGCGAAAACATCACCTTCGATGATTTTGCAAAACTGGATATCCGCGTGGGAACCATCATCGAAGCCGAAAAAGTAGCTAAAACCAAAAAACTTCTGAAACTAAAAATAGATACTGGAATCGACAAAAGAACCGTTGTTTCGGGCATAGCCGAATATTTTGAGCCGGAAGCCATCATCGGGAAAAAGGTATCGATACTTGTAAACCTTGCACCAAAACAATTAAAAGGCATCGAATCGCAGGGCATGATCCTGATGGCCGAAAATTCCGATGGAACGCTTGGATTTATGTCGCCTCCGGAAGGTTTTGTAAATGGGAGCGAGATCAGGTAATTACAGAAACCTCTCTGGTAGCCAATATTTTTCAAGGAATATCTGAAATTTTAACTCAAAATTATACCAAGAATTGGTATTTTTGAAAAAAAATATGTTATGGCAAAAAACACATCTATTTTGTTAGGCAACTACTTTGATGATTTTATCAATCAGCAAATTAAATCAGGAAGATACTCTTCGGCAAGTGAAGTTGTAAGAGCTGCTTTGAGAATGTTTGAACATGAAGAATCAAAAAAAACTGAACTTATTAAAGAATTAAAAAAAGGCGAAAAATCAGGTTTAATACAAGATTTTGACCGAACAGCTTTTTTGAAAAATCTTCATCAAAAACATTTGACTGAATTATGAAATATAATATCAGTAAGGAAGCAAGTTTGGATTTGGAAAACATTTGGCGCTACACCTTTGAAAATTGGTCACCTGAACAAGCAGACCGATATTTCAACCTGATAATGGATGAAATAGAATATCTCTCTGAAAATCCAAAATCAGGAACTGACTTTAGCAAAGTGAGAAAAGGGTATTTTCGTTCCCGGATAAAATCACATTTCATGTTTTACAAAATTAATTGGAAAAATGAAGCGATTGAAATTATCAGAATTCTGCATCAACAAATGGACATTGAGGCACGACTTTATGAATAAAGGCTGTAATTCTGGCTTTGTAATTCCAAAGTTTTGAAACAGCGGTGGTTGTGAAGCAAAATTTTGAACTTTAATTCAGGCTTTTGTGTGGCGCGACAGGAAAGTTAGCGATTTCTCCGTACATGCAAAAAGCCACGGAGCGGTTTTCAAAACCTGACTGGTTTAAACAATTTAAATTATGATTTTATCAGATTTCCAGCAAGAGATTATTCGAAAAACTTCGGAATATGTCCGCCAAACCCTAGCTGGTGCCGAAGGTGGCCACGATTGGTGGCACATTTACCGGGTGTGGAAACTGGCTAATAAAATTGGTACCGAAGAAGGTGCAGACCTTTTTGTTATTGAGCTTGCAGCGCTTTTGCACGACATCGCCGACCCGAAATTTCATGATGGTGATGAAGAAATCGGGCCTGAACTGGCAAAGGAATTTTTGGAGAAACAAGGCGTTGATGAAGCGATTATTGACCATGTTGACAAAATTATCCGCAATATTTCTTTTAAAAACAGCTTCCAAAATGCCGGATTCCAGTCGGAGGAACTCGACGTTGTTCAGGATGCCGACCGCCTTGATGCCATTGGAGCCATCGGCATTGCGCGGGCGTTTAATTATGGTGGATTTAAAAACCGCCCGCTGTATGACCCGGGAATTCCGCCAAACCAGGTTTTGACAAAAGAGGCATACAAAAACAGTGTTTCTCCAACCATCAACCATTTTTATGAGAAGCTGCTTTTGTTAAAAGATCTCATGAACACGCCGACAGGAAAGAGAATGGCCGAAGAAAGGCATCACTTTATGGAAATTTATCTCGAAAGGTTTTATAATGAATGGGAAGGCAGGGATTGAAGGAAGTCGGGAGTCGGAAGACCGGAGTAAAAAGCGTAATGTCAAAAACAACTATTTAAATTTCAAAAAGATAAATTGTTCTAATGAGGTATTTTCGGACTTCCGACTTCGGACTTCCAGCCAATAAGAATCATTCATGCAAATAAAACAAAACTAAAAAATATGATAACAAACACTGAAGTTCAGGAATTACTCAGCCATTGCCACGGCTATGCTGCTGATTTATTAATGGAAACAGGTGAACTGTTTCCTTTTGGGGCAAGCATGGATGCTGCTGGCCGATCAAGCCACCGGGAGTATGAAATTGATCTTAAAAAAATCCCGTCCAATGGCGAAATTATCGAAAAGCTGCTTGCCGTTTTTGAGGAGGAATTTAATGCGGGTGAGTTAAAAGCTTATGCCCTGGTTTATGAAGTCAGGATAAAATTAGACGAAAACACCACCACCGATGCATTTGCCATAGACATAAAACACAGGGAATCCGAAGAAATCCCTGTGTTTTACTATCCGTTTACGATTGAGGAAAACGAAAATGTGGTGTTTGGCGAAAACTTTGCCGTAAAGCGAAGTGCTACAAACTAGTTGAAGGAGTCGCTTTGGCATCCTCCATAATCACTTCATAAGTATAACCAGCGCCAAAATCTTTATCCAGGCTGATTACGCCTTCAAAAACCACAACTTCACCAGGGTTTAAATTATCCATGGTGGTAACTGTAAGGTCGTAATAATTTTCAAATTTGGAGCCATCCTGAATATGTGCCCAGTTTTTGCCCATAATGCCTGCGTTGTACTTAACAATTTTACCTCTGATTTTAACGGTTTTCCCGGCATACGAAGCCTTTTGAGAATACAGATCAGCAATTGAAATTTCACCTGCTCCAGGTTTAATATTCAAAGCTTCCTCCTGCATAGGTGTCCTTTTACCGCTTTCGCGAGGGGTTTGCATGATATCACCGGTTTTTTCAGGAGTTTCGGTAACTTCCTGAACAAGATAAAGTGTTTCGAAAGTACGGTCCAATTCTTTGCTTTGGAAATTTGGCATTTCGTAACCTCCGGAATAATAATACGTTTTGCCCTTCTGGAGGTCTTCTCTTTTCGGAATTGCAATCCAGAATGCAGTTCCTTTTTCTTCAACATTAAGGTAAGTGTAGGTTGAGGTGTGCAAAATGTCATCAACAACCACTTTGTGGGTTCCCGGAGGGAGTGTTTCCTCGGTTACCCGTGTAGTGCCCATATTACAGGCAAAAGCAGTAAAAGCCAGCCCGATAAGGAGTGCCAAAAAATGATGTTTAATCTTCATATCAGAAAATAATTTTAAGTTTGAAATTTTCCACAAAAATAGCTTTTTATATATGATGAGCCATGCTTTATGAAACAATTCAGTTTTTAACAACTGCAAAAGTTGAAGGATTTGATGTGTGAAATCGTAACATAAGATTTATGAAAATCATCGTGGTTTTATAAAATGCAAGGAGCCTGTTGTTGGGATTGGCGGAGATATTTCGGCGGATAAAGGGATCGTCATGAAACTACCGAAATAGTATTCCTTAATTCAGTAAAGCCACGACCCGGAATCGTGGCTTTTTCATTGCCAAGGCACAAAAGTAGTTTCTTACATTTTCCAACAAAACCCGTTTTGAACCAATAAAAAGTGCCGGTTCATTCATCCAATTATCCTAATTGAAATACTTTTGCTGTTAATTTTTTAACAGGAAATTTTATCAAAATATTTCAACATAATTTAGCTAAGATGTACAAAATCAACACGCACCCGATACTTGAAGTTCCTAATGCCGAAAAAGTAACCTTTGCTTTTAATGGTGAGACCATTGAAGGTGAAACAGGATTTACCATTGCTGCAGCCCTTCACCAGGCCGGGTTTCCGGTGCACAGCCACAGTTTGCGCGACCGGAACCGCTCCCTCGAATGTGGGATCGGGAAATGTGGCGCCTGCGAAATGCTCGTTGATGGCAGCATAAAACGAATTTGTATCACCAAAGTTGATGGCGTTAAAGAAGTCAGCGAAATCCCCAAAGACTATACACCAACGCCTGACGTGGTTGATCACCACCAGGCCATCAATGTTTATAAAACACAGGTGGTGATTGTTGGCGCAGGTCCGGCTGGCCTCGCTTGCCGCGAAGAATTGAATAAAAACGGTGTCAGGAATATTGTAATCGATAACAACGATAAAATTGGCGGCCAGTTTTTGATGCAGACGCACCAGTTTTTCTTTTTCGAGAAAGAGAAGAAATTTGGTGGGATGCGTGGTTTCGACATCGCCCAAACCCTTGCCGGGGAAGATCATACCGGGATTTTCCTGAATTCGTCGGTTTGGGATATTTTAGATGGAAAACGGATGGCCGTAAAAAACATTAGCACCGGCGAAATTTATTATGTCGACACCGAATTTCTGGTGGTAGCTTCGGGGGCAGTGCCTTTTATGCCAACTTTTGAGAATGATGATTTGCCCGGTGTTTTCACCGCTGCTGTTGTCCAGAAAATGATGAACAGCGAATTTACCCTTCTCGGGAAAAACGTGCTTACCGTTGGCGCCGGAAATATCGGTTATCTCACCTCCTACCAGTTGATGCAGGCAGGAGCCACCGTAAAAGCCATTATCGAAGCCATGCCGCGCGAAGGTGGTTTTCCGGTTCAGGCCAACCGGGTGCGAAGGTTGGGAATCCCTGTGATGACCTCCAAAATCCTGCTCAAAGCCATCCCTAACGAAGATCATACAGGAATTATAGGCGCTGTTATTGCCGACTGCGAAAACTTTAAACCCATCGCCGGCACCGAGCAGGTGATTGATGGAATTGATGCGATAAATATTTGCACCGGCCTCGTCCAGGACGACCAGTTGCTCATCAAAGGAAAAGAAATTTTTGGCAGGAATGTTTACGGCGCCGGTGATGCCGTCAGGATTGGCGAAGGAACAAGCGCAGTTTTGCGTGGCAAACAAGTGGCCTACGAAATTTTTGAAGACCTTGGCATCCGCTACGATTACGACGCTTATCTCGCCATCTCCAAAGAATATATCGATTCGCAGCAGCACCCCGTCAGGGTAATCGAACATCCGTTTTTTCCTGTCAAGGAGCGGATGGAAGCAAAACCTTTTGTAACGATTGACTGCCTGTACGGATTTGCCTGCAACCCCTGCGAATTTGCCTGTCCGCACGGAGCCATCACCAAAACCTCCACCAGCACGGTTCCCAAAATTGATTTCGATAAATGTATCGGCTGCATGGACTGCGTTTACCAATGCCCCGGACTTGCCATTTTTGGCTACAACGTTAAAAAAGACTGGCTTTTCCTGCCAATCGAATACGGCGTTCAGGAAAAATCCGAAGTTTTCCTGGTTGATAATAATGGCCAAAAACTCGGCGAAGGCATCATCGAGAAAGTTCTTTTTAAGAAAAATAAAACCAACATCGCCCGTGTAAAATCGCTCGATATTCACGGTGAAGATTTGATAAAAGTCCGCGGTTTTATTGTGAAGGAAAATTATCCGGAGCCTGTCGAACTTAAACCTGACCATATCGATCTTCAAACCGAAACCTATGTTTGCCACTGCGACGATGTTACGTTGAAGGAAATTCTTGACGTAATCGGTGAACGGAAATTTATCTCCGTTGATGAAGTCAAACACACCACCCGCCTCGGAATGGGCGCTTGCCGCGGAAAACGCTGCATCAAACGCCTCAAGCAAACATTGGCCGGAACAGGCATTTCGATCGTTGGCGAACCAACGCCCCGCGGCCCGCTCTCAAACCAGGTTTCGATGGGCGAACTTTACCCACGGACGGTTCACGAAAAAATTATCATCAGCACAAATGGCGATAAACCCCGCAAAGTGGCAGTGAAATCGCTGGTTGCCGGTGGTGGTATTGGCGGAAGCGCCTTGTTCAGATATTTGGCAGAAGCAGGATTAAAACCGGTTTTGGTAAATTACGGCCGCGGCGCTTCGTGGCGCAACATCGCCGGAGGCCGTCCCAATTTCAGCCTCCCCGAACTTTCGGACATCGCCGAAAAGAACCTTCAGATTTTTAAAGACCTTCAAAACATCCGCAACATCGATTACCGCCCGATTGATTACGTAACTTTTGCCCACGACGAAGCCATGTACAAAGCCCTCGAAGCCTCGATGGCCTGGTCGGATGCCGTGATGATCGAACCCAAAGATTTCCAGAAGGAGATTTCACCGTTTTTCAATCCAAACCTCAAAACTTACCAGTCCGCGCTCGTTACTCACAACTGCTGGCAGGCCACGCCCGGCCGTGTGGTTGACCTCATCCGCCAGATCGGCATCGAAAATGGCGGGCAGGTGATGGAAGACTGCGAGATGATTGATTTGCGGAAAGAAAACGGGAAATATTTTGTGCTGGTAAAAACGCACAGCAAAGAATATATCGAGTACGAAACCGAAATATTCATCAACGCTTTAGGACCGCAGGGCGAAAAGTTTGCCAAAAAGGTTGGAGCCGAAACAGGCATTTATCCTGTAAAACACCAGGCTTTCATCACCCGCCGCCTGCCGTTTATGGGCAAAAATGGTGTTCCGTTGCCCATGATGATCGACCGCCGGAAATACAAAGGTTTTGTCGCTGTTTACGGTCAGCAACTTGGCGAGACCGGCCAGGTCATTGGCTGCGCCTCCCCGCAGATTGACCCCATGGAAACCGATAAAAACATTAAAATCAATTCCAAAGAATTCCTCGAAATCGTGTCTGAAATCTTTGTGGATTGGCTCCCCGAACTTTCCTCCGTTGGCTTCCAGGCTGTCTGGGCCGGCTATTATGTTGAGCCGCGCATGGTTCTCGATCCCGATCTTGGGCTTTTCATTGGCATGCGCGGCCAGGGCTTTATGCTTGGCCAGTATCTTGCCAAAATGTACGTTGATAAACTCCTTGGAAACCCGGTTCCGGTTTACTTCGACAGGCTTACCATGAAGGGAGATGGGTTGCTGGAGAGGGCGTTTAAGTAGGTTGAATATTCTAAAATGATACCGAAAATCTGTGGTTAACAGCGCTAATAGTTTGTAAATTAATAGGAAAAACATTAAAGATTTTTTTTGATTTGGAGAAAATTTAATTTCTACTTTTACCAGATAATTAAACAAATAGATTTGTGAAACAAAATATTACAATAATGTAGATTTAAAGAAATATAAAACATAGCATTTAGCTGAATTCTGTTTCTGAAACCGACCAAATTTCAATAGATAAACGGGAAAAAAAGCAAGATGCCACGTCAAGGCGTGGTCGTTGCTTCACATTCGTTTATCGGGCTCTTGGTCGGGCCACAGAAACAGTGTGGGTAATTGGCCGCGCTGTTTTTTTTACTTAAGATATTATAGTGTAATAAAAATCACAAAATAAAATTTGAAACCATGGGACTTTATAATTTCAATAAAAAAAGGACGCTCCAAAAACAATGTTGGACATACTTCAAGATTTTGCTCTCTTAAATACAATTAATTTTGAATAACAATGAAAAGACTAAACACAAAACAATTTAACGATTTATTGAACAATCCCAATGCGGGATTTAACATTTGCAATTTTGAGAACAATGTTTTCTTTACAATTAATTTTTATGCCACCGAATTAAATACAGGCATTGGTATCAATGATGCTAAAATCTTTAAACAGACATGGGAATTAATAGACACTGTTTCAGATTCTTTTAGATTTATGATGTGGGGTCAGGAGCCCGCTCAACACAACCAGTTCATTAATACCCTACATCATGAAGGCAAGAATATGCTAATTGGAATTGAAGATATAATAAAAACATTAAAGGGGTTATGCCTTCCTGATTTAAATAATTCCGATACGGCAAATTTTGAATTGAAAACCCTTAGAATTTGCCAAGGAGTAAGTACTTTCTTTAATACTTTAGAAGAATACTCTATTGAATACATTAATGATATTAATAAATACAATGGTAAAAGAGTTCTTATTGAATTATTTTTCCCCAAATCTTTTCAATTTCCACTCAAAACAATTAAGAATGATTTCTGCAGGGAAATGAATGTTGGATTCAATTCTCATGAAACTAATGTTTTTTATAAAAAAAGCTTTGTCGGAAATCTTTTTATTTCTCCTGTTGAAATAAAAATTGATAATAATTCAAATGAATTTCCTGAAGATTATGAATTTGAAAAAGATTTTACATTGTCAATAACACAATGTTCGTGTTGTCTTCAAATGAAGTTTTTTGACAAAAAGCTAAAACAATCATTTGAATTACCAATAGAATCGTTTAATCTTGTTCCTACAATGGTATGATCTGTTTAGTAGAAAAGTTTATTAATAAGAAATTTAAAATAACAAATTATGAATTACAAAATTTTAAACAACAATCAATTAATTATCGATATTGTCTTGCATGGAAAAGAAATGAAAGTCACATTAGATTATAATGCAATTGCAAATGCGGTAAGGCGTGAAGATAAGTTTAGACGAAAAGCAAGTGACCCTTCACAAGAAAGATTCGCGTATTCTAATCTCAATGATTATTTAAATGACTTTCAACGTGCCATTGATTACCTAAAAAATGTGCCATTAATTGATGAAAAACATATTGGTTATGCTTTGCAAAGTCTTTGTTTTAATCATGTTTTGAAATTTGGCAGATTAATTGACAATGATCTTTGTGGATATGCTGATTTGGTTCTTACGATTTTTGAATCCTGGATTGGATCACCGATAATATATCAAAGGGGATTTGAAATTAGATCACAAATCATTAAAATGATTTTACAAAATTTTGGCGATTCTATATTTATTTCATATTTAGAATCCCCGACATCACAATTCTCATTAATTAAATACGATAAAGCAAAAAACAATGTTGGTTTCATGCTGAGACTATAAGAATGAATTGTATTTATTACGTAAAAAAACACGCTAAAATCTATTAATAACACATGATTAATAATTATGAATTTAAAATTAGCTCTTTTGGAATCCCTAAATTGGATTGATTTACCTGAAGGACAATTCCTTAAAAACAATTCTATTATGGAAATAAATAAAGGTGCGCCAAAAACCTATAATGTTACAATAAGTGCATTTCCAATAAGTACATTTCCAATAACATTTGAACAATACGACCTGTTTTGCGAAGCTACTGGAAGGGATAAGCCAAATGATTTGGGGTGGGGTAGGGGAAAAAGACCTGTTATTAATGTTAGTTGGTATGATGCAACTGATTTTGCGGAGTGGATTGATTGTAGGTTACCAACTGCCGCTGAGTGGGAATATGCTTGCAGAGCGGGAACTAATACACCTTTTAGCACTGGTGAATTATTAACACATGACTTTGCGAATTTTTTAGAAGAAAATTATGAAAAAAAAATAAAGGGAACCACTCCTGTTGGTTCATTTTTGCCTAACAAATGGGGATTATATGACATGCATGGAAACATTATTGAATGGTGTCGTGATATGTTTGATCATCCTTCTGAAAATAAAATGGTTCTTATTAATCCTCAAGGGCATGAGTCCGGATTTTATAGAATACGAATGGGGGGTGGGTGGAATAGTGACATAAATAGTTGTAAGTCTTATTATTATACTGCAAATGATCCATTATCAATGAAGGATGATTTGGGATTTAGAATTGTAAAACCATCAAATTTTAATAAAACAGATTACAAAATTTATACTAATCAGGATTTTTGTAACCATGATTTTTCGGAAAATTGCGAATTCTGCATGAAATGTAATGAAACAAGTGGTAAAAATCATGATTGGTCGAAAAACTGCAATAAATGCCTGTATTGTAATCAAACCAGACTAAGCTCTCACAAATGGTCTGATGGCATTTGTTCTTTATGTGGTAAAACCATGCCCGGTATCGAATGGATTCAAATTCATTCCGGTGAATTCTTTATGGGAAGTGATCATTTTGAGAACGAAAGAGGTAATGATGAAAAACAACATTTTGTTACCTTAGATTCGTTTAAAATGAGTAAATATGCAATAACAATTGAACAGTTTAATGAATTTGTTGAAGATACGGGCTATAAAACAATTGCCGAAAAAGGGGCTGGCGGGTATAGAGGATCGATGTTGAAACTTAATAGGGATTACGTTCCTTTTCAGAATGTAAACTGGCGATACGATGAAAATGGCAACAAACGGTCTCACTCAAATTATAATTATCCTGTTATTCATATTGGATGGATAGATGCTTTTAGCTTTGCAGAATGGTTAGGCTGTAGACTTCCTACAGAAGCTGAGTGGGAATATGCCTGCCGTGCAGGCTCATTGACACCGTTTAGTACTGGGGATAGTATTAATTCTGATCAATCGAATTTTAATGGTCATTATCCATACAATGACTTTGAAAGAAGTCGGTTTTTAGGAAAAATAATGCCCGTTGGAAGTTATCCTCCAAATGATTGGGGACTATTTGAAATGCATGGGAATGTTTCAGAATGGTGCAATGATTGGTATGGAGAATATCAAATCGAAATAGTATCTAACCCAAAAGGGCCATCTTCTGGATATTCAAAAGTATTTCGTGGTGGTAGCTGGTGTCATGATGCACACTACTGTAGATCATCACGAAGGTTTTCTGGATTACTTAATGAACGAAGGAATCGAATTGGCTTTAGGATTGTATCAGATAAATAAATTCATTTTTTTCTTGACCTTTTATTGTACAATAAATAGTTGGTTGAAAACAAATAAAAGATGTATTTAAAAATAGTAAAAGTGTAAAAACAAATAATTATTACTAATGGAATATTGTTTTGTAATACAGCCTTTTGATAAAAAATATGATAAGAGATATTTCGAAACATTTGAACCGGCAATAAAAAATGCAGGGCTAAATGCATATCGTGTTGATAACGATCAAGGAGTAAGGATTCCGATTATTACCATTGAAAATAAAATAAAAAAATCAAGGATCTGTTTTGCTGAAATTACAACAAATAATCCAAATGTCTGGTATGAACTTGGATTTGCAAATGCATGCAACAAAGATGTTGTGATGGTATCGTGCGAAGAGGGGAGGAAAAAAAAGTATCCTTTTGACATTCAACACAAACATGTAATAAAATATTCCGCAAATTCAAAAAGTGATTTTCAGGAACTTGAAACAAAAATTACAGCCAAGTTAAAAGCATTATTATTATCTAAACAAGAGAATCAAATCTTGTTATCTATATTTGAAATTAATCAATTTTCACCTGATGAAAGAGAAGTTATTTCATTGTTGATAGAAAACATCTTTTTAACTAATGCCTTTTTATCATTTAGTATTATAGAGGAGAAAACTAAAGAAAAAGGTGTTAATAGTCTTGCTCTTCGGCTTGCGATTAAAACATTAACCATGAAAGGAATAATTGAAGCGAAAGGAATTGAACCGGATAATAATTGTTTTGGTTTAATTCTTGACGAACATTCCTATAAATTTACGGAAATTGGTGAACGGTTTGTAATAGAAAACCAAAAGATGTTATCCGATAATTCATAGCAATAATACTATTTTTAGTTGTTCAACACATAATTGTTTTACAATACTTTGAAAACCGAAGAAAATATTAGTAATGAATATTAATCTATTTTTTAGGTTCCGTGATTACAAACATGTAAACCTTAGCAAATATGAATTTATTTCATTAAATTTGATTGTCGGCAGTTACCGGAATTCCATTTTGTGTAAATTTATTATGAGTTTTTACCTTTGCTTAATTTCTTTTGAAAATCATCATGGGAAATTGTATTGTATTCTTTCGGCTTCTACCCTTGCATCTCATTTCACTTCTAAAAACCAGTCATCTTTAATGTTTAATTTTTTAATCTTGAGTGCGTTTGGGTTCGCATTGGGTAAGCATGATTAATTCTTAAAGTTGACACCGTTGATCTATTTAAATTTTAGGAAAGTGTTTACCTGAAAAAGGATTAATGGACTTTTTACAGGTTAAATGTAACATGATATAAAAATTGTATTCAAAATTATGATAGTAAAAAAGGTTACCAGGTATTACGCTGATTGCGGAAAATCCTACTCGAGTAAATCTTATTGTTTATGGCACGAAAAAGTTTGTAAATGTTGGACAAATCCAAAATTCAGAACCTGCAAAACCTGTAAGTTTGGCCGAACCGCTGTAATAACAGATATTTTGGATAATCCTGACGCGGCAATTTTACGCCCTAGGATTGTCCGGCAATGCGCCAATCCAAGATTTGATTATGAAATTCATTTCAAAAAAGCCCATGAAAAAGCCGAAGGTTTGTGTATTGATTGCCCTGTCTGGGTGCAGAAAACCTCAAAATGAAGTGCTTCCAGGCTGTCTGGGCTGGCTATGATGTCGAGCCTCGCATGGTTCTTGATCCCGATCTTGGGCTTTTCATTGGCATGCGCGGCCAGGGCTTTATGCTTGGCCAATATCTCGCTAAGATGTATGTTGATAAACTCATGGGAAACCCGGTTCCGGTATATTTCGACAGGCTTACCATGAAGGGAGATGGGTTGCTGGAGAGGGCGTTTAAGTAGAAATAGAAAAACCTTTGCCCTCAAGCATAAATTCTCTAAATTTGCCGGTAATTATGAGCGAACAAGACAAAATATTATCACAAATTAAGTCTTCGATTGAAAAAGAGGACTCAACCGCTGATATCATCTTATTTGGTTCAAGGGCAAGAGGAGACAATAAACCATTTTCAGATTGGGATATTCTTGTTTTAATTGACAACGTTAAAACCACAGAAGCAGAAGACCGGTTCAGGAATAATCTTTACGACATCGAATTGGAAATAGGTCAAATAATATCACCCATCGTTTATTCAAAAGATTATTGGCTTAATAAGCTTAAGTACTCGCCATTGTTTAACAGTGTGACCAGGGAAGGAATTCGTTTATGAACGAGCAAACAAAAAACGACTACATCAAATATCGGCTTGAAAAATCATTTGAGGGTTTAAACGACGCAAAATTGCTGGCGCAAAATCAGCGGTGGAACGCTTGTATCAACAGGTTGTACTATGCTGCTTTTTATGCAGTTATGGCTCTGCTTTTAACCGAAGATTATGACGGATTAACGCATGATGGAACAAGAAGCCGGTTTAATCTGAAATTCATTAAAGAGGGAAAAATCCACAAAGAGTTTGGGAAATTGTACTCGAAATTATTCGACTGGCAGCAAAAAGGGGATTATGGGGATTTGTTTGATTTTACAGAAGAACAAGTTTTGCCTCTTATCGAGCCTACCGAAGGTTTATTGATGGAAATCAAGAAACTGATTTATTGCGGTTGAGGTAATATTCAAGAAGATCAAACAAATCAAGACGAGCCTCAAGCGACCAGTCTATTTTAAACGTAACCAATGGTCAATTTCATTTTGGAAATCATCATTAGAAATTGTCTGGCCGTCATTTATCTGCTGCCTGCCCAACTCAATCCGCCTTTTTAGGAAATCACTTAATTCATAAACGTGGAGAAGGCGCTTAGGAAGATCACTACAAACACCCTGCTGTTGATTTTTGCTCATTTAGATGAAAAGAGCTGTTCAATAGTTTTCATTGCAACGAACATTTTACCACTTTCGGGCAATTGAATAAATCCATACTTTGTGTAAAAACTTATTGCTGCGGTATCAATAGGGTCGGCTACAATAGCCATCGAGCCAATGCTTTTACAAGACACATCATAACTTCTTTTCAGGGCATCCAGCAACAATAGTTTACCATAGCCAAGCCCTTTAAAACGCTCATCTGTTGCAAGCCGG
Organism: uncultured Bacteroidota bacterium; assembly: GCA_903944895.1. GTDB lineage: Bacteria > Bacteroidota > Bacteroidia > Bacteroidales > 4484-276 > CAJATL01. The sequence goes on from CAJATL010000028.1 coordinate 27,920, forward strand.
CCTAAAAGAGTTACTGGTAGGTTTGTGTAACTTTTTGGCATTTTCGTTTTTAAATTTTCCGGAATTTCATCCAATGGAATAGTATAATTTGAAAGCGTGTAATACCCTTTTATTTCATGGTTTTCGTCAGCCAGGACAAAACAAACTGTCAATTTTCTCTTCATATCCTGCTTTGCCTGCTTGTGTAAATAATCATCAAGCAAACTTATCCCACATGAAAAATTCTTTTTAATGTATGAAGAATCCAATGGTTTTGTCAGGTAGGTCATTTCTCGTTTACATAATTCTGATAAACTTTTGAAGCTTCATAAAGGGTTTTGTTTGGCAATGCCGGACGCATCAAAGCATCGAAGAAAACTTCCCTGTCTTTGTCTGATGCCAAAAACGAATTATGGGTATTTATAATTTGTAATGCTTTTTCCAGAGCAGAGAAAATCAAAAAGTCGCCAAGATTATCAAATCCGCTTAAGCTTGCAGCATAACTAAAAAAAGCTTTTTGTTCGTCCGATAATTTTTCATCAATCGGATCAATAACGGTTGTTATTTTTTTGCTTTCCATTTTATTACGATTTCGTTATCACAAAAGTAAATATTTATCACAAAATGTTGGTTGATTAATTCATGGGTAACTGGATTCAGGCATATTCGGCAACAAGGCGATGGGCTGTTGGAGAAGGCGTTTAAGTAGAAATAGAAAAAACATTGCCCCTCAAGCATAAATCCTCCAAATTTGCGGGTAATTGAGCGAACAAGACAAAATATTGTCACAAATAAAGTTTTCGATTGAAAAAGAAGACAATAGTGCTGAAATCATTTTATTTGGCTCCAGAGCAAGAGGCGAGGGTTTAAACGACGCAAAATTACTGGCATAAAATCAGCGGTGTCTCTGGAAAACCCTGATGTGGAAAATGTTTGGGGTGGGTGGTTGATGAATCCGTAATTCATTTACCAGGAATAGGTTAACGACTATTATTTGATGATAAAACAATAAAAGTATTAGGTTGACAAAGTGATTCTTTGAAATTTAGTCCCTTATCTTTTTGTTATCTCATTTTCAATAAATATGATAACCTCCTCCAAAGTAATTTCATGGCTTGGAGCACACCTGATTTTTTGTGTTTATGATTGACGAAAGTCAATAATCTCAAAGGAGCTGATTGACCTGTTACCTTCAAGAAACTGTAAAATGCCCTTTTTCAATTTCAGCTATTTTATGTTTTAAATTGCTGCAGGATTGTTGATAAGCCTTCCATTCGATATAATCATCCCATTTCCCGAAGTTTTCCTGTTCAGCATTTTTCACTTCCAATTCAAAATCAGAAAAAGCCTGATTATACTTCTGCACAAACAAATCAATCTTTTCTTTCACCTTGCGATGTTCGGATTTGCATGAGAGCAAGAGCCAGTTAGCTACCTCACTTTTTTCAATTGTTATCATAATTCCTGTTTCTTACAAAACTACAAATTTAATTCAAAAGTGTGTTTTAGCAATAGTTACGGCAAAACCGGTATATATTCGATATTATCCCATTCTCAGCACTTTTCTCCGTTGGCTTCCAGGCTGTATGGGCCGGTTATTATGTTGAGCCTCGCATGGTTCTCGATCCCGATCTTGGGCTTTTCATTGGCATGCGCGGTCAGGGCTTTATGCTTGGCCAGTTCTTGCCAAAATGTATGTTGACAAGCTTCTGGGAAACCCGGTTCCGGTTTACTTCGACAGGCTAACCATGAAAGGTGACGGGCTGTTGGAGAGGGCGTTTAAGTAGAACTTTTTTTGAGTTGCAACCCCTAATAAGCTTTGATGCTCATTCAGGGGTTTTAACAGTAGTTTTTGTCTTTTGGATTTCCGTAAGTGGAATTGTGGGTGTTTTCTAAAGTTCCTGGCTTTTAATTCTTTGATCAATAATTTTATCCCCTGGGTCTCTTCTGCAATCCCATATCATGATGATCAGAATCATTTGGTCAAATATCTCATAAATGATTTGATAATCGCCTGTAACCAATGCTCTGACTGAATCATAAGTAGTTCTGGTTCCCAAAAATGGATTTTTGGATAACAATTTTACACTTAGATTAATTTTTGCTTTTACCTTTTTGCTGTAAGTTGCAGATTTATTGCGGTTGAGGTAATATTCTAGAATATCAATTAAATCCAGCCGGGCTTCAAGTGACCAGTTTATTTTGAATTTAACCATTGGTCAATTTCTTTTTGTAAATCCTCATTAGAAATGGTTTGGCCATCTTTTATCTGCTGCCTTCCCAACTTGATGCGCTCTTTCTGGAAATCGCTTAATTCATAAACGTTATCAGAGACTTTTGAAGCAATTATTGTTCTTAATGCGTTTAAAAACGAAACATCTTCTATCTGCGACAATTGTTCGATAATTGAGTTTCTTAATTCTACAGTACTCATAACTTTAAGCTTTTTTAGTGGCTTTAATTTTATCAAATTTGCCTTTACAAAGGTAAAAAATAAACTCAAAATTTGTGTGGATAGACAGCCGGAAAATAATGTTCATGCTTACTTCGACCGGCTCGCGATGAAAGACGATGACTTAACGGAAAAGGAGTTTAAGGAGAGATTAACCCTACCAGGTTTTTTAATATATTTGCCCTTCCAAAAAACAGTACCCTCATGAAAAAATCATTCCTCTTTTCTCTTGCTTTTCTTGCCTGCTTTGGCCTTTTTGCCCAGCAAATACATTATGTTACTGCACGACAGCAAGGCAAAAACATTGTAGTTTCATACGATTTAATAGCTTCTTCAGGCAAGTATGATGTTTTGTTGTATTGCTCCACTGATGGCGGCAGCAACTGGGGGAATCCTTTAAACTCCGTTACCGGCGATGTTGGCAGCGGTATAAAAGGTGGGTATAGCAAACAAATTACCTGGAACGTGCTTGCCGACATGGAAAAACTCTCCGGCAGCCACATTGTTTTTGAAGTACGGGCCAAAACCACCAGCGACCTGGGCATTGAAATGGTCTTTGTTAAAGGTGGTTCTTTCTCCATAGGCAGTAATGATGGTGAAGAAGACGAAAAACCAATCCACATAGTTACGCTAAGCAATTTTTATATCGGCAAATACGAGGTTACTCATGACCAATGGTGGAATGTAATGGGCAGCAACCCAAGTTATTTTAAAGAATGTGATAATTGCCCAGTAGAAAGCGTAAGCTGGAATGATGTTCAGGAATTTATTAAAAAACTGAACCAAAAAACCGGCAAAAATTACCGGTTGCCCACAGAGGCGGAGTGGGAGTATGCAGCACGCGGCGGCGTTTCGACAAGCTCAACGACCTATGCCGGCAGCAATAACATTGATGAGGTAGCCTGGTACAGTAGCAACAGTGGTAACAAAACACATCCTGTTGGCCAAAAAAAAGCCAACGAATTGGGTATCTACGATATGACTGGTAATGTATGTGAATGGTGCAACGACTGGTATGGCAACTACAGTAACAGTAGCCAAGCTAACCCGCAAGGTCCATCATTAGGCTCCAGCCGAGTGTTACGAGGCGGTGAATGGGGTTATGGTGCCAATGGCTGCCGTGTGTCGGGTCGCCTCGACGGCGGTCCCGGTATCGGGGGGAGTAATGGTGGGTTTCGGGTAGTTTTAGTCCCATAGTTTAAGGGTGCTTTTCCGGCCATACCTTTTGAGCCTGCCCCGTTGAATGCGAAGCTATTCAATGGGGCTAAGGTATGAATTAATAAAGGTTTCACCTTTTCAAAAGGTGAAACCTTTAAAACCCAATAAAATAATGAATAATAGTAAATTTGTAAGATAAATTGAAATCGGATGCCAACAATATCAATGTTTTATGGGATTATAATTTACATGTACTTCTTTGATAACAAGAAGCACCACCGGCCACATATTCACGCTTTTCATGGCGAATTTGAGGCCATTATCGCGATTGATAACGGCGAGGTATTATCTGGCGAACTGCCAATTAATAAAATGAAACTTGTTGCTGCCTGGATTGAAATTCATCAGGAAGAGCTCTTAGCCGACTGGAGTCTGGCACTGGAAGGTGTACAATTATTTATAATAGAACCACTAAAATAAGAAAACCATGTTGAAAATTATTTCAATCGAACCCAAAGAAAATTTCATGCTGTTTGTCAGGCTGTCGAACGGCAAAGAAGGGTTGTTTGATGTTTCTCCTTATCTCGACAAAGGGATTTTCGGAGAATTGAAAAATACCGGATATTTTAAACTTGCCCGTATCTCTTTTAGCGGTATTTCCTGGCCTAATTGTCAGGATTTTAGTGCCGATACCATCGAATACGAAATGAAACCAATAGATTAGCGGAGTATGAAAAAGATACTTTTCGTTCTGATTATTCTTTTTGTCGGACATCATATTTCCGCCCAGGAATTCAAAGGCCGCAGCTCCGAATATAATTTCAACATCACCAAAGACCCACCCAAACCGCCGTACCTCGAAATGGACGAAGCCTCCATCGTTTTTACCGATGCCAACGGCAACTCAGCCATGGATGCCAACGAAACGGCAACTTTAAAAATGTCGTTAAAAAATACCGGCATGGGCGAAGGCGTGGGTTTAAAACTTAAAGTGCAGGAAACCACCGGCGCACCCGGCATTACTTTCGATAAAACAAAACCTCTGGAAAACCTGAAAGTAGGCGCAAGCCAGGTTATCCAGATTCCAATTCAGTCGAACATGAGCACCACCGACGGCAAAGCTGTTTTTCAGGTTTCGGTGGATGAACCCAATGGTTTTGACTCCGACCCTGTCGTGGTTGAGTTGGTAACACGGGCTTTTGTATCGCCAAAACTAATAATCGCGGATTACACGCTTCAAAGCTCGGCCGGCGACCGGATTCAAAAACGCCGCCCGTTCGATGTAAATCTTCTTATTCAAAATATCGGGCAGGGCGTTGGCGAGAAAATTTCTCTAAAATTGACGGTTCCGGCAAACATGTTTTGCATGTCGAGCAACGAAACTCTAAACTTTGAAACCCTGAAACCCGGCGAATCACAAACAATTACCTACAGTCTGGTAACAAACAATGAGTTTTCGGCGCAGAAAATTCCTTTGAGTTTTGTTTTATCCGAAAAAAACGGGAAGTATGGACAAAGCAAGGAAATCACGTTAGAAATCAACCAGGAAATTACTTCACGCGAACTTGCCATCCAGGCTGTAAAAAATGAAGGCACAGCAATTTCGATAACCACCGCAACCTTGTCGTCGGTGGTGGATAAAAATATTCCCGTTACCGGAAAAAAATACCCAAACCGCTTTGCCTTAATTATCGGAAACGAAGATTATTCCGATTACCAGTCGGGGCTAAACACGGAGATGAACGTGGCTTTTGCCCGCAACGATGCCTCGGTTTTCAGGCAGTATGCCGAAAAAACGCTTGGCATTGATGCAAAAAACATCTTTTTTACCACCGATGCCACTTCCGGTAAAATGAACCAGGAAATCAACAAGGTGGAAGCCATCCTTAAACGCGTCGGGCAGAACGCTGAACTCGTGTTTTACTATGCCGGGCATGGTTTCCCGGATGAAACAACAAAATCTGCTTACCTGATTCCGGTTGATGTTTCCGCATCAAATCTTACGTCTGGCGTAAAACTGGGTGATTTATATAAGCGTTTTGCCGAAACCGGCGCAGGCAAAATCACCCTTTTCCTCGATGCCTGTTTTTCGGGTGGTGGCCGCAACTCAGGCTTGTTAGCCGCCCGTTCGGTAAAAGTAAAACCAAAGGAGGATTTTATTTTCGGAAACATGGTAGTTTTCACTGCAAGTTCGGGCGAACAATCTTCGTTTCCATACCAGGCCGAAAAACATGGAATGTTTACTTTTTTCCTGCTTAAAAAACTTCAGGAAACCTCTGGAAATCTAAACTACAACGACCTTGCCGCATACATAAAAAGTGAAGTTTCTATCGAATCCATCCGCACCAACAGCAAAGAACAGGACCCGGATGTCTTGGTAAGCCCTGATGTGGAAAATGTTTGGGAAGGGTGGTTGGTGAATCCGTAATTCATTTACCAGGAATGGATTAATGGATATTTTTTGATGATAAAACAATAAAAGTATTTTCAATAGAAATGATGTATTGCAGGCATTACGATAAGCCCGGAATGAATACATGCTTTTTTTGTGAGATAATCGAACTTGCGAGACTCTCTTTACTAAGCAGGATAAAGTTAGTCCTGTTTTTAGGTATGCTGGTCAGGGCTTCACGTTAAGCCGGTATCTAGCAAAACTGTTTGTTGATAAACTCAAGAGAAACCCGAATCCGGCTTATTTTGATCAGCTCACCATAAAAGGCAATGGTTTGCGGGAGAAAGCGTTTAAACCGAAAAATATTCTTCCAAAAAGCGCTAAACCAAAATTCAATGAATATCTACTGCTGGCCACCCGATGTTCGCGTTCTTGTTTTTGATATCGACATGACGCTTTACAACAACCAGGAATACCTCGATACCCAGATCCGGCTGCTTTTGCAGCGGATGGCCGATCATCAGGGAATTTCTTTTACCCAGGTTTCAAAACAGGTTGCGCAGGTAAAAGCTGATTTTGCTATGGAAAATGATGGCAGGAACCTTTCGCTCGGTAACGTTTTTGCGGTTCTTGGCGTGGATACAGCCACCAGCGCCCGTTGGCGGGAAGAGCTATTCCATCCGGAGGATTTTTTGATTGAGGATGAGAAACTCCAAAGCACTTTAAAAATCCTGATCCAAAAATTCAAGTTAGCCGCCGTTACCAACAATTCGACCAAGATTGGCAAAAGAACCCTGGCCGCATTGGGTGTTGAGGCATTTTTTGATCCGGTAATCGGGCTTGATATTTCAGGAAAATCAAAACCCACCATGATTCCCTTTGAGATGGTGGCAAAACATCATAAAGTTTCTTTTCAGCAGATGGTCAGTATTGGCGACCGTTTTGATGTTGATCTCGAACTTCCTTTAAAAAATGGAATGGGCGCCATTTTGGTTTCAGGTGTGGAGGAGGTTTATGAAATACCGGAAATTATAGGGAAAGGGCGAAGGGGAGGAAGGGTGAAGGGGAGGAAGGGTGAAGGGGAGGAAGGGTGAAGGGGAGGAAGGGTGAAGGAGAGAAAGGGTGAAAGAGAGAAGGGGTGAAGGGGTGAAAGGGTGAAGGGGTGAAAGGGTGAAGGGGAGAAGATGGGATGGGGAGAAGATGGGATGGGGAGAAGAAGAAACAGAGAGACGAGGTGACGCGAACCAAATTTTATATATTGAATGAAATCGGTCAACCAAAAGCATGAAAGGAGCACAGGAAGAGGGGAAGATTGGAAAGATGGAAAGATGGAAAGATGGAAAGATGGAAAATTGGAAAGATGGAAAGATGGAAAGATGGAAAATTGGAAAGATGGAAGTTTGGAAGATTGGAAAGATGGAAAATTGGAAGACTGCCCACTGCCCACTGCCCACTGCCGACTGCCGACTGCCGACTGGCAACTTGCAACTGGCGACTGCCTACTTTCTTAGCCTTTTATCCATATTAATACAGATTCCTGTGTAAATTTGCCAGCATAAAAATCAGAAAATGATTACATTTCCAAATGCAAAAATAAACCTCGGCTTATCGGTGGTCGAAAAAAGGAACGATGGTTACCACAACATCGAAACCATTTTTTTTCCTTTGCCTTTGCGGGATGCACTCGAAATGATTGTGGCGAAGGATGGCCTTCAGCAATTTTCGTCTTCGGGCATCGGGGTTCCCGGAAACCCGGATCAAAACCTTGTTTTAAAAGCCTGGAATTTATTACAACACGATTTTAATCTTCCTCAGGTAAAAATTCATTTGCACAAGGCAATCCCGCTGGGCGCTGGTCTTGGTGGCGGTTCTGCTGATGCTGCTTTTATGATCAAACTGATTAACGAGGAATTTGAGCTCAATCTCCCGATTGCGCATATGCAGGAATATGCCGGCAAAATTGGGGCAGATTGTGCGTTTTTCATCGAAAACAAGCCAACTTTTGCTTTCGGAAAAGGCGACCAGTTTCTTCCGGCCGAAATTAACCTTTCTGGATATTTTGGTGTGATTGCTAAACCGGCTGTAAATGTGAATACAGCCGATGCTTACGCTGGAATCGTCCCCCGAAAGCCTGAACTTTCAGTGAAGGAAATCATCAAAACACCCATCGAAAACTGGAATGAAAATCTTAAGAATGATTTTGAAGAAACTGTTTTTATGAAATTTCCTGAAATCAGGATTATTAAAGATTCTCTATACGAAAACGGTGCTTTGTATGCTTCGATGAGCGGTAGCGGGTCGGCGGTTTATGGGATTTTTAAAAATGAAGTTGCCTTACATAATGTTTTTGGCGACCACATTTGCTGGGAAGGATGGTTTTGGTGATGTACAAACCTGAATTTTAACAAACGATAACCAATTCTTAACATGAATTTAATATTGGATTCAACGGAATGGTGTTCCTTTGCACCAGAAAACAACGACAACAAAAGTCGTTGCGGAAATAGAGCGGTGGAGGCTAAGTAAAAGTGAATCATCGCGGCGAAGGAAACCGAAAAGAGGAACCTTCAAAGTATGTTGGCTGGATTTTCCGGCTTTTTTTATGCCCATCCGTTTCCGGGTTTATTAAGATTGCAATTATTTCTTCCTCCCGATAAACGTGAAAAACCAGGTTTGTAAACCAGAATTTCCCTGATTTGATGCCCAAAACCAAAGAGGCGTAAAATTATTTTTTCCAATTGAATCTGATTTCTTTTCTGTTCCTTGATTTGCATTGATGCAAGCCATTTTCAGTGGGTTTTTGTGTCCGTTTTTTGAGCTGGATTTTATCAAAAGTAAGAGTGGATTTTGTCGGGTAAAAAACAAATCACGCTTAAAAACTTGGAATTCAAATATCTTTTGAATTACCTTTGACTGTTTTCAGGGTAACGACTTAAATAAACAGCATTTTTATTTGATCATCAAACACTTATTACAGGTTGCAGAGATGATGAATTTTCGTGGCTTCATATTGGCGTCTTTATGCTTATTCCATGGATTATCCGGAGTAGGGCAGGTGGGTATTATGACAACTGAACCACACCCATCTGCGGCGCTTGACATTACCTCGACCAATAAAGGTCTGTTGGCGCCCCGGGTGATTCTGACAACAGACCTTACCAACCCGTCACCAATTAATCTGCCATCAAACGGATTGTTGGTTTTTAACATCGGCCCCAATCAACCACAGGGTTTTTATTTTTGGTCGGGTACTAAATGGGAATTATTAGTTACACCTACCGAAGAAGGAATTAGTGGCGCTCCCGCCTCAACGGATAATGCGATTGTTCGTTTTGATGGAAACAGCGGAGACCTCCTTCAAAATTCTGTCGTCGTTCTCGATGACAATGGCAACATTACAGGTGTAAATCATTTGACGGTAAATGGCTTCGCGTTAACAACCTCGCCTGTACAAGACCGGGTATTGGCTTCTGATGCCAGTGGTAATGCATTATGGCAGCAAACTGTAACTTTTAATGTTGAAGAAAATGATACGCTGATTGCTGCCAATTTGAATGAATTGAATTTTGAAGGTGGCATAAACGTTAAAAATTCGGGTATTGATAAAGCTACAGTTACCTTTTTTAAGAATGTAGTTTCAAGACATGTGATACAACTTGGGAGTAGTTCGACGACTAATCTGAATGATCTTGTAAATCCGGTGGCAGTGCCCTGGAATATTGAGCAAAATCATGATTATGCTTCCTACATTCATTCGAACACCGTAAACCCAAGCCGGATAACAGTAAAAGCAAAAGGAATTTACGAATTAAATTTTATGTTTAGTGCCATCAATAAATCAGTGACCAGAAAAACCTTGCGAATCAGGGTAAGGAAAAACGGGAACTATTATTTTCCGAATATTGCCTGTTATTCATTTTCCTACCAATCCGCCGATTTACAGATTTCGCATGTAAGCCCTTCATTTCTGATACAACTCGAAAGTAATGATTATATCGAAATGATGTCGAATGGCCAGACAAATAATGGGCCGCTTAATATGATGCCTAACGAAAATGTGTTTTTTATGCGCTTAATCCGACTATTATGACGGTAAACGATCATTGAATTCAGAAACTCAAAAAAATACTATAAAAAGCTAAAACATAATACTGTACCCTGTGATGAAAAAATTGTTACTTAAACTTTTGATTTTTCTTTCGGTTTTTCTTATTCCAGCCCCTTGGGGGATTGCGCAAATAGGTATTCAAACCGACAATCCTGACCCTTCATCCGCTCTGGATATTGTTGCAACCAATAAAGGAGTTTTAATCCCAAGAGTTACGCTGACTAACGATCTTGCAGCCCCGGCACCGATAAATAATCCGGCAACAGGCCTTCTGATTTATAATTCTGGTATTTTTCAACCGGAAGGTTTTTATTATTGGAATGGTACTCAATGGACACCGTTTACTAGTGAGGGTGGTAGCCTGGATTGCTGGACTACAACAGGTAATGCAGGAACAATTCCAGGTGCTAATTTTATAGGAACAACCGACAGTATTGTTTTTGCAATTTACACAAATAATACCGAAAGATTGAGAGTTGATCCGGACGGACAGATTATTATAGGCGCAACAGCGTCGCTTGATGAGGCCGATGTATTTACAGTTATAGGTAGCGGCGATCCTGTTTCAGCCATTAATGCATATTCTGATGATATTGGAATTTACTCCAATGGCGGCACTTTCGGCCTGATCAGTTTTGTTGAAAATTCCAGCGGATATCCAATTTATTCTAAAAACACCAACATTGCTGGTTATGGAGGTTTGTTTGTTGGAAGCAATGGAGTGGCTTACACATTGACAAACCATTCCTCCGGGATATCGGCTCATGGGAATGATGGCATTTTTACCCTGGGTCAAGCAGCAGCCACCGGCATAGGAATTATTGCTGCCGGTAATAATGCAACAACAGTTTCAACAGTTTCAACTGGAAGCGGCGGAGCTTTCACTGGTTATCATGGTTTGTATAGCAAAGCAAGTAATGCATCTGAAGGCACAGGTGTAATAGGTGTTGGCAACAATGGAACAACATATTCGATTGCGGCTGAAGGGAGCGGTGGAGCCTTTGCCGGATACCACGGAGTTTTTGCCACAGCAAGAAATACAAATGGAACAGGAGTCATCGGTGCTGGAAATAACATGGGTTATCATTTAATGGCCGATGGCTTTGGCAGTGGTGGTGCATTTACAGGATACAGAACCGGTGTGGCTGGTTGGGCAGACTTTGTTGATAATTCATCAGTTGGGGTTTTCGGACAATACAATGGCGGTGGTTTTAGCAGGGATGGCATTGGAGTTAAAGGGGTAGCTTTGGCAAACGCCGGGAGAGGTTATGGTGTGTATGGACAGGGAAATCGTTATGGTTTATATTCTAATGGCAACACTGGCGCCTCAGGGACAAAATCCTTTGTAATTGATCATCCACTTGATCCAGAAAACAAGATTTTAAAACATTTTTCGATCGAATCTCCCGAAGTACTAAATTTATACCGGGGCAAAGTGGTTTTAGATAACTTTGGAACAGCAGAGATTCAAATGCCGAATTATTTCATTTCCATTAATATTGATTTTTCGTACACACTTACTCCCATAGGCTCTCCAGCTCCTAACCTCTATGTTAAGGAAGAAATTGACGAAAACGGAAGGTTTACCATTTCCGGAGGGAATCCAAATCAAAAGATTTCCTGGGTGGTGTATGCAGAAAGGAATGATTCATTTGTAAGAAAATATCCCGAGAGCAAACTCGTGGAAGAATTCAAGGACGAAAGCCTCAAGGGAAAATTTATTAGGCCTGAACTTTACAATCAACCACCCGAAAAAGGAATTTTTTATACTCCTGAGAGTCGAAATTTCACCCCGCTTAATGAACGGGAAAGTAACTCGGTGCCGGTGGAGAAAGTGAAAAACGAACCTAAACAAAAATAGTAGCCTGATCAAATATCAAATGTTGCCTTTTCTAAAACATATCACAACAATAGTAATTCAGTTAACCATACTACTGGTTTCAAATGTACTTTTGGCACAATTGATACTACAACCCGGCTCTTCGATTACTGTAAAACAAGGAAGTATTCTTTATGTGGGTTGTGATCTTCAGCTAAAATCCAATAGCACAGCTTCAGGTCATTTTGCCGATCAAACCATAAATACCAGTGTAACAATAACAGGAGATGTTTTGGTTGAAAGATTTCTTTCGTCCGACGGATGGCACAACACCTCCTCCCCTGTAAGTAATGCCCGAAGTAATGTTTATACGGGCACCGACATGGTTTTTTATTACAACGAAACCATCATTTTGAACGATTGGGAATTTGGGTGGGTTTTTTACAACGGCCTGTTGTCCCTAATGAAGGGTTATGATATCTTTCTTCCCACCAGCGACTTAACAGTAATCTACACCGCAACAGGTGCCGAATCGCTCAATACTGGAGCATATTCAATTCCGGTAACCCGCACCAATGTTCCAAACGGTGAAATCGAAAACCATAAAGGATGGAACCTGGTGGGCAATCCTTATCCCAGTCCTTTAGACTGGCTTGTAGAAGATGGATGGAATAAAACAGCAATCAACGATGCTAAATACATTTGGAACCCGGCTGCAAACAACTATACCATTTTCCTTGGCGGGCGGGAGCCTGTTGGCATTAACGGCGGGACGCAATACATCCCATCCAATCAGGGATTTTGGGTACAGGCAATTCAGAATGGTACGCTCCAGGTAAACAATCGTGCCCGAAAAAGCATCATGTCAGCAACACCTGATTTTTATAAAAATTCTGATTCTGAAACACCGCTTGTTTGCTTTCAGGCTGATGGTAACGGATATTCTGATCAAAGTATCATCCGGTTCATCAGCGGTTCGGCGCTTAACTTTGATGCCGGCCTCGATGCAGTGAAATTATCAAGCGGATCCGAACTGGTTCCACAGATTTGTACTGTTGCCGGGAAAAATTTTCTGGCCATTAACACTTTACCTCAACTCACCGATAACTTAAGGATAGAATTGAATTTCACATCAGGAACGCCAGGTTTTTATTCGCTTGGAATAGCTTACACAACAAACTTTGATAATGGTTATGAAATCTACCTCAGTGACAGGTTAACACACGACCTTGTCAATCTGACCAATGACCCGGTTTACAGGTTTTTTCATGATCCCGGCAACGCTAAAGGCAGATTTTATGTTTACTTTAATCCATCAGACGATATAAAGAATAAGATTACACCCGAAAATTCATTTTCGGTTTTTGCTTGCCGGAATTTAATCACCATCGTAAAACACTCCGGCAAAGAAGTCAGCGGAAAGTTTGTTTTATATGATATCCTTGGCAGGTGCAGATATTCACGTCCTTTAACAAATGACAGCCAGATTCGGTTTCAGGTGGATGTACCTGCCGGATATTATGTGGCTCATATCGAATCGAATTTGTTTACTTTTAACCAAAAGGTGCGTATCACCGATTAGCTTTATGTCATAAAATAACCCAAATAAAACCAGAGATTAACTGAATCAGGACTAAAGGACAATCCCGGTTTTTTATCCGGAATTATGGATAAAATTTGCCGGATAAAAGTACCTCAGAACTGCAAAAGGAAAAAAAACACTGTTAAACAGTCTTTTTTATCTGGCACACTGAAAAATAGCTGATTGAAAAGAAAAAAAACTAAAATAATATTTTACCTTTGCAATTGTTGATAACATTTAATAAATAAAACTAATGAAACTAACTACATTTTGTTTGACGTTTTTGGCGATTATTTCATTGCCCTGCATGAGTGTTAAAGCCCAGGAGCTTGAAGTAACACCCGGAAAGATGACCTTTGCTACTAACCCAGGGTCGTCTCAGACACAGCAGGTTTATGTTAGAAATAAGGGAAATACTGAACAATCCTTTATTTTCAACCTTGCCGATTGGCTTACCGACGAAAAAGGAGAAGCCAAATATTTCAGCCCGGGAACAACAAGCCGTTCCTGTGCCAACTGGATTACAGTTTCACCATCACTTGTTACGCTACAGCCTAACGAATCAACACCTGTAAATGTGACCATGCTGGTACCCAACGACAATTATTCGACCAAATGGGCCGTATTATTTGTCGAATCGGCTAAGGAAAAAACGGGCGTACAAGCCATTGATAAAAATGTTCAAATGGGTATTAATGTAGCTGCAAGAATTGCTGTACCTATTTTCCAGTCACCTGCCAGCAACACCTTATTTAAAGGTACCATTGAGCAACTTACCGAAACCATCCTGGAAAACAATTCCCGGAAATATGAATCACTGGTTATAAATCTCGGTGATAAAATATTGAATTGTAAGGTTTATTACACCATTGCCAGCCTTGCCACTGCCGAAGAAATTACTTCAGAACCAGTAGAGTTTTCGCTGCTGCCCGAATCAAGTAAAAAAATCGAGTTTGTTTTGGATAAACCACTTGCAAAAGGACGGTATTCAGTAACTGCAATTCTCGATTACGGGTTCAATGATAACCTGGAAGGCGTCGAGCTTGAAATCGAAGTGAAGTAATCAGGCAAGATGATTAAAACAATTTTCTTTTCACTGATTATCATCAGTGGGACTTTTCAGCTTTCTGTTGCACAACCATCAACTTTCGTTGATACAACTTACTTTTCCAATAATAGTAAAGTCATCAGATCCATCATCAGTTATCAGGTTGTCGAAGAGGATACTTTACGTGACGGCCCGGCCCGATATTTTTATGGTACCGGAAAATTGTGGCAGACCGGAAATCATCAGGATGACAAAATGGTTGGCCTGTGGGAAACATACTATCCTGGTGGAGCTATAAAAAGAAGAGCTTTTTTTGACCGTGGCCTGAAACAAGGAATTGTTGAAAATTTCTATGACAATGGCTCCCTCAAAAATAGCGGGAATTATCAGGACGACTCATTAACAGGTTTAATGACCTTGTACTATCAGTCAGGGGCTATCCAGGAAACCAGAAATTATGAACATAATAGGTTGAATGGGATCACCACAGGATTTTACCCCAATGGCAATTTAAACTACCAGTATAATTATACCGACAGTCTTTTGGTTGGATTGTATGAAAGATATTATCTTTCAGGAAAGATCAAGGAAAAGGCTACCATAAAAAACCAGAACTTTTTTGGTAGTTACCGTTCCTTTTACGAAAACGGCAATGTGGAGAAAGAATACGCCTATAGTAATTTCGACATCGACGGCCCTTACCTGGTGTATTTCGAAAACGGACAACTAATGATGAAAGGAAACTACATCAGGGGTAAAATTCAAGGGCAATGGGAGCAGTTTTATGATAATGGCACACTGTATGAAACCGGCCAATATTCGCAGGGGAAGCGCGAAGGTCTCTGGAAAACCTGCTACCGCGATTCTTCACTTTATTTGGAAGGCCAGTATTTTCAAGGTGTTCCTGAGGGCGAATGGAAGGTTTATCACCCAAATGGGGCATTGAAACAAACGGGTAGTTTTAAAAACGGGGTATCAGAAGGCGCCTGGCAGTTTTTCTACGAAAACGGTCAGCTAAGGGTTAAGGGGTCTTACGCAAACAATAAAGAAAACGGTCATTGGGTCCAGTTTTACGAAAGTGGAAAAGTCAGACTGGATTTGTATTACTCCAACGGTCAGCTTAATGGAATATTGACTGCCTATGATGAAGACGGGAACCTGATAGAACAGGCTGAATACATTGAAAATAAACTAATCAGACAGATCAAATAAATGTCGCGTCATTTACCATAGATCTTATTTATTTTGGGGGGTTACCATGTTGAAAAGGCACGTTTTTATTCTGTTTCTTCTGGCAATCAACATTACTCATTTACATGCACAGGATATTCCACCACCAAATCCATCGCTTGCAATCAGCATTATTTCGGGGTACAGCGTCATGTTTTTGTTTGATGACATTGATAAATACAAAACAGGAATCCTGAATTCCGGTCAATCCACATTTATTCGTGTTGGTTCGGTTGCCGACTGGCAATTGCAATTTAAGGCTGACCAAACCATTTTTTATGGAGAAAATGATCCCACTAACCAAATGGAACTTAATAATGTGGGCTTAGTAGTAGTTTCGACAGGAACAAACTTCGACGACGGATCCAATATTATTAACTATGCCAAAACGACTCCACTCGCCCTGGAAGCTGAGGAAATAACCGTTCTTACAAAAGGCGCAGAAACTAATAAAGGCTATGGAATCGACAATGCTTTTACATTAAACTGGGAAATGGGAACCCGGAGAGGGAATATGAATAACCAGAGTATGCTGGAGCAAATGCTGAAATCAGACACCTACGTTATTAACATCGTTCTTACTTTGTCGATAATACAATAGTCCACTTTTCGGGCACAGTAAATATGCTGATTAAGCAACGGAGGATTTAAGCCTTGCGGGTAGTATGAATACCTTTTTTCTGTCGGCAATTTAACTAACAACAAAAAAGGCTTGCGTTAAAATGAAAAAAAGCATGAGTAAAAAATTGTTAAATAACCACTCCTCCAATGATTATTTTAATCAAGAAACACGATCCGACGTCGTAAAAACCATTTCCAAACAGAAGAAAAAAGTTTTGGTAATTGATGACCACGAGCCGAATCTAAAAATGCTGGAAACCATCTTTAATCAATATTTTCCTGATTTTGAGGTTTTTTTTGCCCAATCAGGCAGTGAAGGTATCGAAATTGCAAAACGGGAATTACCTGATACAATCCTGCTTGACTACCTGATGCCTCAACTGAATGGTTTTGAGGTGTGCAAAATCCTGAAAAGTGACGAATTGACCCGAGCAATTCCAATTCTGATGATTTCTGCTCTTGGTGATGATTCCAAAGTCAGGACTCAGGGTTTTTATGCCGGAGCGGATGCCTTCATTTCGAAACCCTTTGATCTTTATGAACTTTTAGCCTTGATCAATGTAATGCTTCGTATCAAAAGTGCCGAGGATTTGTTACGAAAACAAAACGATCAGCAGGAAGTCATTATTAAAACACAAACAAAAGAATTCCAGGATACTGAAGAACGGTTTTTACAAATCTCATCACACGCACTCGAATTCTTCTGGGAAACCGATACTACCGGGAAATTTACCTATTTAAGCAAAGCCGCCGAAATAATTCTGGGCTATCCTGTCGCTGATATTATTGGCCATAAACATTTTTTTGATTTTTCATTACCCAAAATCCGGCAATTTATCAAGAACGAGTTTTATGACGTCCTTGAAAATCAAAGGAAAATTATGGGAGATGAGTATTTGTTTGTGCACAGCAGTGGTCGGAAAATCTGGTTGACAATTAATGGATTTCCAATTTTTGATGCTGATAATAACTATATAGGGTTTCGCGGGGTTTGTAACGATAATACCCGAAGACGACAGGCAGAAGAAGATCTGAAAAAAAGCCTGGAAGAAATCAGGGCATACCAGAAAAAACTTAAACATTTAAACCTGGAACTTACTTTAGCCGAAGAAAAGGAGCGGAAACGCATTGCTGAGTACATTCATGATGCAATCGGTCAAACCCTTTCACTCGCCTTCCTAAAATTATCTTCAGTTCATAGTGAAATCCTTCAGCCGGATGTTTACGAAATGATTCAGGAATCAACAGAATTGATCAACAGTGCAATTTTGGAGTCCAGGTCGCTCACCTACGATTTAAGCCCACCGGTTTTGTACGAATTTGGGCTGATCGCCGCAATCCAATATAAACTCGACCATTTACAAAGCATGGGAATTAAAACGGTTTTTAACAGTAACAAGATAGCGCTTTCGCTGGATACCAATGTCAGGATAATTGTTTACCGGATTATTTGCGAATTACTGGCAAACATCATGAAACACGCCGAAGCCACTTTGATTAAAATCGAAATTACCAAAAGCCCGGGAGAATACTGCATTTCGGTAATTGATAATGGCATTGGGTTTAAACACGATAATATTCAGGGTTTCTCTAACAAAGGAGGCTTTGGCTTGTTTAGTACCCAGGAACGACTCGAGTCCATTCAAGGTTCAATGGTCATTGAATCCGTTAACCGGAAAGGCACTAAGGTATCTATTATTTTACCTTTAAATGAACATAATGATGCGAATTAAGATTATCATCGCCGCCGATCATCAATTATTCCGCGAAGGATTGGTTAATCTCCTGGCTAATTCTGACGAAATTGAAATTGTTGCCAGGGCAGAAAATGGTAGGGATGCTATTGAAAAGGTAGAAAAACATAAGCCAGATCTTATTTTGATGGATATTGGTATGCCGGTAATTAATGGGGTGGAGGCTACCCAGATTTTACATGATAAATACCCCGAATTGAAAGTCATTGCGCTTTCGATGCACTCCGACAAACATTATATTAAAGGGATGCTCGAGGCCGGGGCATCAGGTTATTTGCTCAAAAACAGCACCTATAATCAACTCCTTGAGGCAATAAAAACGGTTCATAGTGGAAAAAAATACCTGAGCGAACAAATTACCGAGGTTTTAATTGATAATTATCTGGGTAAAAACGAAGACCTTCCCATAAAAGCCCCTGAGTTGACCGACCGTGAATTTGAAATCCTAAAACTGTATGCCGAAGGTAAGTCTGCCAAAGAAATTGCAAAGCAACTTTTTGTAAGCACCAAAACTGTGGGTACCCATAAACAGAATATTATGGAGAAATTGCATTTAAAATCCACCGTCGAAATGGTAAGATACGCAATCAAAAACGGGATCGTTTCCCTCGAGTAATTCGGCAACGGCCGTTCCAATTTGTTTTCTCAAATATTTTTAACCCGTTTTCTGGTTCGACAAGCCTTTCCCTCAGCACTTTGTCGAAAGGGGAAAATAGTATAAAAGCGAAAAGGGTATTAATTCCTTAGATCGATCTAAGTTTTCATGAAGACTGATTAAGTTTTCATGAACTTAAATTTCAGATTTCAACACCATGATATGAGTGCATTGCTTATTGTTTCAAGGCGTGTTTAGCAATAGTTTTGTAGTGTGATTTTTTGCTAATTGTTCTTAACTAATATTCGTACTAAAAACAAACTAAAAAGATTGTATCATGAAAACTATTACTAAGATTTTGATTTTGGCGCTGACATTACATACAGCAAATTTGTTTGCTCAAACAGATGTCGAAGTGGTTAACTTTACCGCAGTTCTCTCAAATGTACTCAACCTAAGTATAACAGCCGGAGCTGATCAAACAGCTACGTTTAATACGCCAGCTCTTTATAATCAGGGCCTTGATGTTGTGGGGGTTACAGGCGTAACCATGGAATCGACAACTATCTGGAAACTATCAATTAGTGCTCCGAATTTTACCGGACCTGGCGCCGCAATCATTCCAATAAATAACCTTGGAGTCTGGTGCTCGGCTACCGGGGTGCATGCCATAGGTACTGAGGTAACATGCACAAACACCTCCCTTGCAACATCCAGAGGTATTACTGTTGCGCCTCAGGATCTGATTAATAACGGTAGTGGTAACTCAGGAGCTGCATTAGATAATGCTTTCGATTTACATTGGACCATGGGTACGATGCAAGGCACCATGAACGCCACAAGTCTGTTCGCCCAACTGGCAAACGGAACTATCGCAAGTGTAGGAACTTTTACAACCGTAGTAACCTTAACACTGACTGCATTATAAAATGTAAAAAATCAGTTGAAACGGAATACGGGACATGGGGATTGGGGGATCCCGTATTCCTTTTTTTCGACTGAAAACACATTTTCCAAACACTGCAAGAAACTGTTCATTCTTTTAAAAACCTGGTGTTATTGGTTGTAATGTTTTTCGATTTGTCATAAACCTGGAACTTATGCTATGAAATGTTTAACTAAAATATTGATTCTGACACTTACTTTGCTTTCAGCAAAAGTATTTGCTCAAGATACCGAAGTCGTGAATTTTACCGTAGTTTTCGAGTCGGTTCTCAACCTTAATGTTACCGGTGGAGCTGATCAAACAGCAACGTTCAACACTCCGGCCCTCTATAACCTTGGCATCGATGCCGTTGGTTCTACAACAATAACAATGGAATCAACCAGTAACTGGAAATTAGAGATTAGTGCTCCTAACTTCGTTGAAGGCGCTACTGCTGCCATCATACCCATCAATAACCTTGGTGTTTGGTGTGAGGCAACCGGAGTGCATACTTTTGGCAATGAAGTCACCAGTGCATACACCACGCTTGCATCATCAATGGGAATTACCATTGCACCTCAGTTGCTGATCGACGCTTTAGGTGACAATGATGGATCCGCCGCAGACAATGCTTTTACCTTAAACTGGACCATGGGAACAATGCAAAACACCATGAATCCGTTGAGCGTATTTGCTCAGTTGGCCAACGGAACCATCGCCAATATCGGAACTTTTACCACAACAGCCAGTTTAACACTGACAGCGCAGTAAATAGTCTTCTAAGAACAATTGGAAAGGAATACGGCGCTTTTGCAGTATTCCTTTTTTTCGGACAAAAAGTGGATAACTTTGTGAAAATGAAAAAACGGTCGAAAACATCTGGTTTATTTTATATTATTGTGCTGTTGTTGATTCATTCATCCGGATTTGCTCAGGAGAATAACATCGAAGCTAATTTTAGAACCAGGCTTGAATCGGTTTTAATTTTAAATGTTGATCCTGAAATTCGAATAGAATTTGGCTTAAATGAGGTTAACGACAACCTTTTTCAAATTACAAAAGCACCGGATGCGATCAACTTCAGTGTTGAATCAACCGAAAACTGGAACCTTTCAATTACGGCTTCTGACCCGTATTTCAGAGGGGTAAACGATCCTTCACAGAAAATTCCTGTCGAATTCCTTGGATTTTATATCGAAAATCTGGGAACAAACTGGGACAATGGTGTTTTTTCGAATATCAGCAATAAAACCAGAGATACTGTAATTTCATTGTCGGAAACAAAAACGGTGGTTCTTGCCAATGGGAGGCGAAATAATATTGGAGGAACCAATAAAAACTCATTCATACTGCGATGGAAATTTATGAATGAAGACAATGATTTGAATCTGAAGGAGATTTCGAAACTCAATCTGAAAGAAGACCGTTTTATTGGCCGGTTTTACCTCACGCTTTCCGAAAGTCACGCAAACGGGTCATCGATTAATCTCCCTGTTAATACCGAAACACCATTGTCAGATAAAATTGATCCTTTGGTCATTAAATATTTATCAAATCCAATATCACCAAGGTTTACGGATAAGCCTGAAGAAAAAGAGGAAGCTGAAGAAATTGATAAAGAAGATTAGGAAGGCTTGTTTCCATCTGCGAAAACGAATACAGATTAATTTCATTAATTGATGTAGCTCAGAAATAAATTCAGGGGTAATTTTCGACCATCTCCATTCAAGTAAAAGGCACTTTTAAAATCGGTTTTCTATGGGATTCTGCGATGATTTCCTGTAACAAAGTACGCCGCTAACTCGAAACACAAGACCATTCCCTCCCATTTTCTTTACAATAGCCAAACAAAAATTGTTAAGCTCCTGCATCCTGTTTGAGAAGTAAAATAAAAGGCCTACCATTGTAGTAAAATGCCTGATTGGTCGAAAAGGAGAGATTTGAAGATAGAAATAAAGTAAAAATGCTACGGTGTATAAAACCATTAAGCAACATAGAATAATTAAGTGGTTAATCCTGGTGTTTCTTGCAGTGTACGGTCTTGATGCCTTCGCACAAATCACTGATGAGGACAGCGGGAAACCCCCGATTTCGTCCTTTTTTGTCAAAACTTCTGCATTTCAAAAAAGTGGTGATTTATGTTTTAATGTAATCCGGATTTTCAATCAATCTGACAGCCCGATGCCGGTAAAACCAATTCTGATTCTGCCGGATGGTTGGGCGTTGTTCAGCAAATCATTTGTCGATACAATCATTCCATCAGGTGACAGCCTTTCGCTTTCGTTCAGCTTTCGGATATCCTCAAAGGCAACCGCAGATAAATCGCACCAGGTAAAATTTCAGGCCTACTCGATGAATAATTTGCTCATCGGGGAGAGTAATTTTACTGTCGATATTGAGGCTTTTCATAAACTGGACATTATTATGCCGGAAAAACGGGTCTTCTTTTATCCGAGAACAAAAGATGCCGAATTCGACATAATCGTGGTGAATGAGGGCAACACAACCGAAACGATTACACTTGATGTCCTGCCCGACATCAAACTCTCCCTTGATCCTTTAAGCAAATCGAAGTTCAATTCGAAAATTGAGTTAGCCGCAAACCGTGATACAACCTTAACATTCAAAGTAAACTATACCTATCCCGAAAACCGGATTTTTGATGTTTGCAGGGCACAGATTCGTGCTACAACAGTTCATGAGGAACTTAACAGGGCCATCCTGATCGAAAAATACTCTGACACCTACGCCTCCCTGAAAATTGATAAGGATTTGCCTCATGAGATCGAATTGGGAACACGGACATTTTCGCAAAACAAAGAAGTCTTACCATTTATCAAAGCCAGAGGAGTAACCGAATTTAACAAAACAAGCAATTTCAGGTACAATTTTTCATACTACGATCTCACCGAGACCGAGGATATTATTGGCAACAGCTATTATCAGTTTCTATACACCAATAAAGCGCTAAACGTTGGTGTCGGCGCTTTTAGCTCGTTATTGGGCCGTAATCTTTACAGCCGTAACAGTATTATGGTCAGCAATAAAATGAAAATCTCAGATGCAAGCAGCGTCGAAGGCTACACAAGTTTTTCGTTTCTTACCCCAAAAACAAGCGCTGCCCTGGCTTACCGGTACGAAAAAAAAGAGATCAACATGCAGCTTTCGCTGGCTTATGATATTGATGAAGAAAGAAAAACCAACACCACATCGGTCATTTATCAATCGAGCAAGATACCCCTTGTTCCCGGCCATGAAATAAATGTAACCTATTATGGGTACCAGGAGTATCATTACATGAATAAAAAATATACTCAGTCAGGACTCGCCTGGGATTTTAACTATTTTGGAAGAATAAACAAAAGCATCGACCTGCAGGTAAGCAATAATTACGGATCACCTGATATTCCCGGCCCGCAGATGGGATTACTCAACTTTTTGTTGAAATCGAAATACACGTTTTCCGACAGGAAAAGCTATTTCTCGGCAAAATACGCAAACAGTTCACGCGACTATTATCAGATTAACCGTGAAGGAGACCATCTCCCAAATATTTTATTAAAAGATCAGTACGCAAACTTATTGTTCCATTCCGACCACAACGCTAAATTCAGGTGGATGGTAGGCCCGAGTGCAGAGTTTTTTCATTCATCAACGCCAACAACCAGCGCAGGAATATATGCGGTTTATGACGTACAAAAGTACCGGTTCGAAAGCATGGCTTACATTGGCCGGTATTTTGTTGTTAATCTGAAAACCGGATTCAGCAATTCTTTTGATAATAAAGCGGCAGTAAAATATGAAAAAAAATATGATTTTCACATTCTTTGCGACTTTAACCGAAGCGGTTACGGGTTAAGAATGGCGTATGACTATGGTCCCATGGTAAATACCGGCCTTTACCAGAACGCCATCGATGCCAGCAGCAGCGGCATTAATATTTCCCCTTTTATGATTAAAAACTATTTGGGCGGTCTGATAAGTTTTAGCCTGTTCGCCAATTACAACTATCGTTTCGACATGGATTATGGCTCACTCAACATCAACCCTAAAATCGAATCGTATCTTTACAGGAACTGGTATGCTGTTATTGGCGGAACCTACAATTATACCAGCCAGGTTAATAATGGCAATACTTTTCGCAGTTCGTTCTACTACATGGAGTTTGCTGTGAAAAAAAAGTGGGGAAATACCGGAAAGACGAAATCAAGAAAGGAATTGGTCCGCTTGAAAATTCAAATGTTTCAGGATGATAATGGCAATGGAGTTAAAGACGATTTCGAAAAAGGAGTGCCTTCGGTGAAAACAAGAATTGTTTTGACAAATACCGACAAACAATCTGTCAAGGATAAATTGCCGGTCGAAATCACCCTATTATCCAACGAAACCGGCACGGTGTATTTTAATGATATTCCAAAAGGCTTTTACGACATTTTCATTACCCCGCTTTCGGATGTCAGGGAGTATTTTTATGTTGGAACAGGCATCGAAATGGTTGAGCTTTTAAAGACCAAAACCTATCTGATCCCTTTTCAAAAAGCCAATAAAATTCTTGGACAGGTAAAAGTAGTGCGCCAGAAATTTATTAAAGAAGGTGAGGAAAATATTGATGTGACAAACATAAAAATAACGGCTTACAATAACCAGGGCAGCAGTTATTCAGCCTTTACCAACAAAGAAGGCCGGTTTCTGATTTACGCTCCTGGTGGGCTTACTTATTACCTGAGGATGGAAAATGTTTTTGGCAAAAACTTTAAAATCATCAGCAACGATATTCCAACCAATTTATCCGAATCAGTTACTAATCCAATCATTTTCGAAGTCGTTGAAACGAAACGCGAAATCAAGTTTAAAAAGGCTAATCAACCCGCCGAAGACACTGCGGTAAAGCAAGCTCAGAAATTTACAGTTTTGGCTGGAGATCTCTATAATAAAGGTGGCGACATGAAGCCGGCCGATAAAAATGCTGCACCCGAATTCACTTTGACTGATAAACCCATCGAAGAGCAGCAAATGATTCCGGGGAAATATTACGTTGTTATCGATCAGTTTAAAACCAAAGACGAAGCAATTAAGTTCATGCAAATGGTCGATGAGTTTGGTATTCGTACTTTTCTTGGTATCGAAAATCCTTCAGGCAGTTTTTTTATCTATACAAACTTTTACAACTCTAAACTCGAAGCTAAAAAAGAATTACCCATTTTGAAAAGAGTTGAATTAAAATCGGTTACTGTTCTTTTGTACGAGAAATTGTGGTAGCGAGAATGGCCGATAATCCTAATCCACGATAAAAAGTAAGAAATTACCTGGATTTAGGTTTTGGTTTAAAACATTGTCCCTGAAAGCATTAACTTAAACCAACCAGTGTCATTCCAGTGGTTTCGTTTTATCCCGGAGCACCTCTGCCAGTGGCACTTTCCATAGCTCTGATTCGACCCAGGCCGTAAAATCGAAAATCCGGAGTATCTGTTGCTCGAAAACATCCGCGCGGATTTCATCAAATACGACTTTTATTTTATCCCACTGTTTATTTGGGTTTAAGGGCCTTTCGGGAGGCGATTGGCTCAGAAACCTGAATAAAAAACGCTCAATTTTATAACCTTTGATGGTGCCTGACAAATCCCGCTTCATCGAACGGATTTCATAAGTGATCACATCAAAATCACCAAGTTTGTAAAGAATAATGAGGTTTACCAGCCTGATGGTGCGGTATAGCGGCAAAAAGGAGAAGTTTTTTACACCCAGGAAAATCTGATTGAGAAATTTGCGGGCTTTATGAAAATCGGAAAGTCCCAGGTAAACCAGCGAAGTATATAAACACAGCTCGGTTTGACGGACCCTGTCGAGGTTTGAAATTTTGTCATAGAGCGGATTTTTGTACTTATTCATCAGCTCAAGACAGGCAGTAAAATCGCCATTGTCGAGGAAAGGGAATAATTCGTACTGAAATGCCAGACAGGAAAGATTTAACCTGAAATCAACCGAAGTGCTTTCCATTTTCTTCAACTGATCAACAAAATAACTCATTTCATTGTAATTCCTGATACTTCGGAGGCTTTCCAGAACGCCTTCGAGCACGTTGAGATAATGCACCGGCGGGCTGCTCCACAAATGTTTGTTGGCTTCAAAAAGCGTGTTTAGTTCATAATACGACCGAAGTGCTGAATTATAATCACCAACGCTGATGAGATAATTGGACTGGAAAAGCTGGTGCAACTTACGGATTTCG
The DNA here is from genome assembly GCA_903944895.1 of uncultured Bacteroidota bacterium. GTDB lineage: Bacteria > Bacteroidota > Bacteroidia > Bacteroidales > 4484-276 > CAJATL01. Next base: position 53,812 of record CAJATL010000028.1, read on the forward strand.
AAGTTTTCGAGGTTTTGGGATGCAATCATGCTTAATTCGCTAAATACCAGATCGTTTAACTCGTTTTTTTGCTGTTGCGAACGAGGATAACCTTTATAAACAATCCGGTGCTTGAGAATTTCGAAAAGTGAAGATTGCTCATTGATTTTGCGGATGTACTTGAGCGACTCGTTGAGCTTAAACTGCTTTTGAAGCAATTCTTTTTCGCTCAGATTTGGAAATCCAAGGGCAAGCAGGTATTCAAGCTCCATGCGGGAAGCAAGAAGCATCGCATAATAATTTTCGTACTTTTCGGCCTGAAGCCTCACATTATTCAACAGATCAAAACATTCGCCGAACAGTGATTTTTCGTACAAAATCCTGGCTTTTAAAATCTTGTTGAACAAATCATAAAAACTATCCTGCTGCTGCCGCAGTTCGAGCATGGTATGAAGGATCAGATCGAACAGGTATTTTGCTGAGGTTTCGAAGGAGGTTCCGGGCAATTCGCCGAGAAACCGGTTTCGGAGTTCGTCAGAAGGCAGGGTGCTGTTTTTTTCGATAATGTCGTAAAGGACAATATAATTTGGCTTGTTCTTCGTCTGGCACGACTGCACACGAAAAGTCCGCTTCTCGGCCAGCGTCATCGAATTTACCAATAAAATCAGGGATTGTATCTGTGTCATTGTTGTTAGCCTTGTTAAAAATAGTAATTCTAAATAGGATTTATAATTATGATTATTGCGTGTTTTATTACGGAATTTTATTTATTAATAAATTCATATTCATTTAATTAAACTTGTCGATTCATCAAATAGCACTCATTTAGAATTACAAATTTAAATACATTTTTGTTTTTTTATTACATTCGTTTACAGATATTTTTGTTGGAAAATTAAATTGAGGCTCAATGCAAGCAAAAAAATTAGTTGTTGTAGGAAGTTGCAACACCGACATGGTTATTAAAGCCGACAGGCTTCCAGTTCCCGGAGAGACCATCCTGGGAGGAACTTTTTTTATGAATCCCGGCGGTAAAGGCGCCAATCAGGCGGTTGCTGCTGCGCGGATGGGCGGCGTGGTTACGCTGATCTCGAAAACCGGTAATGATGTTTTCGGAAAACAATCGGTGATGTTGTACAAATCGGAGAACATCAACACCGATTTTATCTTTTCCGATCCCAACCAACCTTCGGGAGTAGCTTTGATAACCGTTGACTCGAATGGCGAAAACTGTATCGTTGTGGCCTCGGGAGCAAATGCTTCATTAAGTCCGGCTGACATCAACAAAGCTAAAGCAGAAATTGAAAGTGGCGACCTGGTGCTGATGCAGCTCGAAATCCCACTCGAAACAGTGGAATATGTGGCTGAGATGGCCACCCAAAAAGGGATAAAAGTTATTTTAAACCCGGCACCAGCAAGGGCTTTGTCGGAGCAGTTACTGAAAAACCTCTACATTATTATTCCAAATAAAACCGAGGCCGAAATTCTTTCGGGCATCAAAGTTACCGATGTTGAGTCGGCCCGCAGGGCGGCAGACATCATCAGCAATAAAGGCGTTGATATCGTCGTGATTACCTTAGGTTCGCAGGGTGCGCTTATCAAAGAACTCGACACCTACCATTTTGTAGAGGCTTTCAAGGTAAACACCATCGACACAACTGCTGCCGGCGACGCTTTCTGCGGATCATTTTGTGTAGGTCTCTCTGAAGGAAAATCCATACTCGAATCTGTTCAGATGGCCGCCCGTGCCGCCGCACTAACTGTTACCCGCATGGGCGCACAGGGTTCAATTCCTTATCGTTCCGAACTTTCATCATTTGATTTATAACATTAAAATATTTCAAAATGAAAACAAACAGACTTTTCATTCAAATGAAATCAGGTTGGTTTGCCATAATTGTGATTTTTGTAATTGTGCTCATGGCAAATGTTGCCGCAGCTCAGGAGGCAACTCCTCAAAAGGTTACAGGCCGGGTTACTGATCTGGACACCAACGACGGCATGCCGGGCGTAAGCGTTTACATCAAAGGCACGCAAACCGGCTCTACCACCGATGTAAACGGCAATTATGACATCAGCGTACCAAAAGGTTCGACGCTGGTTTTTAC
>CAJATL010000029.1 GCA_903944895.1 uncultured Bacteroidota bacterium
AGCCCAACAGCTGTTCAAATATCCCTCTTTTAGCAGGGGGGGGTAGGTTTTTAAAAAATAAATAAATGCTCTGTAAACTACTGACAGTTAATAATATAAAAATCAAACTGATGAAAATTGAGTTTTTGTCGGTCAATAGTGATTTATTTTCTGTTTTATTTTTCACCCTCACCTCCCCGCTCATCAACTTTGGCAATAGCGTATCACGAAGTTGAGTGAGCATGCGGATTTTGGTTTTGTTTTATTTTAATAACATGTTACATTCCTGCCCTTGCATTTACAAAAGTTCAACTGCTAAATGTTCAATTATATTTTCGGTGATTGGTGTCATTACGATCATTAATTACTAGATAAATAACCCTTCAATTTATTCCATTCAGCAATTTTTGTCTCAAATGAGATTCCAGCATTTGCTCCACTTGAAGACGGCAAAACCATCAATTTTATACCTTGAATACTACCAAAGTGTTTTCCAAATAATTTTGCCGCCTCTTTACCATTAAAGGCAATTAATTTAATAGATGGATATTCTTCCAGAAAGTATTCCAATTCGTTTGGTGTTTCGTTTTCAATATTTGAATCCAGACTTCCTTCACGAACACAAGCGCTGCAGACATCCCAGAGAGCAATTCCATATAAAAGAAGTTGGTCGACCTTTTCGGAATAATCTGAGGTAAATTCTGCCCCCGTAATATCCCCTGTTAATTTCCAAAACAGATTTCCAGGATTCCCATAATATTCCTGCCTTTTAAGAGACTCCTCACCTGGCATTGTGCCAAGAATTAGAACCTTGCTTTTTGAATCTGCAATAGGTTTAAGACCTAAAATCTGTCCATCTTCATTTTTTGCTTCAGCAAAAAAACGAAAAGGCAATCGGTATTTTTGTATTGATTTTGATCCCTGATTTTTTTTTGCAACATTCTTGTTTCTTCCAGGTAAACCAATAGGTTGAGCACCACTCCAACTAATGTCAATCCGACTCCCAAAATCAATAGCCGTGAAACTGATACTGTTTTTGCTGTCAACATCACTGCCATTAAAGGTATAGGATTCGAAAAAATCAGTAGTTTCATGATTGATGTTCACCACCAATTTGTCACCTCTTTTGACTCCCTTTGTATCTATTTTGTAAGGAGATGTACCTGATTGCCTGCTTGAAGGCCTGATTGTTCTGTTTCTGATAATTTCAGCCATAGATATTTCATTTGTTAAATTTCGTTGGTACTGAACTGAAAATGTGTTTTTTTTTGATGTTGCTTAAAAGGACTTAATTGTGATAAAATTAAATTTTATAAATCATCTGGTCTTTTGCTCTTAAATAGATTCTTCCGTCTATTTTTTTGCAAACCTTTACATTATCAGTACGAAATTCTGTTCCAACCGGATACCGCTTTCTTTCCTTCATCCGACATTCAATCACAAGAGTAACGGGTATTTCCTGGTTAGGTAACGGCCTTACCCTGATTCGTTTTGTTTCCGGATCAATGAAGCTTTCACAAAGAACTTCATCAATATAATTTCCTAAAATAAGTTCAATAGGTTCCATAGGTTTAATTTTTCACCCTCACCTCACCGCTCATCAATTTTGGCAATAGCGTATCACGAAGCTGGGTGAGCGTGCGGATTTGGGTATGATTAATTATCATTTTATCAAAAAAAGGTTCAATGTTGATTGTCATTTTTTTTAACTCCTCATTAGTGGGCACTAAAACCATTGCATTGTCTAAATCGCCCCTTTTAATATGCCCCATTGTTGTTGCATGGCTTGCTGAAATTGAAATGAATTCATCTAAATGATGCTTACACCATAAATAATAAAACCACTTGGGGTAGACTTTAGAAGTTACTTTGAATAAGTGTTGATTTAAGATGCAATCCTCACCATTCCAAATTATTACCATTAAGGAGGCCGACCAGGCAAATATTACATCTCCGTTTTTGATAATGTATTCAGGTTTAATATCAGTTGATGCCCAGTCAGAATTTATTGAAATTCCAGAACCAAGTTCTTTGATTTTTAGAACAGGCAATTTATCAAACTCATTCTTTGGTGGAATCTTCTGACAAGCCAATCCGTTCAAAAAATCTGCAATCGAACTTAATGGCAACTTGTCCCAATTCTCCTCCGCTTCCTCCACAAACCACTGCCTGAAAAGCGTTTCGGCTAATTGTTCAAGGGTTTTGTTTTGGCGGTGAAGTATATCTATTTTATCATCGAGGCTGCTAAGTATGCTGGATATTTGGATTTGTTCGTTGTACTTGGGTAATTTCAAAAATAAATTATCAAAGCAATCCTTATTAACCCTTTGCCTTCCTGATGTACCTTCAAAATTACCTTCAGCAAATCCTCTTACTTCATCCCATCTTGATAAATAGAAAACAAAATCATTATCGGATATTTTTTCTTTTCCTCTGAAAACTAAGAACTCAGTTGAGCCAAATCCAATTCCATTTTCTAATCCTCTTACTTGACAAATTTTCCCATTCTCCAAACAAGGTGTAATTCGTGCAAAAAGTGTGTCTTTTTCTTGAAACCTTGCTCCACTCGATGTCTTTCTTTTTGCATTAGGGACACAAAATTTATTTCCATCTTGCAAGTCCTTCATTTCCACAAAGGAATATTCTCCTGCCCCTTTAAGACTGACATTAGGATTGACAGTGACAAAATCAGAAAATCTATATTCTTTCCATTCATTCATTTTATCTCGTTATTTATCTCAACCGTTTTGAAGTCTCGATTATCCATTTTGGAAATTACAAACCGTTTTTTGCCAAGGAATCTTATTTAGGCTATTTATCATGACATTTATCATGACATTTATCATGACATTTATCATGACATTTATCATGACATTTATCATGACATTTATCATGACATTTATCTTAACATGCACCTAATTTTACTTTTCATCCTTAATCATGATTCTATTCAAATTCTCTTTAATTTGCTCATTTAGAAAAGCTTCTTCTGCAATCTGCTTTTCCAATTCCATTTTCAATGTAGTAAAGCGCTCCTCAAAATTAAAATCATCTTCATCATCGGGCAAACCCACAAATCTGCCGGGTGTAACCACATAATTCAATGCTTTTACTTCTTCGATGGAAACACTTTTGCAGAAACCCTGAGCATCAGTGTAACTACCCTCTCCATTTGGAGAGGGGCTAGGGGTGAGGTTTTTCCAACTGTGGTAAGTACTTGCCACTTTAGAAATATCTTCATCCGTAAACTCAAGGTTTTTGCGGGTTTTTAAGAAGCCAAGGTTTCGGGCATCAATAAAAAGGATTTCGCGTTTCCTTTGTTGCTTGTTCCGCCTCAAAAACCAAAGACAGGCCGGAATCTGCGTGTTCAGAAATAATTTGGAAGGCAGGTTAACGATGCAATCAAGCAAATCGTTTTCGATAAGTGCTTTTCGTATTTCGCCTTCATTGCTGGTTTTTGTGGTAAGCGAACCTTTTGCCAGCACAAAACCTGCTTGTCCGTTGGCGGCAGTATGATAAAGGAAATGTTGTATCCAGGCGTAGTTGGCATTTCCGGCAGGCGGCACACCATAAACCCAGCGGGCATCCTTTTGCAGGAGTTCACCGCTCCAGTCGCTGTCGTTAAAGGGCGGGTTGGCTATTATGTAATCGGCTTTCAGGTCTTTGTGCAAATCGTTCAGGAAGCTTCCTTCGTTGTTCCATTTTACGTTGCTGCTGTCAATTCCGCGTATGGCAAGATTCATTTTTGCCAACCGCCAGGTGGTCTGGTTACTTTCCTGCCCGTAAATCGAAATATAATCGGCGGGATTCAAAGACAACTTTTTGCTATTATTGTTTTTGTAATGGTCCTGGTGGTGCTTAATGAATTTCTCACTCTGTACAAACATGCCGCCGCTGCCGCAGCAAGGGTCAAACACCCTGCCTTCGTAAGGTTCCAGCATTTCAACCAACAGCTTTACAACACTGGCAGGCGTATAAAACTGCCCGCCTTTCTTGCCTTCGGCAAGTGCAAATTCACCAAGGAAATATTCAAACACCCGGCCCAATAAATCTTTGCTTTGCGCTTCTTTGGTGCCAAGCGTTGCCGTACTCACCAGATCAACCAATCCACCGAGGTTTTGCTTATCGAGTTTTTCCTGTGCAAAAACTTTTGGAAGCACACCTTTTAAAGAAGGATTGTCTTTTTCGATGGCATCCATGGCGTCGTCAATATCCTTGCCAATGGTTGGCAGCTTTGCCCTGCCCTGCAACCATGTCCAACGGGAAGTAGGAGGTACATAGAATACTTTTTCGGCAGTGTATTCATTCTTGTCTTCAGGATCGGCACCTTCGCTTATCTCGGCAGTAAGTTTCTGAAAGAGTTCTTCAAAGGCATCGGAGATGTATTTCAGGAAGATCAAACCCAACACTACATGTTTGTACTCAGCTGCATCCATGTTCTTACGGAGTTTATCGGCGGCTTTCCAGAGTTTTTTTTCCAGGGGCTCTTCCTGTTGTTCTTTATTGTTTTTTGCCATCAGCGGGTATTAATATTTTGAAAGAGTAATAATTCGCTAAATTAGGTTTTAATTTTTCACGACAATTAGAAGTATCGCGAAAAATCAATAAAGATTTTTGTCTCCAATTCTTGGCAAGGGTAGATTAATGCCCCTTGTTGAAAAAACAATAATGAGTGCCGTTTTTAATTTTTGTGTGCGGAATTGTGTGCGGAATTAAAAAAGGCTTACAGTATTTTATTCTGTAAGCCCTTGATTTTCTGGTGACTCCGAAGGGACTCGAACCCCAAACCTTCTGATCCGTAGTCAGATGCTCTATCCAATTGAGCTACGGAGCCATTATTTAATTATTTTTACTTCTGATCCGCAGTTATCCGCCAACTTGCTGACATTTGGGCTACGGAGCTAAATTTTACGGATGCAAAAATAAACAAAATTTCATTGCTTGTTTTTTTTGATGCAATTTTCTCATTTAATATCGCATTTTAGAGTTTTTTCGTTGTCGAGAAAGCCTTCAAGACGGTCGCCGATTTTTACAGGGCCAACACCAGCTGGCGTTCCGGTGAAAATCAGATCTCCCATTTTTATTGTGATAAATTCCGAAACATAGCTGATAATCTGGTCTATCGCAAAAATCATCAGGCCTGAATTGCCATCCTGTACCTTTTCTCCATTTTTGAGCAAATAGAAAGGTATGTTTTTTAGATCGCTGAATTTTTCTTTATTCACAAACTTGCTTACAGGGGCTGAATTATCAAAAGCTTTGGCAATTTCCCAGGGCAGGCCTTTTTCTTTGCAAATCTGCTGCCGGTCGCGGGCGGTAAAATCAAGCCCCAGGCCGATTTCATCATAATAGGTGTGTGCAAATTTTTCCTGGATATGTCTGCCGTTTTTCATGATTTTAACCACAATTTCGAGTTCGTGATGAATTTCATTCGAAAAAGCAGGGTAGAAAAATGGCCGGTTTCGGGTAACCAGGGCTGTGTCGGGTTTTAAGAAAAAAACAGGTTCCTTTGGTAAGGGGTTGTTGAGTTCTTTGGCGTGATCGACGTAATTACGGCCAATGCAAATGATTTTCATAAATATGTTTTTAAAGGAGCAAATGTAGCGTAATTTGTTTTTTAATACAGTTATTCAATGACGATTTCTCTGGTTTTTACTTTTTTGAGGCTCCTCCAAAAATGGATGAAAACATGCCTTTAACCATAAATAAGGTTGTTTGTGAAGGACTGAGTTCCCGGGCTGCGTTAAAGTCTTTAAGTGCGCCAATGTAATCACCATTTGCCTGCCTGCATTTTGCCCTGTAATAAATGGCCTCAAAATGATCAGGCTCTTTTGAAATCGTTTTGGTGAAATCGATGATAGCTTCCTTGTAGTTTTTTAGCAGATAATTATTGTAACCACGCAGGAAATAGGTGACTGCTAATTCAGGATTTAGGGTGATTGCATTGTTGCACAACAAAATGGAGGTCTCATAATCCTTTTGTTTATTGAGTTCGATGGCAGCGCGGATTGATTCGATGGCAGCGTCCTGGGCTGTGACCATTTCGACTGTGAAAATCATCAGAAACAGAAAAAATAAATATCTCATTATTTGGCTTTTGTGCTGTATCCTGACTAAAACGCTTCAATCACCGAAAAAGTTACTGCCAAAAAGAATAGGTTTATTGGCTGTTAACCGAGCCTTTATTAAATTGCCTAAGTTTGATGACAGTAATTACTTTTTTTGTTGAGAGCGGGAAATCCGACTTCATCATCCAGTCGTAATAGGATGACTCTTTTAGGAAGATTTCTTCTACAATTTTTCCTTTATATTTTCCAAAGTTAAAAACTTCCTGCTTTTTGTCATTAAAAATCAGATGGCCAATCAGATCGGCATTTTCGTGCTGCTCCGAAAAATTGCTCAGCGCAGCAATATCATTGATGATTGGTTCGGTAATATTCCCGTTGCGATCTTTTATTTTAGCTCCCTGGTATTTATCGAGCTGAGCTTTTAAAACTTCATAAGTTGCAAAGGTATCGGCTTCGGCAGAGTGGTGGTTTTCGAGGTCTTTTTTGCAATAAAACTCGTAAGCTGCTTTCAGGGTTCGTGGCTCCATTTTATGAAAAATATTCTGAACATCAACAAAACGCCGCCCTTTCAATTCAAAGTCAACATCTGCTCGAAGGAATTCTTCAACAAGCAGAGGGATGTCAAATTTGTTGGAGTTATAACCGGCAAGGTCAGCATTTCCGATAAAGTTGCTTACTTCTTTTGCAATCTCCTCAAATCGTGGAGCATCTTTAACATCTTCATCGGTGATGCCATGAATTTCGGTTGAGCGGGGTGGAATCAACATGCCCGGATTTACACGTTTTGTGTAAACTTCCTGCTTTCCTGAAGGATGAATTTTTATCAGGCTGATTTCGACAATGCGGTCGGTGGCCACCTTGATGCCGGTTGTTTCGAGGTCGAAGAAAGCAATTGGTTTGTTGAGGATGAGTTCCATAGTTAAAATGATAAATTTATTCCAACCCTTGCTGGGGTAGTGTTTTAATGATTAAAATATATAATCTGAATGCTCTCATAAAGTATGAAACCTAACAGGTTTTTAAAACCTGTTAGGTTTTTTGGCCGTAATCTTAAGCTAAACTTAATAATACGTTAAATCGTTTGATTTGCATCAAAATTTTCGAGATAATCCCTGATTCGTTTCAGATACATTCCGCCAAGCGCGCCATCAACAATCCGATGGTCGTAGGCCAGTGATAAAATCATGATTTGCCTGATGGCGATAACATCGCCCTGAACGGTTTCGAGAACCACAGGACGTTTTTTAATTGCGCCAAGACCAAGAATTGCAACCTGCGGCTGATTGATGATAGGCGTGCCGGTAAGGCTGTCGAATGAACCAAAATTGGTCACTGTAAAAGTTCCTCCCTGGATTTCGTCGGGATCGAGTTTGTTTTTGCGTGCCCGGTTAGCAAGGTCATTTACCGCTTTGGCCATGCCAATCAGGTTTAACCGGTCGGCACCTTTAATTACAGGAACGATGAGGTTTCCGTTTGGAAGAGCTGTTGCCATTCCGATATTAACATTTTTGCGGATAATCATTTTTGTGCCATCAACGGAAGCATTTACCAGCGGGTAGTCGCGCAGGGTTTTGGCAGCGGCCTCGATAAAAATAGGAGTGTAGGTGATTTTTTGATTTTCACGCTTTTCAAAAGCATCTTTAACTTTATTGCGCCAGTTTACAATGTTGGTAACATCAACTTCGATAAATGAGGTTACATGTGGTGAAACGTGTTTCGACATTACCATGTGGTCGGCAATCAGTTTGCGCATCCTGTCCATTTCAACGATTTCATCACCCATTGATGAGGTAACTTTTGGTGCCTCATACTTTGGTAAAGGAATTGTAGCTGCTGGCGCTGTATCTCTTTGTTTTGGAGCTTCTGCCCGGACTTCAGCTTTGTTCTGACCTCTGTTTTGAAGATAATTTAAGATGTCCTGCTTGGTTACCCGATTTTCGGTGCCGGTGCCTGGAATCTGCTCTAATTCGGTTAAAGAAATGTTTTCGGCTTTTGCGATGCTTTTTACCAAAGGGGAGTAGAATCTGGTAGAACTGGCAAAATCGCAGGTCTCAATTTCTGATTGAATTTCTTTTACTTCGGAACCTGCAATTGCGTTGTTTTCTTTTTCTTCGTGAACTTCAGTTTTGGAAGGCTCTTCCTCAATTTCAGCATCGCCGTCCATTTCGATAATGGCAATAACTTTTCCAACCGGAACAACGTCTCCTTCGGCAAAAAGGGTTTTAATAATCCTGCCTTCTACCGGAGATGGGATTTCCGAGTCAACTTTATCGGTAGCTATTTCCAAAAGCGAATCATCTTCCTGAACGCTGTCGCCTTCTTTTTTCAACCATCTTGTGATGGTAGCTTCGATGATACTCTCGCCCAGCTTGGGCATGATAATTTCAAATTTTGCCATTTATGTTGGTTTTTTTTATGCTTCTAATATTTTACGGATGATCTTTTTCAACAACAATTTACTGTAAAAGTTCATCTGATCTGTTTTGGTCGCAAAAGTAATCATAAGAAGTTTTGCGCCATGTTAACGATTTTTAAAACTCAATAACTTCCAAGGTTTTTGAAGCCTTTTAAAATAATGTCGAGGTCTTTTTTTGTTTTATAGTCGCGTGCATATAAAAGGTTGAGGCGCTCCAGGGTTTCCTCGTTTAAATTATTAATACGCAGTGCAGCCGCCGGATTAAGCACTCCCGGCCTGATAACCGGTAATTTGTTATGATCGTGTTCGGTGGTTTTGCAGTAACCTACCCAGGATTTTCTTGCAAAAAGAACCCTAAAAATATTTTTGAAAAACCCGAAGGGTTTTTTGATGATTAAGGCCGAAACAGGCAGGCTGAAAAACAGGAAAAGACTCACCACAATATCGAGAAAACGCTTGTTGCGGAGGTTTTTGATTTTGCTTATCGAATTAATTTCGAGGGTGTAGAGATCGCCGGCGGTATTGATGGAATTACTTCCGATTAGTGAAAGGCTTTCGGGGGGCGCAATTTTATATTCGACCTGCGGGTTTTCCAGTTCCGACATTTTATCGATGATAATCCTTGCCGGGATGCTTTTCGCGCAAAAAATCAATTCGTTGATATTGTAAATATTGATGATATCTCCAATCTGACTGAAGTTTCCAATAAACCCTTCTGCTGGTTTTTTCGATTCGTCAACACTTACCAGGCCTATAAATGCAGGCTGCGCTTCGATGGTGGTGAGCAGTTTGGCAACACGTTCGGCTTCTTCCTTTTCACCAACTACAATGTAACGTTTGTTTTTTACATCCCCAATCTCAAAATTTTTAATCCCAAAAAGGTTTAAACCGAGCCTGATGCCAGTCATGGCGATGTAGCCCCACAGCGCGCCTAAGAGAATCATCGCACGCGAATAACGCATGGTTTCGTCGAGCAAACTGTAAAAAACAAGAATCGCCACAGTTCCGCTGAACAATCCTCTGAATATCCTGAAAAGGTTGATTGGGCGGTCGTAACCTCCCGACAGATAAACCGAAATGAGCCAGGTAAAAATATAGATTGGAACGGCAATCAGTAAAAACTCGGGTGGATAAGACCCGCCTTGTACACGAAATACCACCGTTTGTGCCCAATAATCCTGAATGAAAAAAATGCCCGAAAAAATTAAAACAGCATCAAAAAAAGGTAAAAGCGTGCGATCGGTAAAGCGTTTGAAAATTGCCAGAAAGGCCCTGAAATAAATAGCCATTTTTATCAGGAGCGTAAAACTGCGGGCGTTTTTTTGCGAAAAATGTTTCCTTGCAAAAATCATCATCGCGTTATAAAAAACCAGCACATAATTCACGCTGCTTTTTTTTGTACTCTCACCTTTGTAATGAATAATCCTGGTTTCGGGGAAGTAATAGTTTTTGTAGCCTGCCTGGGTTATCCGGTACGAAATATCCACATCTTCGCCATACATGAAAAAATCTTCATCGAGGCCCCCGATTTTGCCGATCACAGTTTTGCGTATTAACAGGAAAGCGCCCGAAAGAATGTCAACTTCATGGGTTTTATCGACATCAAGAAAAGTAAGGTGATACTGCCCAAAGGTTCTGGAGTTGGGGAAAAGTTTTGAAAGTCCGAAAATCTTATAAAAAGCGACTATCGGAGTGGGTAATCCGCGTTTTGACTCAGGGAGAAATTTGCCTTTTCCGTCAACCATTTTCACACCCAGGCCACCAGCCTCCTGATGGGCGTCCATAAAAGTGACGACTTTCGAAAAAGTATCGTCTTCAACGATGGTGTCGGGGTTGAGTAATAAAATATATTCGCCTTTGGCAACTTTGATAGCCTGATTGTTGGCTTTCGAGAATCCGTAATTTTCGGTATTGGCAATGATTTTTACTTCCTGAAATTTTTCGGAAACCATTTTCAGCGAATCATCAACCGAGTTGTTGTCAACAACAAAAACCTCGCAATCGATTCCTGCCGAAGCCTTTTGTACCGAGTACAGGCACTGCTCCAGGAAATACCTGACGTTGTAATTGACAATAATTACGGAAAGTTTCATGCTTTTTTTGTGGAATTCAAATCCAAAAATTAAGTGCCAAAGATAAGCACAATGTTTAAACAGGGGATGAACATTTGAATGACTGTTTTGCGATTTGAGCCGTTCCTCTTAAAAAAGCCACCGACAGTGTTTTACACGCTGCCGGTGGTAAATAGATGAGCACAAAAAGATTGGATGGTGCCTGAATTATTCCTGATTACCCGGAAAAATATAGACCGGAATATCCGAATGGAAGAGCAATTCCCGGGTATGATCTTTGGTAAACAGGCTTTTCAGGAAGCTTTTGCGATGATGAACAATGCTGATGATATCGATCTGATTTTCATTAACATAAGTATTTATTCCGCCAAGGAAATCAACATAATCAATCACTTTAAAAACAAGCCGGCCTTCTTTAATTTCATCCTCAAAATACACTTTCAGCGAATTCATCTTGCTGTCGTCGGTAAGCCTGTCGTTGTCGATATTGATGTGGATGCAATGGATTACGGGTTTATAGGTAATCAGGAGTTCAAAAAGCCGTTTGAGGTCTTTTTCGTCTTCGTCGGCCAGGTTAGTGGCGTACAGCATGTTTTTGAAGCCCGAATATTTAGCATTTACAGGAACAGTTAAAATGCGGCATTTTGCATTTTTTACCACTTTTGAGGTCACTTTTCCGGTGAGAATATCTTTATTTCCTTTGCCGCGTGTACCCATCACAATGATGTCAGGATTATAGGTTTCGGCGATATTTACGATCTCGTCTTCAGGAATCCCGCCGGTAAGTGTGTGTACGATTCTAACGTTATGGATATTTTGTTCATTCAAATCATTAACCAGCATATTCTCAAGATTTTGGAGATCAGTTTTTGCCTCTTCCCTGATTTTTACCATCATCTCCTGATTAAACATCTCGCTGGTATCAACCGAATAGGGAAAGCTGCTACTGGCGATAGTCACGTAATCAAAGTAGGCATGGAAAAGCCGGATTTCACCTCCTGCTTTTTTTGCAATTTCAAGAGCAAAGGTGCAAACGGTTCTGGTATGATCTGAAAAGTCCACAGGGACAAGTATTTTTTTCATTTTCTTTCAGTATTGATTGTTACAAAATTAGCTTTTTTTTACTGACATTTCGCCCTTTTTGATGCAAATATTCATGAATGCTATTTATTTCGATTTTAATTTATTTGTGTAATAATTACATCTAATTTTGGCCGTTCAAAATCAGGATTTCAGATTTTCGTAGTACGCAATTTCATTAAACATTAATTTTTTTTGTTGTGGATAAATCAATGAACACCAACCCTTTCGAGGGTTTTGGTTTTAATAATGAAGCAACCAACCAAATTTTGGATGATGCAAATGTGTGGCTTGAAGTGATTGATGGCCAGGGTAAAATTATTTTCTTTAATAAATTTGCCGAAAAGGTCAGCGGCTATCATCGCACTGAATTTTTGCAGAATACCAGTCAATGGGATTTATTATTTGAACATAAAACCGGTGAAAGGATTCGAAAATTATTCATCAATCTGATCAAAGCCAAACGCCCTTTTCTTGGCCGTGAAGCCGAAATAAGAACAGCCACTGGCGAATTCAGAACAATTTCCTGGTCAGGAAGCCTTCTTAAAATTGATAATCCAGGTAATTTAGGATTGTTGCTGGTAGGAGTTGATGTTTCTGAAAATGTGAAATATGCCAAAGAAATTTTGGCAAATGAAGAGAAATATCATTCTATTTTTGACACAGTACCACTGGGCGTTTTTCGATCGTTGCAGAATGGAAAATTTATCGAAATGAATCTTCAGATGGCCAGATATCTGGGATATGAAGATCCAAAGGAAGCACTCAACCAAATTACCGACATTGCTTCCCAGCTTTATAAAAACCCTGAAGTCAGGTCAAAAGTAATTGAGGCGGCCATTCATTCGAAAGCGATTATCAACCTGGAAACAGTTTTCAGGAAACGAAACGGCGATTTTTTTGACGCCCGGATTCTTGGGCATGTCCGCACTGATATTATTGATGGAAATATCGTTATTGAAGGAACTTTAGAGGACATCACCGAGCGGAAAAAAGCTGATAAAGCGCTGATTAATAGTTTGCAGCGCTATAGTACATTATTTATGCATTCGCCGGTTTCCATATGGGAAATTGATTTTTCGCAGGTTAAACACAATTTGAATCTTTTGCAGGAATCCGGCATCACCGACCTTAAAAATTATTTCAGCGAAAACCCTCATGAAGTGCAGCGTTGCCGCTCCTTTAAAAAGATACTTGATGTAAATGAAGCCACCATCGAAATGTTTGAGGCTTCAACAAAACAGGAAATTATTACCAATTCGGATTTCCTTGCCACGGAGATTTCCAGGCAAACCGAAATAAATTCCCTGCTTGACATCGCAAACAATAAAAAAACCTTTGTTTCGGAAACAGTTTATAAAACCTTGAAAGGGAATTTGAGGCACACCAGAGTCAGATGGATTATTGCACCGGGGTCAGGTTCCGATTATTCCAGGGTCCTTGTGAGTATGGAAGATTTTACAAAGCTCAAGGCTGAGCAGGAAGCGCTCAACCAGAACGAGAACGAACTGTTGTCGCTGATAAATGCCATGGATGATTTGGTGATGATGCTCGATATTGATGGAAAATATGTTTTTCTTGCCCCAACTGCAAATAACCTGATGGTGAGGCCAGCCGATGAACTGTTGGGGAAAACCATTTTCGATTTCTTTCCGAAAGAACAGGCTGACGGATTTCTGAATCGGATCGAATGCTGTTTAAAAACCAAAGAAACCATTAAGTATGAATATGCTTTACGAATTGATGATCAGGAATTTTGGTTTGATGCGAAAGTTTCACCAGTTTCTGATAAAGTTGTAATTTGGGTGGCCCGGGATATTACCGAACGTAAAGCCTCCGAAAATGCAAATGCCGTAATGTTGAATATTGCGAAAGCAGTAAATATTTCGCATGACCTGAATGAATTATTCGAAAATATCCGCGCTGAACTTTCCCGGATTATTGATACCAGTAATTTCTTCATAGCCCTTTATAACAAAGATACCGACACCATAAGTCTGCCTTATTTCAGGGATGAAAAAGATAAGTTTAATTCATTTCCTGCTGAAAATACCATCAGTTCACTGGTGTTTAGCAGTAAAAATTCGATGTTGCTCACCGACAATCAAATTAAGGTGTTGGCCGACGATGGACTGATTAAAATAGTTGGAACTCCTGCTAAAGTCTGGATGGGAATTCCGCTGCTTGTCGAAGGAGATGTTTTAGGAATCATGGTTGTTCAGAATTACGAAAATCCGGATACTTTTAATGAGCGACATTTGAAGTTACTCGAAGTAATTTCGCCGCAGATCAGCCTTTCGATACGCCGTAAACAATCGGAGCAACTGCTGCAGGAATCAGAGCGAATGTTGCGCGAATCCAATCTCACAAAGGACCGGTTTTTCAATATTATTGCCCACGACCTTAAAAATCCGTTTAATGCTATTATTGGCTTTTCGACGCTTTTGAGCGACGAATGGAACGAGTTTAATGATGAAGAAAAGTTTTCGATGATTAATTCGATCAAAACTTCTTCAGAAAACGCATTCGAGCTCCTTACCAATCTTTTGGACTGGTCGAGGATGCAGGTTGGGAAAATTAATTATGACCCCGAATTTCTTGATATTTCAGGATTGGTCAGGCTTACCTTTAGTTTGCTGAAACCAAATGCCGATGCAAAAAATATCAGGCTGCAAATCGGGGAAACCTGTGATAAATTTGTTTGGGCCGATCCCAATATGTTAACCACTGTGTTGCGGAATTTGATTTCGAATGCCATTAAATTCACCAAAAAAAATGGCCTTATTAAGATTCAATGCTCCAAACGACCCGATTATCCCGGAAAGATTGTGATCGGAATTTCGGATAGTGGCGTTGGAATGGCTGCAAAAGAAATTGAATGTATTTTTGATATTGCTTCAAACCGCACTTCTGCTGGGACCGCCGGTGAAACAGGGACAGGTCTCGGACTTGCGCTGTGCAAGGATTTTGTCGAAAAAAACAAAGGACAGCTCTGGGTGGACAGTGAGATAAATGTGGGTAGTACTTTTTACATCGCATTGCCTTCGAAACCGATTGTTTAGTAATGTTTCATCAGATTTGATTTTGATTTTACATAACAATAAAAGTCAATCCCGGTATCCATCAGGATCGATTTTTTAATTTCGGTTTTTTGCTGTTCTGGTTTAGAAATCAAATTCAGGGTTACACATCAATGAAATTGTCAAAAAAGGTGTCGAATAATAGATCAATGGGGCTAAAGCCCGAAAAATCACCCATATCAATTGCCCCGACCTTAAGGTCGGGGCAATCGAAAAACAGTTAGTTACTGGGCTTTAGCCCAAAATATACAGTTTTCAGATTGGCCTCATCGATGGTTAGGAAAAATACACATAACTCCCGTATTCCGAAGTGATGGTAAGTTTTTTCGATTCGGAAGCCTCGCAACGACCAATAATTCTGGCATCCACGTTAAATTCTTTTGAAATTTCAATCATGCCTGATGCGGCCTTTTCGGTGGTATAAATTTCCATCCGGTGGCCCATGTTAAATACCCGGAACATCTCTTCCCATGGCGTTTCTGATTGTTCCTGAATCATTTTGAACAATGGTGGGGTTTCGAAAAGATTATCCTTAATAATGTGAAGATTTCCTGTAAAGTGAAGCACCTTGGTTTGGCCTCCGCCCGAGCAGTGCACCATTCCCGAAATCTCAGATCGGTATTTTTCGAGAATCTTTAAAATGATGGGGGAGTAGGTCCGGGTTGGAGATAAAACCAATTTCCCGGCATCAATTCCAGGAATTCCGGTTGGTGAAGTGAGGCTTAATTTCCCGGAATAAGCAAGGTTTTCAGGGATTGAAGGATCATAACTTTCAGGGAATTTTTCGGCCACATTTTTCCCGAAAACATCGTGCCTTGCCGAAGTCAGCCCATTGCTGCCCATGCCTCCGTTGTACTCGCTTTCATAGCTTGCCTGCCCGTATGAAGCAAGTCCAACAATCACATTTCCTGCTTTAATATTTGAATTGGAGATTACTTCTGATCGTTTCATCCGTGCAATAACCGTCGAATCAACGATTATGGTTCGTACAAGGTCGCCAACATCAGCAGTTTCGCCGCCGGTGCTGTAAATTTCGATGCCGTAATTCCTGAGGCTGGCAAGAATATCCTCGGTTCCGTTAATAATTTCGGAAATTACGCTGCCGGGAATCAGATTTTTATTCCGGCCAATTGTTGACGAAAGCAGGATATTTTTGGTGGCTCCCACGCAAAGCAAATCGTCTAAATTCATCACAATGGCGTCCTGCGCAATTCCCCGCCACACCGATAAGTCGCCGGTTTCTTTCCAATACGCGTATGCCAGGGACGATTTCGTTCCGGCACCATCAGCATGCATCACATTGCAATATTGGGGATCATTTGCCAGAATATCAGGAACAATTTTGCAGAAAGCCCCGGGAAACAAGCCTTTATCAATGTTTTTTATTGCTGAATGTACATCTTCTTTTGTGGCACTAACTCCACGCTGGTTATATTTTAGCTGATCGGACATTGCCCTGTTTTTTTCGCAAACTTAGTGTTTATTTTAAAAATCCGGTTTGTTGTTCTTTTAAAACCAGCATTAATGATCGTGGTTTTTTGATCCAAACCTTTGATGGGTAAACGAAAAATGCAATTGTAGCGCTAAAAGCTTATTTTCGTGTTTTATTTCATTTGTCATGAATCCTGAACAAATACTTGTCAAATATTGGGGCTATTCGTCTTTTCGTCCGATGCAGGAAGAAATTATCCGCTCGGTTCTCGAAGGAAAAGATACGCTTGCCCTTTTGCCTACCGGGGGCGGAAAATCGATTTTGTACCAGGTGCCGGCGATGGCAAAAGACGGGGTTTGTCTCGTGATTTCGCCACTGATCGCATTAATGAAAGATCAGGTTGACCGTTTGAAGAAGATTGGGATAAAGGCCTTTGCAATTTATTCGGGGATGCACCCCAACGAAATCGAAATAGCCCTCAATAATGTTGTTTATGGCGATGCCAAATTTTTGTATGTTTCTCCCGAAAGGGTTGCTACTCCGGTCTTCAGGGAATCGCTTAAATTGATGAAAGTAAATCTGCTGGCCATCGACGAAGCTCATTGTATTTCGCAATGGGGCTACGATTTCAGACCACCGTACCTTCGCATTGCTGAAATCAGGTCATTTTTACCGCTGGTTCCGATCCTGGCAGTCACCGCAACAGCCACGCCTCCGGTGGTTGAAGACATTCAGCAAAAACTGCTATTCAAACAAAAAAATGTATTACAGCAAACTTTTGAGCGTAAAAACCTCGCCTATCTGGTTTTTAATGAAGAAAACAAGATGGGACGCCTGGTTAAAATGCTTCAGAAAGTTCCGGGTTCCGCGATTTTATATGGTCAAAGCCGCCGGAAAACCTATGACATTGCACGCGAACTCAACAGAAATAAAATCCCTGCCGATTTTTATCACGCAGGCCTGAGCAATGCTGAGCGTGAAATAAA
>CAJATL010000030.1 GCA_903944895.1 uncultured Bacteroidota bacterium
CAACATTTTCGGATTGACCGAAAACAGCACACAAATAATCGGTTGTGGTTCTGAAGATTTAACTTTTATCAACAAACAAACCGGTTCTCGATCAACAATCTCAAGTTCGTCGGTTGGTCAGATGTACCGTGTTGCACCAGCCGGGAGTGCGAGCATAGCCATTGCTGCTCAGCCACTGAACGGGAATGTGCTTAAAATTTCATCTTCTGGTACCCAAGTGCTTGAAACCGGTGGAAATGTATCGGGTGTTTGCCGTAAAGGGGATAAGATTTACATGGCGGTTAATAAATTTAATAACCAGGGGTACATTTTGATTTTAAATGCTTACTCAGGACAAATCGTTGGCAAAGTTGAACCCACTTTCGATTTCAACCCTGTGGATGTTTTCTGCCTGGATGATGAAAACGTTGTTAACGATCGGATTTATGTAATTTATGTCGTACCAGATGGGGAATTTACCAAAAATAAACTGATGTATTTCGAAACCGGTAACCCTTCACAAATGACTAACTCTGACATTGAGTTCGAAGATGGTTTTATGGAATACCTCATTACACCTAATGGAACAATATGTTTGGGATTGAAATCACCAGAAAACATATGCCCTGGTGAATCCAGGATTTACTTCTATGATTATGATTTAGAGGGTAAATATCCATACTATTATTCAGCAGCACAAGGCTGTATTAAGGAATTCGATTACATTAGTGGGGCGAATTTTGATTATATTGTATTTGTAAGCTCATGTAACAATACCATTTACTTTTTCGATGATAGCCAAAACAATATTACACTTCATGATTATTGCAGTCAAAATAATTTCCATCCATTTTCCTTTTGTTATAATAGTGATAACAGTTTAGGATATTGTTTTAATCAAGATGAGTCTTCAACGCATCTTTTTACTATTACTATGGATGATTTCGATATAACTGAAATAGAAGCTAATTACAGTTTTCAACAGGTTCACGAAATGTTCTACAATACAACCGATACTTATGTTTACGGAATATCATCCGAAACACTTTATAAGATTGGCGATGATGCTGTTCTTGATGAATATGATTTGGACAAAACAGTGGATATACATGATAATTTTAACAGGAAAGACGACTACATTTTCGACCCGGATAGAAATTTTCTTTTTCTTGGAATAACCGATGATGAAGGCTACATCAATTCGAAAAAAGTTTTGAAAGTAGATTTATCCGACGGAACAAATGAACTTTATGACCCTGGTCTCTCCTACCAGAAATCAATACAGGTTTTGTATCCCACAAAAGTTTTTCACCTGTTTGGAAAAAGTTTAACTTACTACGCCGACAAACAAAACATTTTTAGCGGACAAATGTATTTCTCAAACTCCAGTCTAATTACAACCTACACCCATTCCCGTACCCTCACCGGCGACTGGGACTGGATTTCGTTCCCATGTCTGCCTCGTCTGGGCAACAATGGATACGATTCCCAAACACTATTGGAAACCATTGATCCACTGGAAGATTATCTTGAATTAGATACACAATCTGGTGGTTATGAACTTGAACTTATCTATGATAACCCAAATTGGACTACCAGCCCTATCCCTTATATTACCAGTACACAGGGCTATAAATATTATACCAATCCCATCGGTAACCAATCCCTGGTGGTAACGGGAGTTGTGCTCGACCCTGCTACACCCATCCAACTCTCATCTTCCTACGAAAACTGGATCGGTTATTTCCTCGAAGAACCTTTGGGCCCCGAGGATGGTTTTGTTGGTGTCTGGGATAAACTTACCCGAATCAGTACACACGACTGGACTATGGTAAAAATAAACGGGCAATGGGTTGGACCGTCAACCATTACTCCCATCGAGTTTGGTGATGGCCTGATCGTGACCGTATCAGAAGATTGTGAACTAATCTGGAATTATGCATCTGAACCTGCTGAAAGGTTCGAATATACTCCAACAGAATACTATTCGTACGAAGAGAAAGCAGAATATACACCTTTTTATTTCCAAATGGACAGCATAAACGACATTAAAGAAATCGGGCTGATC
>CAJATL010000031.1 GCA_903944895.1 uncultured Bacteroidota bacterium
CAACATTTTCGGATTGACCGAAAACAGCACACAAATAATCGGTTGTGGTTCTGAAGATTTAACTTTTATCAACAAACAAACCGGTTCTCGATCAACAATCTCAAGTTCGTCGGTTGGTCAGATGTACCGTGTTGCACCAGCTGGGAGTGCGAGCATAGCCATTGCTGCTCAGCCACTGAACGGGAATGTGCTTAAAATTTCATCTTCTGGTACCCAAGTGCTTGAAACCGGTGGAAATGTATCGGGTGTTTGCCGTAAAGGGGATAAGATTTACATGGCGGTAAATAAATTTAACGACCAGGGGTACATTTTGATTTTAAATGCTTACTCAGGAGAAATCGTTGGCAAAGTTGAACCCACTTTCGATTTCAACCCGGTGGATGTATTTTGTTTAGACGATGAAAATGTGGTGAATAACAGGATCTATGTAAATTACATTGTGCCAGGTGAAGAAAATTCGATTAGTCGGCTCATGTTTTTCGATTGCAACAATCCATCACAAATGACAGATTTAGATCAAGACTTTGCCGACGGCTTTTTAGAATACTTAGTTAGTCCAAACGGTACAGTATTTATTGGTGAAATGAATGATGTTTGTGCTGTTGGATGTAATATTTATTTTTACGATTACGACCTAACACCTAAGGATCCTGAAGTATATAACGTTGCAGGTTGTGTAAAAGAGTTCGACTACATTACTGAACTCAATTATTTTGTATGGGTGAATTATTGCGATAATACACTCCTTTTTTTCGAGGATAGCGAAGATGAAGTTGAATGGGTAGCAACTTGTACAATTACTAAGCCTGTTTCATTTGCTTATAGTGATGAAGAAGAAATAGGATATTGTTCATCGGATGTTGGAAGTACTTATGTGCTTTACTCGGTTGATTTGACTTCATGTACACACGATGAGGTCGAATATGGTGTGGAAGATGTAATGACAATGTTCTATAATCCAATAGATACATACGTTTATGGAATATCTTCTAATACAATTTACAAAATTGGTAATGAGGTTCTTCAGGGATCATATTCTTTAGACGAAACAATTGATTTAAGTGATAACTTTAACAGGAAAGACGACTACATTTTCGACCCGGATAACAATTTTCTTTATCTGGGATTAACCGACGATGAGGGCTACATCAATTCGAAAAAAGTTCTGAAAGTGGATTTATCCGATGGTGCAAATGAACTTTATGTTCCTGATCTCTCCTACCAGAAATCTATACAGGTAGTTTATCCTAAAAAAGTTTTTCACCTGTTTGGAAAAAGTCTTGCATATTACGCCGACAAACAAAACATTTTTAGTGGGCAAATGTATTTCTCAAACTCCAGTCTTATTACAACCTATACCCATTCCCGCACCCTCACCGGCGACTGGGATTGGATTTCGTTCCCCTGCCTGCCCCGCCTGGGTAACAATGGATACGATTCCCAATCACTACTGGAGACCATTGATCCTTTAGAAGATTTTTCTTTAATAACATCAAGTGAAACAGGCCAGCTTGAACTAACTTATGAGTTCCCTGATTGGACAACAGATGAAATTCCTAATTTAATCAGCACTCAGGGATATAAATATTACAGCGAACCTACCGGTAGCCAATCACTAGAGGTAACGGGGGTCGTACTCGATCCCGCTACACCGATCCAACTCTCATCTTCATACGAAAACTGGATCGGTTATTTCCTCGAAGAACCTTTGGACCCCGAGGATGCTTTTGTTGGTGTATGGGATAAACTTACCCGCATCAGTGCACACGACTGGACCATGGTAAAAATAAACGGGCAATGGGTTGGTCCGTCAACCATCACTCCCATCGAGTTTGGTGATGGCCTGATCGTGACCGTATCAGAAGATTGTGAACTGATCTGGAATTATGCATCTGAACCTGCTGAAAGGTTCGAATATACTCCAACAGAATACTATTCGTACGAAGAGAAAGCAGAATATACACCTTTTTATTTCCAAATGGACAGCATAAACGACATTAAAGAAATCGGGCTGATC
>CAJATL010000032.1 GCA_903944895.1 uncultured Bacteroidota bacterium
GACCAAACATTGTTGTCATTTCGACCGTAGGGAGAAATCCAATTTCGTTTAGCTTTTTGAGAAGCAAAAACTGGAACGAAAATGCCTGCTTTTCCAAAAATTTGTAAGTTGTTGATAAATAGTAGTATGCGTTATGTAAAAAATGAATTCTTAACACCCCACCTGCCAGCGTTCACAGCATCTGGCAGCGTCAAAGAAAACCAGAAATAACCAGGAATTTTTATTTTAAAACATCCAATGCTTCAAGCTAAAAAAGCTGGATGAAAACTGCCACGGCAATCAACAGGTCGGTTAAAAGTACAACCATCACATTCATACCCATGGCCGGAACTAGTTTTTCAAAATTATCCGGATATTTTACCGCAGTTATGGAGGCTTTAACGGCAAGCGGCAAAGGCAAAAGCGCCAGGTAAACCCACATCGAAGATATACCAAAAATCGGAAGCAGAATGATCATGTCGAAGGTTGCTGCCATCCCAAAAACATAAAGCCAAGCAGCTTTTTGCTTCCCAAGTTTGATGACGAGGTGATTGCGGCCACCTTTTTTGTCGGCGGCAGCATCGGGAAATTCGTTTAAAAATAACAGGAGGGCGGTAAGAATCCCGGGCGGAACCGACATTAGCCAGACTTCCTGCGGGACAAGGTCTGCAAAAGAAGTTTCCGGTGTGCCATTCATCGCAACAAAAGTTCCGACCACAACCAGTGAACCCAAAGTGAGGCCCGAAAACAATTCACCAAGCAACATCTTTGCCAGCAACTTTGTATAAAAAACGATGGCAAAAGCGCCAACCAAACTTATTGCACCAATTAACCAGTGCGAAGCAACCGCAAAATACACGCCGATAGCCGCAGCCATCAACAAAGTTCCGACCGAAGCCGCTAAAACGGATTTTGGATTTGTGTTTCCTTCAACCAACATTCCGCTTCCTCCGCTAAAAGGCGTACGATGTGTGTTGAAGTCGATTTTTGTTTGAAAATCAGAAAACTCGTTAAAAAGATTTACCGATGCATGAGCCGAAACGGTCCCGATGATGATTAAAACAGCGTGCAGCCAGTTAAACGTACCACCTGTCTGGTATTTAGCAGCATAAGCCAGGCCAATTGCGACCAGTAAAACTGCCAGGATGAGGAAGTTGGCTCTGGTTTGTGCAAGCCATATTTTTGTTTTGCCCGCTTTTTTCATGATTTTGCAGATTTTCAAATCAAAAGATAGCCAACATCTTTGATGATTCAAAAGTTAAGTTAATTGCCTGTTTAGCAGCTTGGATTATCCTTTCAGGATTTCGTCGGCAACTTTTTGAGCAAGCCTGCTGGCGCCAATTCTGAAAAGTTTGTTGTTGAGCCATTCTTCGCCAAGGACCTGTCTTACGAGCTTGTAATATTTAATAGCATCATCAGGATCGGCAATTCCACCCGCTGCCTTGATGCCAATCTTACGTCCGGTTTTTTTGTGAAATTCGTCAATGCTGTGAAGCATGATTAAAAAAGCTTCCGGTGTTGCTCCCGGTGTGATTTTGCCGGTTGATGTTTTTAAAAAGTCAGCGCCGGCTTTGAGGGAAATTTCGCAGGCTTTGCGAATTCTGTAAACCGTTTCGAGTTCGCCGGTTTCGAGGATAACCTTGAGTTCGGCCTGGCGACAAGCCTCTTTTAACGCAAAGACTTCTTCATAAACCTCGTGGCATTTGTTGGCAATAAGCTTTCCGCGCGAAATCACAATATCAATTTCATCGGCGCCTTCGGCAACAGCAAAGGTTACTTCGGCAACTTTTAGGCTCAAAGGCAGTTGCCCCGACGGGAAACCCGCAGCAACACTGGCAACCCGGATTCCAGTTCCTGCCAGCTCTTCTCTTGCCAGTTTTATAAATGGCGGGTAAAAGCAAACCGCTGCTACATTTGGAACATCTGAACCCTGCGACGAAAAGCTGCGTGCAGTTTCGCATACCGCGATAATTTTTTCGCTGTTGTCGCTACCTTCCAGGGTGGTGAGGTCGATGCACGAGAGGATGGTTTTCAGTGCTTCTTTGCGTTGGTCCGGACTTAGTTTTTCGCCGGTTATGGCGTCGGACTGTTGTTTGATTTCGTCGAAATGATGCTTGTAATGATCGAATTTTAACATGTTTGAATTATTTATGTGAGGCCACTTTTTATGCCACGAAAATAAATTCCCAGGCAAAAGCGGGGGTGCAAAAGTACACAATTTGAAATGATGCGAAAAGCATCCGGTTCTGGCAAAACTGATTCTTTTATTGCTTCAGCCTGAAAAGCCGGTTTAAATTGATTGGCCTATTTCATGAGGATGTCAAATCCTCTGATATTTCCGGCTGAATAATGGAATTTCCTTCAGAAGTATTTGTTGGATCAGCGAACAGTATTGGAATTTTTTTAATCCACCTGATATTTCATTTTTTTAAGGTTTTGAAATGAACACATGCATAAACCTTAATTCAAATTATTCTATTTTTGAGCCGTTCAAAAAAAATGCCCGTCACATCAAATGCATTTTCATAAATCGTTTATCTAATGAAAGTTAAACTTATAATACTGCTGTTTTTAACTGTGATTCTGGTTTCATGCCAAAACACCGTGCCGCTCACTATCGAAGATCGGGCACAGAAAATTCATGATCAGTTTTTAACCGTTGATTCGCATACCGATACTCCGCTTGAGCTGATGACGCCCGGTTTTAACATCAGTCAGCGGCACGATTACATCGAAACCGGCACCCGGGTTGACTTCCCCAGGATGAAAGAAGGCGGGATGGATGCCATGTTTTTTGCAGTTTTCCTCGGACAGGGAAAACGCGATCCGGCAAATGCCGAAAAAGCCAGGCTTCGCACCGAAATGATTTTCGATTCGATTTATGCAAATTTAAAACGCTATCCCGACCTTGCCCAACTCGCTCTTTCACCCGAAGATGCGTATTCGATAAAGAAAAGCGGCAAAAGGGCTGTCTTTATCGGCATCGAAAACGGTTATCCTATCGGCAACAATCTTTCGCTGATAAAGCACTTTTATGACCGCGGCGCCCGTTACATCACGCTTTGCCACACCCGCAACAACGATATCTGCGACTCATCCAACGATTCACTCGTTTTTGGAGGCCTGAGCGAATTTGGCGAAAAAGTTGTCGCCGAAATGAACCGCGTCGGGATGATGATTGACGTTTCGCATATTTCGGATTCGAGTTTTTACGATGTGATTGCACTTTCAAAAGCACCGGTCATCGCCTCACATTCCTGCGCCAGGGCTTTGTGCGACAGCAAGCGGAATCTCACCGACAGCATGCTCGTTAAACTTGCCGAAAATGGTGGCGTTATCCAGATGTGTATTTTAAGTGCTTATGTTAAGAAATTTCCGCCAAATGCACAGCGCGACAGTGCCGAAGCTGCCATGCGCATCAAATACCGGAATTTTCTGGACCTGTCGGATGACGAAAGACTGGCCGCCAGCAACGAATGGCACGAAAACGAACGGAAATTCCCCGAAGACCTTGCCACAGTTAGCGATGCGGTTGATCATGTCGACCATATCGTAAAAATTGCCGGCATCAACCACGTCGGCATCGGCACCGATTTTGACGGGGGCGGCGAACTCGAAGATTGTCACGACGTAAGCCAGATGAAAAACATCACCATCGAACTGCTCCGTCGCGGGTATTCTGATGAAGATATCCGTAAGATCTGGGGCGAAAACCTGATGCGCGTCATGCGTGAAGTCGAAAAAACGGCTCAAAAAATTAGTTAAATTATGAAGCAATACCTCGATTTACTCGACCATGTTTTGAAAAATGGAACCCGGAAAAGCGACCGTACCGGAACCGGGACCATCAGCGTTTTTGGCTACCAGATGCGCTTTGATCTCAACGAAGGCTTCCCGGTGATGACCACCAAAAAGCTGCATCTCCGTTCGATTATCCATGAATTGTTGTGGTTTTTAAAAGGCGAAACCAACGTAAAATACCTAAACGATAATAAAGTTACGATCTGGAACGAATGGGCCGACGAAAATGGCGACCTCGGGCCGATTTACGGCTACCAGTGGCGTTCGTGGCCTACTGCTGACGGGCAACATATTGATCAGATCAGTCAGCTTGTAAATTCGATAAAAACCAACCCCGATTCACGCCGCCACCTCATCAATGCCTGGAATGTTGGCGAAATAAGCAAAATGGCGCTTCCGCCCTGCCACATCCTGTTCCAGTTTTATGTGGCCGACGGACGGCTTTCGTGCCAGTTGTATCAGCGTAGCGCCGATATTTTCCTGGGCGTCCCTTTCAATATCGCCTCTTACGCCTTGCTTACGCTGATGATGGCGCAGGTTTGCGGACTGAAACCCGGTGACTTTGTACATACTTTTGGCGATGCCCACATTTATCTCAACCATGTTGACCAGGTAAATCTCCAGCTTTCGCGAAAACCTTTTCCTTTGCCCGAAATGAAACTTAATCCTGAGATTAAAAGCATTTTCGATTTTAAATTTGAAGATTTTGAATTAGTCAATTACCAGGCACATCCGACGATTAAGGGGGAGATTTCGGTGTAGCTTGCCCCCCTCGGTCCCCCCAAATAGGGGGATGGAAGAGTCCTTTGGATTCGCCAAATGGGATGCGGAGACTCGAAATACGGAGAAAAAAGCTGATTACGGCACAAGGCAGCGAACCCCCCGATTCGGGGGGCAGGGGGGCAGGGGGGCAAAAAAATAGGATTTACTAATACTAAAACTCAAAATTTATGATTTCAATCATTGTAGCAATAGCCGAAAACGGCGCCATTGGAAAAGACAATCAGTTGCTCTGGCATATTTCAGAGGATCTGAAACGGTTTAAAAAAATTACCGCCGGCCATAAAATAATCATGGGCCGCAACACCTTGCTGTCGTTGCCCAAATGGCCGCTGCCAAACCGCACAAGCATCGTTATCACCGATAATAAATACGAGCAGTTTGCTGGCTGCGAGATGGTTTTTTCGATCGAAGAAGCCATTTCAAAGTGTGGAAAAGACGAAGAATGTTTCATCATCGGAGGCGCTTCTATTTACCGGCAGTTTATGCCATTGGCCGATAAACTATACATCACCCGCGTTCATAAAGCTTTTGATGCTGATACTTTCTTCCCTGAGATTTCGGAAAAAGAATGGCCTCTCACCGAAAAATCAGAAACCTTCGAAATGGAGGATGGGAGTTTTGGGTATACTTTTGAAATGTATCTGAGGAAATTATAATGAAAATAGTATCAGTTAACGGATAAAAAAACCTCAGCAATTGCATAGTTGCTAAGGCTTTTACAAAGCTGAAGACAGGCTTATTCAGCAAGTCTTTTTCGGGCACAAAAAACCTTCTTCCCACCATATCCTGCTGCCAGCGAGATTAATAATTCCGCCCGGGAGGGGTGCTTTATCAAAAATAGCAGCGTACAGGATGTTGGGATTTGATTTTGAAACATCAAACTGTATTCTGCCGATGTGATTGTATGCAGGCAGTCCCACGTTACCAGACGAGAAACTGAGGCCTCCGTCGGTTGAAATCAGGAAACCCGCCTGGGGCTGTTCACTGCCGCAGGCCACATAAACGATGTTTGGATCGCTGGAATGAAATGCCAGGTAACACATGCCTTCTCCCGGCAGAACGCAACTCCAGTGGATTCCTGCATCGGTACTCCTCCAGATGCCCTCGTTGGGAGCTGCATCCTCAAGGTTCCTGGCAATGGCCGCGATAATGATGTTTGGGTTATGAGGTGATACAGCCATCGCAGTAAATTGCGTTACCGTGCCGAATTCTGCATTGATCTTATCCCAGCTTTCACCACCATTGGTTGATTTGTACACCCCATCGCCACAATAAAACCGCTCGGAGAGCAACCAGAAGTATTCACCGGTGCCCGCATAAATGACTTCCGGGTTCGCAGGGTCGATGGCGATGGAACCGAAGGTGAGCAGGTTAAGCCCTCCGCTTTTGTCGATCCAGGTTTGCCCGCCATCAGTAGATTTCCATATTCCACCTCCACCCGGTCCAGCGTAAACGATATTTGGATTTGTAGGATGGATGGCCAGCCCCTTCACTCTTCCGCTCATCACTCCCCAGTGTTTAACCGTAGAATCGTTGGAAAAATCAATCCCTGCCGGGCCGAGGTTAGTCCACTGGAACGAAGAATTTCCGTTATCGGTTTGCGACTGCATTTTTAAAAGTTCAGCTTCTTTTTGCAAATCAACAAACGATCTCGGGAAAATTCCTTGTTCATTCATTCTTGGCTTGTAGAACCATTCGAGCCTTTTGAATGAGTTTCTATTTTTAACGGAGGCAGGAAACTGATCCCATTTCGACACCGTTTGCGAATTAGCATCAGGTAGCAGCAAAAACAAGAATGCCGTAAATAATCCTGGCAAAAGACTGTTGATGTTAAAATATTTCATTACAAATTTGGATTAAGAGGTTAATAATCATTGCCATATAAAATGTCCATAAAGCGTGCGAATAGGTGGCCAGGTGGCAGTTCGAGCCAACAATTGAAATAGATAATTACAGTGCAGCCCTTTTCATTGCTGTGAAACATCAAAGTGGTAAAACCAGGGAAAGTGCCGCCATGGCCATAAAAAGATCCCATTTTAATTATCCCCAGACCATAACCCACATTAGGCTCAAGCAGTATCATGTCATTAAGCCGCCTGTTTTGAAGGGAATCCGACAGGAATCCACCTCCAACAAGAGTTTCCGCATATTTCTGGAGTTCACGCGGGGTACTGTATGCGGCACCGGCTGCCCAACCCTGTGAAATATCAAAATATTCTGTAAAATCTGCGTTTTCCTCGAAATAACCACGGTAATAACCTCTGCCATGGATACCTGGTAAAGCCAATCCAGAGGTCAGGAAGCCTGATTTGCTTAGGTTTAATGGTTGGATAATGCGGGTGTTGATTTCCGATTCCATAGTGTTTCCGGTTAATAATTCGATAATCTGCCCAAGCACGATAATATTCGTGTTTGAGTAGTCCCAGCCAGTACCGGGGCTGAAATTAAAATCATGGGAACATCCTATATCTACCAGTTCCTGTGGCAACCATACTTTTGAGGGAGCAGCCAAAACTGACGGAATAAAGTCCGGGTCGTAGGAATAACTGAAAATACCGCTGGTCATGTTGCAAAGCATGGCAATAGTGATGCTGTCGGCTTTGGGGAATTCAGGGTAGTATCCTGAAAGCTTGTCATTCAGGTCGATTTTTCCCTCATCCACTAACTGGAGTAAGACAGTAACAACCATTGTCTTAGTGATGCTTGCAATCCTGAAGGTATAGTCGCCCTTCATGGGCAGGTTATTTGGAATGTCACTGACTCCTGCTGTGTAGAGCCAGTCAATACCTCGCGTATGGTCAACCACCAGCGCCACAATCCCGGGAACCCCGGTGTTTTCAATAATTGAATCTGTTACAGCCTTCATCTGGTCGATGAGGAGCTGGTTGGGATCAGGGATCGATTCCTTATTGCAGGAATTGAAAGAGACAACAATAATGAATATAAGAGAGAGTCTGGTAAAAAAACTTTTCATTTTCATTTTGTGCATAGTTTTTGTTCAAAAAGACAAAGCAAAACAATAAACCCAAGATCAACAAAAATACCCCTACTTGAAAACTACTGCATACTGAAAATTAAACCGATTGAAGGAAAGTGAGGATATCTTCTTCCTGTCCCAAACCAAATTTTTTCTTCAAACGATAGCGTGATGACTCTATACTTCTGGGGCTTCGATGAGTAAGAAGTGCAATATCTTTTGTTGACATATTAAGCTTCAGAAATGCACAAATTCTGCGGTCATTGGGTGTCAGATCAGGAAATAATCTCTGGAGTCGTCCAAAGAAAGCATCATGTACCTTTTCAAACCGGGTTTCAAATTCTGGCCAGGCACTCTGGTCAATATGGCTTTCAAGATTACGCAAAACGGTTTTTATACTTTCTTTACCGCTCTCGTCGAGATGGAAATAAACATCTTTGGTGGTTTCCAGCAATTTTACTTTAAACTCACTCTGAGAAGCCAGATGCATGGCTTTGCAGGCAAGTTCCTGTTGCGAAAATGCCAACCTGTCTTTCAACAGCAAGGCTTCCTGTTCCGCTATTGTCCTCTTTTGCTTCAGGTATTTTCCAATAAACGAAAAGGCCACAATCAATGAAGCCAATACAGTGCTTATTGCTGCTGCCAGTAAAACCAATCGTTTTTCCTTTATTGCTTTCAGTTCAAGTGTAGCCATAAGCCCGATATTTTCAGTTTCTTTTTTCGAAGTTTCAAACTTAATATTTAGTTCTGCAATTTTATTGGTGGTTTCCCTGCTAAAAATGCTATCTTTTGCTTCAGTGTATTTCTGATAGTAATACAACGCTTTCTCAAAATCTTTTCCGGCAGTAAATAAAAGGTAATATTGTTCATTCAAATCGCGGTATAAGCCCTGATTTCCTACCTGTTCAACAATAGGCGCTGCTTCTTTCAACCTGAATGCCGCCTCTTTGATACAATGTCTTTTGATATCAACACCGGCGATATTGATTAAATAATTAGCCTGCTGCTGTGGATAATCTATTTCTCTTGAAATGAGCAGTGCAATGTTATAGTTATTCACTGCATCATCATCATTACCCTGGGCAGCACTCAACATACCCAAATTATTGAGCACATACATTTCGTCAAGCCGGTCGTGTTGCTGCCGTGCAAATGCCAGACCCAGGGAAAGATAATAGGCAGCACTATCGTAGTGATTTAACTGAAGAAAGGTAAAACCAATACTGTTGAATAATTTTTGGGCTTCATTGCCATGCCTGCTAAGTCGATAGAGCATATATGACCTTCTGAAAGATGCCAGCGCATTAG
Organism: uncultured Bacteroidota bacterium; assembly: GCA_903944895.1. Taxonomy (GTDB): domain Bacteria; phylum Bacteroidota; class Bacteroidia; order Bacteroidales; family 4484-276; genus CAJATL01. The sequence continues at coordinate 8,849 of CAJATL010000032.1, forward strand.
GGTAATCCTTCTGGTGAAAATGTATATTACCGATATTCTGGTCGAGCGCGGCAATAGTTAGCGTGTCTTTTTCTTTAACATAGGCCGGATATACCTGCCGGAAATAGTCCAGCGCAATTCCATATTTATCCATGTTGTTATAGAAATTGCCAAGATTGAGCCGCGAACTGTTCATGCGTTTTAAGTCGCCCGTTGAATCGGCCAGGTGATAAATGTATTTGAAGATAATCTCTGCTGAATCCAAATTACCGGTAAACACATTGGCAATCGCAATATTCGATAAGGAGATAATCATTTTTTCGGAAAGATTCTTCTCTTTAGCGAGTTGATAAGATTTGATGCTGTAATTTTTAACCTGCGTAAAAGAAGTTCCGCGGTAACTTAACCCGATTTCATTGTACAGATCAATTTTTTCAAGATCGGTGGCAGTCTGTAAAAGATTCAATAAACTGTCTGTTTTGATGCTTTGTGCAAACGTACACTGTAATAAAAAACAACAACATAATGCTATTGTCAATTTTTTCTTTTTCAACCCTCCTAGACGTAATACTATTCCAAAATAAATCATTCAGTCTCGTTTTTGCTGGCCGATGTAAAAGAATTGCTTTTAGTAATAAATAAAAATTATTAAAGCAACTAACATGATTTTGAGAAGGATAGACTTCTTTTCATTATAACTTTAAGTGGTTCACTTCTATTTGTAAACAAACCGGCAATTTCCGCCTTATTGTTCTGACTTAATATTAGAGGAACCTTTTATAAATCAAATCCAAACAGCTGCTAAAAAGATTCAAATGACAGTTTTGCAGTTTCAACATCAAAGAACAGACATAAATAGCTGAATGTTTGTAGGATAAAGACTGAAATTTTTGTAGGAAAAAATCTGATTCTTATGTAGGTTTAATCCTACAAAATTAAATTATACGGCAAGAGAGGAATAATAAAGAATCGAAGTTAAAGAGTGAAATAAAAAATATCTGTAATGCAAGGTAATCATAAGTCCTCCGGCAACAAATTCCATTTTGAATACAACGATTATGATATTATCATGCTGATATTGAAATGTTTATAATTATATTTCATCTTTTTTTTTAAAAATCCATATTATTCCAAATGGTGCATAATGCAAATCAATAAGTTGATTTCAATAGCCCAAGGCAGACCACTATTGCCAGGAAATCCTTATAGTTTTTTTAATACCTCTAATGAATTATTCAACCCTTCAATTTCGTAAATCACTTCAGGCATCGGTAAGTGGCTGTTATACTCCTATAAAACAATTCTCAAGATTTATGTTGTTGCGCATCGAAACTCACCATCCAGTTGATTCCAAATTTATCGGTAATCGTACCGAAATAGTCATCCCAAAAAGTGTCACCAAGAGGCATAGTAATCTGACCCCCTTGCGCCAATGCGTTGAAAAGATGATTTGCTTCTTCTGGGCTGTCTGTTGAAATAATTACAGAAAAATTATTTCCCTGAATAAAAGCTGATGCCCATTCACCGCCTGTGTCGCTGCCCATTAATACGGAAGTTCCGATAGGAAGTGCGATATGCATCAATTTGTTTTTGTCGGCATCCGGAACTTTGTATTTCTCGTTTTCGGGCATTTCGCCATAACGACCGATATATGTATATTCTCCGCCAAATACAGATCTGTAAAAGTTAAACGCTTCTTCGCAGTTTCCATTGAAGTTTAAATAAGTGTTTGTCGTTGCCATACTGGAATGATTTTAAAAGTGAATTTTTGGATTTTTGGTTCTGATAAAAATCATTGCAATTGCTGTAGTTGCGATTCCCATAATCAAGGCTCCGATTGCTCCCTGGATGGCGTAATTTTTGTAGTTAAAATTCGCCTCTGCCTCTTCTAGTGTCGCGTAATAACCAAGTTCAACTGAACGTTTTACTACGTTTGGAAAATATTCGGGTGTAATTATAAAAGAAGTAATCCACTGTGTTAACGGACTTATTAAGGCAATAATCATCGACAAAATGATGCCTGAAACCAAGCCTTGTTTGTAAGACATCTGTTCGTTGTAAAAACTTTTCTTTTTGTTTTGTAGTGCGAACACCATTACTATAATAGCCGGAATTGCAAACAGATTGGTCAGATAAAGATGATAATCAATATAGGTGCTATGCAGACCACTCCATTTTTCTAACAGCATCCAGATCAATCCCATTATTGAAAAGAGGATTGCCCATTTGATTTCGATTTTAATGTTTTTCATACTTTGTTTTCAGAAATAAAATAGTTTCTTTCATCAGATTTTTAAGTTCATCCTGGTTGATGTCTGAAAGCTTTTTAATATAAATGCAGGCTTTCCCAAGTTTATACTTTCCAAGATTTTCTAATAAATAGGCGTGTTCCGGAATTCCTGAATAAACATAAAGAGAAATGGCGGCTTTTCGTGGTGAAAAACCAACAAGTGGCCAATCACCTTCTTGTCGGCTTCGGTCAGATTTGTAATGAAAACTCCCAAATCCAATGATGGATGGTCCCCACATTTTAGGCTCAAAACCAGTGAAATCCTGCATGATTTTCACCAGTTCGTAGCTGTCTTTGCGTTTTTGTTCCGTATCGGCAATGGTGTTTATGAATTCGAGAACGTCTGCGTTCGTTTGTTTTGTTTTTATTTCTGCCATAATTTTTCTTTCTTTAATTCAGTTGTAAAAATATACACAACGTTCATATCTGAGCAATAAAAATAAATATTACCTCCCAAATTGATCAAGAATTATACCCGTGGATTTGAAAATGCTTGTCTGTAAACCCAGTGTCTGAAAAAGAAAATTTGCTTTCAAAACGTTCCAAAGCCAAAAGTGGAATTTGCTCATGATAAATGCGTTGCACTGAGTCCGTTGAAGATCTCGGTTACTGAAAGCGTTGAAGTATGAGCATTTTTGTCGCAGGCAAAACGATGAGAACGGACTCTTTTGATCGACTAATGCAATCCAAATTAATTCAATATTTGAAAATCGATGCCATATCTGTCATAGAAATCGTTACTATAATGGTTTTAAAGGTTTTTATTGAGTTGTTAAATTCGTTTTTAAAATGTTTACAATAAAGTCTCTCTCTTTGTGATGTAAAAGCAAAAAAGAGGAGCTCACTCTATAACATTGAGTAAACCCCCTCTTTTTTGCTATGCATAAATCGAAATCAAAATTTTAGCTAAGATCTTTATTCTTATACAATTACCTGTTCAGCTTTGCATCAATAATGTCTCCATCTGCAAAGAAATCTGATCGGGTACAAAATTCAAATCTGCGCCAGCATTTTAATTCTGATCCCCACTAAAAAACCACTACTTTTTGCGTTTTAAATGTAGTCTGATTGCTTTTGATTCTCACAAAATAAACACCATTTGAAATATCTGACGGCATATCGTATTGGATTGCTTTTTGTCCTGATACTTCAAATCCTGAAGAAAGAACTGAGATTGATTTACCTGTTATATCAACCAATTCAATCATCACAATCCCTGATTGTTTCAAATCATAATTGACTGAAATAGTTCCTTGTGCATTCACCGGATTCGGAGCAACCACAAAATCAATTAATGTATTGGTTTCTTCCACATTTACATTCGTATCATTATTATACCGGGCTAATGCCATATCATGGTTATTGTTTGTGTTTCGCGCTTTTCCGGCTACAACAATCTTGTTTCCAGACAAAGCTATCCCAAGCGCTTCATCTGCATTACCAAAGAATTCAGTAGTCACCTTTCCTTCATTACCAAAAGTATTGTCAAGGCTTCCATCAGGATTCAAACGCCAAATAGCCCAATCATTATTCAAAGGAGTCTTCTCACCAGATGTTCCTACAACAAGAATTTTATTGTCATCCTGTAAGACCATTGCGTTGCCAACATTCATAGGTTCAGTTCCAAGGACAACAGCGCCGTTATCACCAAATCCGGAAACAGCTTGTCCGGAGGCATCAAACTTCATTACAAGGGTGTGGTAGTAAAAGTCGCTTTGTGTTGTGGTAAAACCGCAAAGAACGATTTCATCATCCTGTATGAGTTCCATTCCGAAAAATTCATCGTCAACATTGTTCAGGTTCAGATTTACAACACCGTTTGTTCCGAAAGA
>CAJATL010000033.1 GCA_903944895.1 uncultured Bacteroidota bacterium
ATAATCTGCTTAAAGATCGGCTGACCGACTAAATTCTGTGTTGTATCTTTGCCCATGTTGAAGTTATTTTTTGCAAAACAAACTTACAACATTGGGGCGAAACCTAATGGCTATAGCCCCTTTTTTTGTTGAAATTTTAACCGGTCAGTACTGATTTATTAAATTTAAAAACTATAACAATGAAAAAGATTTTAACACTTACAGCAATTTTGATGATCGGAGGACTTTCACTTTTGGCACAAGCTCCTCCGGTGCCACCATCCAGCGCCAATAATGGCGGTACTAACGGACCTGTTGGCGGCGGTGGTGCTCCTATTGGCAGCGGCCTGGTTTTGTTAATTACGCTGGCAGCAGGTTATGGTGGGAAGAAAGTCTATGACTTTAATAAGCAAAATCCAACTGGATGAAACTGCCTTGTTGAAAATTAAAACCGGGTTAACTGTAAATAAACTCAGGCTTTGGCTTCCATATGAGGTAACTTAAACATACAATGAAACTATTTGAACCATTTGATGGAGAACTTGAAATTTGCCCTTCCGGCAAAACTATTCAACTCAGGAGCAAAATTCCCATTCCGCGTTGCTGGATTAAAATAAGTGATCCGGCAGGGAAAATTGTATTTAAAAAGATTGAGATTGATTTAGCTGAAACGACAATAACATTGAAAGTCAAAAGTGGATTTTACCATATTACGCTGGTTACCGAAAACAGGTTTGCAACTAAGATGGTTTTTCTGGAATGAGCCTAACAAAGAATTGATCATTTTGTGATAAAAGGTAGCAGGTGTTATAACCCGGTTCGTGGGTGGCACTATAAATGCTGCCCAGCCGGTGTGTGTTTGAAAACCCTTGGTGAACATAAGAATAATGTTCAAAAGGTCATTCTTAATTGAGTACTTTTGCTACAATTTGTATCAGTACATTTGTCATAATTACTTAATCAAGACCGTATGAATTCAATAATTCAAATAAAATCGAAAAGACTTTTCATCACCCTCTCTTTTGTGGGCTTGTTTCTAATGCTTGCGGTAAGTTGCTGGAAAGATGAAACCACAACATTATCAGGTTCCCTTGACCGGTTGAACTGGTCCGAACGGAACTATGAAGTTTTGAACCAACTGATAACGGATTATGGTATTTATGGGAAATACTATCGTCAGGACAAAGCGCCTTATGTTGTTCTGGATTGGGATCAGACCTGTGCTCATTTTGATGTGGAAGAAGCTACTATGCGTTACCAGTTGTTTCGCCTTCGGTTCAAAATGACAAAGGATGTATTCGCCGGCATACTCAAAGATGAAATTAACGGCATCACCCAATTACCTGCTGAATACCTCAATATTCATCTTGCCGACATCAACCTGGATCTGAAAAACGATTATAATTTCCTGTATGATAATTATGCCGGGCTTAATGGTACCATGACACTGGAAGAAATACAACTGACACCCCAGTATCAGGATTTCATTACAAAAATTCCGTTTTTGTACGATGGTTATTGTTCAACTCAAGGTATTGACGAATATGGATATCCCTGGGTGCTTTACCTCTTTGCAGGATATACAATAGATGAAGTAAAGTCGCTGACAAAAGAGGCGATTTCGTATGAGCTTGGCAACCATTTAAGCAAACAGACTTTGCAATCACCTGCCGGTTTTGAAACAAACGCCGGTATGGTAAGCTATTCGTATAAAACCGGATTACGGGTTTTTCCGGAGATGCAGGACTTGATTGCAACCTTTAATGAGCATGGTATCGAAGTTTTTATCGTTTCGGCAAGTTATAAACCTGTGGTAGAAGTGTTTTCGGGAATAGGAAACTACGGTTACAATGTGCCTTCACAAAATGTGATAGCCATGGAGCTTGCTTTGGATAACGATGGCAAAATTTTACCTGAATATAAAAGCGGATGGGTGAAAACACAAAGGCAGGGCAAAGTCGATGCCATTAACCAGGTTATAAAATCAGGACTTGGAAAAAACTGGGATCCGTTGTTTTCTGCAGCCGACAGCGACGGCGATTATGAAATGTCAACCGGCTTTCCCGACATGAAATTAACATTAATCTGGAACAGGGTAAAAGGCGGGGATATCGGAACGCTTTGCCAACTGGCTGTTGACCAGATGAACAATGCCAATCCACGGTATATTCTTCAGGGACGCAATGAAAATACGGGGATGGTAATTCCAACATCTGAATCAATTCTTTTTGGAAAAACCGAACCGCAATTACTTTACGAATAGATTTGCACTTCGGATAAGACGATCCATCTCAAAAGCTAAATACTCATTCCGTGATGCTGGATAAAAATAAGCGATCAGGCAGGCAAAATTGTATTTATAAAGATTGAGACAGACTTAACCGAAACCTAAGGCTAAGCGGTCCACCAATTGGCGGACCGCTTTAAAAAAGGTTGACACTATAAAATTCATTCCTGTTAGGCGTCATAACCAGGTTTTTGGGCGGCATTTGTAATGCCGCCCAGCCGGGTAGGGCTGTAGGCGCAAAATTATGGTAGAAATCATGCCAAACCCTTTTTTTAAAGCCTCGTAGAGGCGAAATTATTACCGACAATAACCATCAGTGTTTGCCATTTCGTTTGAGCGTTTTAATGTCGCCTCTACGAGGCTGCATTGTTTTTTTTACCATCTTTTCTACCATACTGTCGTCTCTACAAGACTTTTCCCGTGCTCTAATTTTTCCCGACTCAGGCTATGCGGAATTTGTAATTCCGCTAAACAACTGTTTGAATTTGCAATTCATTCTTATCAAGTGTTATAATGCGGTTTTTTAGCGGCATTACAAATGGCACCCAGCAAGGGATTGCGTCCCATCCATTGCAGCGAAAGGGTTCCGAACCCTCGAAGGGTTCGGAACC
>CAJATL010000034.1 GCA_903944895.1 uncultured Bacteroidota bacterium
CCAAGTCCCCAGCCATCTAATATGATAAGAATTACTTTCTCTTTTTTCATTGTAAAATTTAATTAAAAGCAAAATTCGAGGCGCAAAAGTACAAAGAATTGCTTTGGGGTGGCGATTGTTTAAAATTCAGGACTGCACATTTAAAATTTCAATTTTGGAAAAACCATGAAAGGCAGCCCATAAATATCAGTCAGGGTAAAAGGTATTTATTAATGTTTTGGCTTATGGCAAATAGTTGTTGTTTTGTATTATGAATTTGCCCGCAGGGCATAAAGTATTGTAGCAAAAAATTAATGAAAGATCGTTAAAAATCCCGCAGGAGTTTAACAAATTTGTTTGTTAATTCCCTACGGGAAATTTGATTAACGGTGTTCTTATTTTTCTACAATACTTTAACCGCTACGCGGTAAAGAATCAATTTCCGAAGCACTTATTTTTCGATAAATGTTTTTGTTCTCCAAAATTGCCCGTAGGGCATAAAGTATTGTAGAAAAATCCAATGAAAGATCGGTAAATACCCTGTAGTGGTTAAACAAATTTGTTTGTATAGCCCCTAAGAGGAATTTCATTGTCCGTGTACATGTTTTGCCATTATACTTTAACCGCTACGCGGTAAAGAAGCATGTTCCATAGTTATGGATTTTACACAAATATTTACTTCCAGTCTCCGGAATTTGCCCGTAGGGCATAAAGTATTGTAGCAAAAATTTAATGAAAGATCGGTAAATACCCTGTAGTGGTTAAACAAATTTGTTTGTTTATCCCCTACGGGGAATTTCGTTGTCGGTGTACTTGTTTTTCTAAAATACTTTAACCGCTACGCGGTAAAGAATCATTTGCCAAAAGAATGATTTCTACGACAAATATTTTGTCCAAAATTGCCCGTAGGGCATAAAGTATTGTAGAAAAATCCAATGAAAGATTATTAAATTCCCCGAAGGGGTTTAAAAAATTAGTTTGTTAATTCCCTACGGGAAATTTGATTAACGGTGTTCTTGTTTTTCTACAATACTTTAACCGCTACGCGGTAAAGAATCATTTGCCAAAAGAATGATTTCTACAACAAATATTTTGTCCAAAATTGCCCGTAGGGCATATAGTATTGTAGGAAAATCCAATGAAAAATCGTTAAAAACCCCGTAGGGGTTTAACATTTTCGTTTGTTAATCCTCTCTTAAACCGAAACGTTTAATACACCTAATTCTTCCTGTAAACAATCGCTACCACGCTTACGTCGTCACCACCCATGTTGATGGTCATTCCGTAGGGTTTTTCGGATGGAATGTCGATTTGGGCATCGCCGGTTTTTCCGGTGAGTTGTTCCCAGATGGTTACAGCCTGATGAACGCCTGTTCCGCCTGTCGGGTGGCCCCAGCCAACAAGTCCGCCGGTGGTATTCATCGGGATTTTGCCGTTACGTGCCGTGTTTCCGGCATACACAAAGTCGGCGCCTTCGCCGGGTTTTGCAAAACCAAGGGCTTCAACAGCCAGAATGCCTGCAATGGTAAAACAGTCATGGGTCTCGATGGTGGCCAGATCGTTGATGGTGATGCCGGCATTGGCCAGGGCTTTATGCGCTGCATCTTTGATGGTTTCCATCACGGTAAGATCGGTGGGGTTTTTGGTTATATCGCGTTCAGAGGTGGCAAAGCCAATAACTTCTACGGCATCTTTTTTGGCAATCCCGCATTTGGCAAGGCCTTCTTCCGAAAGTATCGCAATGGCTGATGCACCATCCGAAACTTTGGAGCAATCGAGCAGGTTTAGGTTGTCAACAAAACTTTTGCCGTTGGGCTCCATTTTTAAGCTTGCTGCGCCAGGGTCAGGTGTGGTATTATGAAATTCCTGAGCTGTGGGACAGAGCCTTGCATTTTCGATAGCATTATGATACCAGCGGGCTAATGCTTTCCTGGTTTTTTCGCGGCCATATTTCTCGAAATAGGCTCCGGCGCGGTCGCTGAATTGGCCAGGGAAAAAGTATGCATGGCCGTCTTTACGTTTCTGGAACCATCCGGCACCCGCCAAAACATCAGCAACGTAAATGGCTTTCATCGTATTCTGGACTTCCACGCCAAGTGCCAAAACTGCATCGGCACCAGCCAGAACGCTTTTAATACCTGTGATAAGTGCCATTCCGCCAGAAGCGCAGGCAGCTTCAACGCGAATGCTCGGTTTAAAATTCAAGCCTTCGTCAATCATCGGGATAAAACCTGCCAGGTGGCCTTGTTTATTGAAACGGGAAGCCATAAAGTTTCCAATCACGCTTTCATCAATATTCCGGGCACCGCCAACCTGTGCCAGTGTTCCTTTACCTGCTTCTGAAATATATTGTTCAAGTCCGGGCCGTTCCTTTTTGGGGTTAAATTCTTTGCGGCCGGTTCCCATCGAAATTGTGTTGTAGCCGGCGGCCATATATATTTTTCGATTCATCTTTTTCATTGTTAGTTCTCCTTATTTTAAATAGTTGTTGATTGGGCCATAAACATGGAAAAAACCGGTTAGCATGACTTTGTTCACATCGTCGTCGTTGTGGGCAACGCCGCTACTTACAAGCTGTTTGCCGATTTCGTTTGAGCGCCTGTTGTATTTTTTAGCCAGATCAGCACCCAAAGTGCTCATGCGGTTAAGATCGGCAAAAAATGCTTCGAGGGCAGCAGCCTTATTTTTATTGGAATTCACCGATTTCCAGGGGGCAAACGAAGCTGGCAAAGCACCGAGGGCAGCGTCGCACTTTTCGGTCAGATCAGAAATTGGTACATACTTTTTGCTTTCGGCATCAAAAATCCCGACAACCTTATTTTTTTCATATTTGAGGAAACCGTCTTTTTGAGAGCCATCGGCATTCTGACCACCTTTAACACCCATCTCGAACAGTTTATCGAGCAGGTCGCTGTGGAGGTCTTCATTTTTGTAATAAGGATTCATTACGTTCATAATAAAGCGTACCACATCAATTCCAACATAATCGATAAGCTGGAAAATTCCCATCGGCCTGACCAGGAAATCCTGTGTTACCTTGTTGATCATATAAACCGACTCTACAAAGGAGTAATTCTTCATCAGCAAACTTACTTCCCCAATGCCGTGTAGGGCATCACGCATAAAGTGGCCGTTGCCAATAAAACCGGCATAATCGTTTGAAGAAACCACAATTTTTTTAAGATTTTTTGCGAAGTCCTCGGCAAAATCAATCATCTCGCAACTGTTTTCGGTGATCGTGATCAATTCGACCAATTTCTGAACTGCCGGTGGATTATAAAAGTGGAAGCCCAGTATTCTTCCGTCAAGGTTTGCCTCTTTATTTAATACTTTGATAGGAATCGAAGAGGTGTTGGTAAAAAACCAGGGTTTATAAAGACCGTTTTGGTCGATTTGGGTGAATAACTTTTTTTTAAGTTCAGGGTTTTCGCTTGCTGCCTCAAAAACCAGTGTTGAGTGATAAGCCGCTTCGATGTTGGTGGTTGGCCTGATAATGCTTACCACATCGCTGATGTATTCGTTGATGATCTCGCCGTTTTCGATGAGGTCTTTGCGGTCAGCGTAAGCACTGCGAAGCCAGACCATTTTTTTCTCTGCAATTTTCAAAGTCTGTGCTTTGATGTATTTCATCAGGCCGGCGAGCATTTCCTGAGAAATATCCACAGCGTTGAGGACAAATAATTTGCCTTTATTTTCGGGCTTCAGGCTCAGGTCGGTCATTTCGATGGCCGTGAGCAGAAGAATGCCGCTGCCCATTTTACCGGCAGCACCCAGCACACTTACATTTTGTAATCTTTGATCGTATGTCATAGCTTTTATTGATATTTTATTATGGTTAAACCATTAATTTCGTGATATTTATTTTGAGTCGGCAGTCGCCAGTTGGCAGTTGGCAGTCTCGTTTAATTGGCTACTGTCCTACTGGCTAATGATCACTGGTCACTGGCCACTGGCCACTGCCTACTTCTTAACCCCACTTAGCCTGTTCTTTATTTAGAAATGCTTTCATCCCGGTTTCGCCTTCACTGCCTTTGCCAAAAAGCGAGCCAAAATTTACGGCTTCGAGCTCACAACCTTGTTCAAAATCCATCATCATTCCCTGCCGGACCACAAATTTGATCAGCTTTACAGCCGATGGGCCTTTGGAAGCAATGGTTTGAGCGATTTTTTTTGTTTCTTCGATGAGAACTTCGGGTTCGACAACTTTCTGCACCAGCCCGATTCTGAGGGCATCTTCGGCGCCGATCATTCCGGCGGTCATCAAAAGGAAAAGTGCATCAGCTAGACCAACCAACCTCGGAAGCCGCTGTGTGCCTGCATAGCCCGGGATTAAACCCAGGTTGACTTCCGGTTGCCCGAATTTTGCTTTGGTGCTCGCAATCCTGAAATCGCAGGCCATGGCCAGTTCAAGTCCACCGCCAAGTGCAAATCCGTTGATGGCTGCAATCACGGGGATTTCCATTTTTTCGAGGCTTCTGAAGGTGTTTTGCCCCAAACGTGAGAAATCCGAACCTTCCTGCTCATTTTTGTCAACCATTTCGGCAATATCGGCACCGGCAACAAAGGCTTTGCCTTCACCGGTGATAATCATCACTTTTACTTCGGGCATCCCGCTGATTTTTCCGACCATCGCATCCATCTCATTAAAAAACCGCGTGTTAAGGGCATTCAAAGCCTGCGGACGGTTGATGGTAACGATGGCTAAACTATCTTCGATGGTAAGTTTTAAAATTGTAAAATCCATATTTGTAAATTTTTAACAATAATAGTAAAATTCCAGGTATCAAAATCAATATTCTTTTGGGGGTTTCGAAAGAGGTGAATTTGAATATTTTAGATTTTTATTGATGCCAGTTTTGGTTTTGATAAAAAAACACTAGTAACCGACTAAACTGTTTATCCCCTACAGGGAATATTTGAGTCTATCGTATCTCATTATTCTACAATACTTTATCCGCTACGCGGAATTCGCCTTAGGCGATATAGTATTGTAGAAAAAAGAACACCCCCAAATTAAAAATATCCGCCAGCTGGCGGATTAAAGAAATCAATGGTTTTAGGACGATTGAATAATTTTTCCCGGTCAGTAATGATAAAAAAACTGAAGGCGTGAAATCGGTTTACAGCAGTTATAAACGGCCGGTTTAAAAGGTGCATATTTTGGTAATGAAATCCTCCTGAATATCAATCCTTCAAGGCAAACCTAAGGATTTAGGCAGCCGTTATCAGAAGCTTTTTTAAGGTTAGCAGACAAGGGATCCACTCAACAGTGCTATCTGAACAGGAAGTACTCCTTCCCCATGAAAACATTCTTTTACCACAACAGGAAGTTTTGGCTTGCCAGTTGGTTTGCCCGCATTTCCTTCGTTGGAGAATTAAATTAGCTTCCCTGCGATCGCTACCAAAACATCCAATCCTTTGCTGATGTTTTTAATGGCTGTTGCTTTTGCTTCGTTGCTTTTGGAAGCGTCCTTGATTTCCTTTAAAACGATGGCAAAATTCGGTTTGCTGATGCCGGTTTCAAAAATCAGTTTTTCAATGTCGGTGTCGTTGAGTTTTGTCAGGCTCGAAATCTGAGCCGAAAAATGCGCATCTGTGGCATTTGCTGCGTCTTTTGCAATCTGGTTCCAATCGATTGGCATAATGGTAGGTTTATTTGTTTAACAATGTGTTTACGTTTTCGTTTAAGTTGCTGATATTTTGTCCCCAATCTCCCAAATCTCCCGAATCCTGAATAAAGTTATCAATGGTCGATTCAAGTTTTTCAAAGTCGATTTTATTTCCGGTCAGTCCGGATGCCTGTTGCTCAAGTTTTTTCCTTTCCTCATCAACTTTAATGGCCGACTCGAGAAACGTTTTCAGTTCATGGCAGGCATCTTCATAATCTTTAAAATCAGCATTCAGTTTATCAATGACCTTGATCCGGTTTAGTTCGAGGGCGCTTTGCATGGCGTCTCTCCGCTCATTGATCAGAGGAATCATGCTGGCCAGGATACCCGGTAACTCCTGCTTCAGGTCGATATTTTCAGGTATTTTTGCGGTGAATTCTCCGATGAATTTTGGGGTATATTCAAGCCTGATGAAATCATCAATTTTCTGGCGTTTTTCGGTGAAAAGGTTGTCGGTTAAGGCTGTGTTCAGTTGGTGCATCCGCTCACCTTCATCGTGAATAATCGTCACCAGGTCGATGGATTGTATGGGAATTCTGGCGCAGGAAGCAAAAAGCATGGCTATTGCCAGGACAAGAAATTTTGTTTTCATCGTTTATAATTTTATGGCCAAAGTTAAACTTTTTCGAATTACTTCCAATATTCAATTAGATTGCCAAAGCTATAGCGAGCAGTGGTTTTGGTGGCTTCTGTCGGCTGACATCAAACATGCTGTTTTTGCTGCCAGCAAAAACAGGGCATTCGCTTTAAAAGGCTGAGACCTCCTGACCTCTCACAATGCACATTGTCGCATTAACATTCATATTATTTGCCTGATCTTTTTGACCATTTGATTTACTTTCTTTTGTCTTGCCACAAAAGAAAGTAACAAAGAAAAAGTCAAGACTTCATGAAAATTTCCTGTTTTCTACGGTTTGGCTCATCCACGCGATACAAGCCGCGCCATCGCACAGGCCAGCCTTTGCTTCTGTATCGCTTTCAAAAGCCCTCGCAATGAGCCTTCCCTCGAAAACAACGGAAATTTTCATAAGGTCATCCTGAAAATGCTTGGCAGTAATTTCAGCCTTCCTAATCTCTTAAAAAGTTCTACTAATGATTTTTCATAAATAACAGCAACTTATGATTTTTAACTTTGATTTTTATTGGCTTAAAAATCGAAGACAACAATATTACGAATTAAGCGACAATCAAATCTGCGATACCCTCTTTTCCAAATATCCTTAAATGAATTTGTTCATAAAGTGGAATCAAAAAGTCTGAGACTATAACAATCCATGAATTTTTTTTCGGCTTTGCTCACTTTATGAGGTGATTCGGGCTTGCTAGTTCTTTTCATTCGATGGAAATTCAACGTAAAAATCAATTTGGCGGGCGGCTGCAGGAAAACAGATAAATCCCCGAAAGAACGAGAAGATTCGGATTCTCCTTTTCATGAGAACCGCAATAATGATTTTATCGGTTTGCTGATTTTCCCCTCTAATGGCAACATCATGCGAAAGCTGTCCGGGTTTTTATCAGCTTTTCTATTCTTCCTCAAAATAATCGCTGTCAAGTTTTTTCAGCTCATAAATTTGCTGTGTTGCACAACCAATATTATAATCAATCATTAGCTGAGCCAATTGTTCGCCATCAATAAGCACAATTTTTGTCTCATTTCTCGGGGTGTAATCCAAAGCTTCCTTTGTAAAATTGGAAGTGGTAATAAAAATCCCTTTTTTTGCTCCTTGTCCTGCAAGCGCTCCGACAAATTTTTGAATTTCAGGCCGGCCAACCACATTTCCGGGTTTCCATCGCTTAGCCTGGATATAGATAATATCAAGGCCAAGTTTGTCCTCCTTTATAGTTCCGTCAATTCCTTCGTCACCACTTTTTCCCATTGCCTTTCCTGCATCTTTGATCGAACCACCATATCCCATTTTCACTAAAAGTTCAACCACAAGCCGTTCAAAAAACGCGGGCGAAAGGTCAACCACTTTGTTCAGAAGTTCTGATGCCAGGGATTTTCTTATTCGCTGATAAGCCTTATCGAGGCTTTCTTCCGGAGTCTGTTCATGAATTGCAATTGCCGCGGTTTCTTCCTCTGTTTCGTTGTCATTACGCGATGCATTCTGAAACTCCAAAAATGCAGGGAATTGCCTTAAATATCTGGCGTCGATCCGTTCAGGGTTTTTTAATAATGTCTTTCTGCCGGTATCGGTAATGATAAAGGTGGCTCGTTTTGGTGAAGAAAGAAGTCCGGCCTTTTTTAAATACGTTTTTGCCCAGCCGACCCTGTTGTCAAAAATGGGCTGATTGCCACTCGCCAGCAGTTCTTTTCTTTCCTGGTCGGTTACCTGAAATTCGGCGGCCAAATTTTCGATAAGCTCTCTGTATTTATGTTCCTGTCCGTCCGAAACGAGTTTCAGCAAAGGAAGCATTAAGGTTTGGTAATCTGGTATCATAACATGCTGTTTTTTATTAATTGCAATTTTGCATCAAGAGACGACAAATCTAGGCAGGATATCTGTCAATAACAAGGATTATCAAACAAATATGCAAAACAGGGGCTGGCTGAGCAAGGTCGTTGTTTCCAGATTTTAACGGATTCAAAGGTGAAAAGTATCCGGTGATTTCAAAAGCCGGATTTCCTGCTGTGGAAAATAAATTTCCTGCTGTGGAAATTATAATCGGATGCTTAGGAAATTATAATTTCCTGCTGTGGAAAATAAATCGCCTAAGCAGGGGATTTTGGTGGTTGCTCATGCTGTGAAGTTGAAGCAGTTTTTGATGTCGCCGCAGAAGACCCTGGAAACGCAATTTACTCGTTTAGTTACAACAACCTTAAATCCTGACATTGATAGACCGCAAATTGGGTGGCTTCGCTTTTTGGGAATACTTTCAAATGAAGTTCCGGGCTTTATTCCTGTTGGAAAGTCGCCTTTAGTCGGGTTGCGGGACCGACCGTAAATGATGCAACAGTTTCGCCGGTATTTTTTATCCTCCACCGGGGATCGATGCCGGACACCTCAGGCGGAATAAAGGAAGCATACTATTTTGGCTGCAAGCCCATTCATCTACTCAATTGATAATTCTTTTCCTTTGTGATAAGCAATTTCGAGATATTTTTTCCTGGTTTGCGGAGTGGCTGATAATATCGAATGAAAATACAAATGGTCAACTTTTCCCACCCCGGGATATTTTAAACCCCACTCATCGATGGTCTTTTCCATGGCAGCTTTAAATCCCTTTTCCCGATAAACGGTTTCATTAAAAAACGTCGGATGCATGATGATGGCTTTTTTCAGGTTAAGTAAGGGTATTCTGCCATCAGGATCTCCTCTCCAGCCAGCCTCATTTAACCTGTAGGCAAATCCGTAGGTAAGCACCCTTTCCATCCAGCCTTTTACCAGAGCGGGAAAATGCATCCAGAAAACCTGCGTAATAAAAACCAGCACATCAGCCTTTGCCACTTTTTGCTGTTGCACCAAAACATCTTTCGATTTTTGAGAGCTGATAAGCTGAATTAACTCGTCATCGGTTTTGTTTTTGATATACCACCTTGCCACGAGCCTTTTTATGGTTCCTCCGGCAAGTTCGACAATAATTTTCCGCATATCCATTTGCTCAAACAGTTCTTTGGGCAGGTCTTTATCCACAAAAAAAGCGGAATCCGTACTTTGAAATACAGGATTGAATTTGATTTTGTAGAGATCAACAACCTCAAACTGGTGCCCGGCTTCTTTAAGCCCCCTGACAAAGTTATCAAGGATAGCTTTGGTAAACGACATCGGATTTGGATGCGCATAAATGATAAGTACCTTCATGGCCATAATTTTAAGTTAATATATCGGTGAACCTTATTTTTATAGTGTCGGTATTCATCTCCATAGTTTGCTTCAAGGGATTTCTCTTCCGCGATCATAATCAGATGGTGAAGAAACCATGCTCCGGCAAAAGCAAAGAAATTTGGATAATTCGGTGTAAAAAGGCAGGATGAAAAAAGGATAAAGATAAATCCAAGGTAGAAAGGATGACGGCTTAAGGCATAAATCCCGCCGGTTTGTAATTTATGGTTCGCGGAATCTGACAATCCAAAAATCAAATCCTTGTTCAGTTGTAACGTCGAAAGAAATATTAATACTACTCCGGCGAAAAGAGCTAAAAGTGCGATTATTTCGATAAAGACAGGCGGTTCAAAATACTGTTCGACCTTTATTTGAAACCCGTGAGTAACTAAAAACATCAAATTGACAAGTACAAATAACTTGGCGATAAGAAAAAATAAAACCGGGATTGGTGGTTTACCAATGATTTTTTGCTTTGAAATAATTGCTCTCAGGACGACGGTGATTACCAGCAAAAACAAAATGCAGGTCAGGATTAGCGATATATTTTCGATCATTTGATTAATTTTTTATGATTTAACATTGATGGAAATTATTGACAAGGCATTTGATTTCTTTAACAGGTTTCAGCCAATGGCTGAGGCTAAGAAAAGCAGCGGATTGCGGAGCAATCCACTTACAGCCAATCCGCCGGAAGGCGGACAGGCGACAATCCCGATGAGTGCTGGGACCCGGATTATGCATTTCACCCGACATAGTTTAAAGCTTTTGTCGAACTACATCCCGCTAAAGCGGATTATTTTTTACCCAAAGGTAATGATTTTGTAATTTTATAACAGTATTGTCCGGTAAAATTAAAATTTTTTAGATTATTTGAAATTAGATTCCTCTCCGCCGGTTGGCGGATCGGAATGACAAGCAGTTACGTTGTTTAGGGTGGGGGTTGGTGGCGGCGAAGCCGCC
>CAJATL010000035.1 GCA_903944895.1 uncultured Bacteroidota bacterium
AGCATTTGAGGTGTTGATTTATCCAAATCCTGCAAATAGTGTGCTCTTCATCGATTTCAACACAACCTCCGAAATTTCAGTTAGCCTGAATGATGTAAATGGCCGTGAAGTTTTACGGCAAACATTGTCGGGATTACGAAATCAGCTTGATATTTCGGCTTTACGAAGTGGCGTTTACTTCATGAAGCTCGAAGGTGACGGGTTTATGAAGATCGAAAAGATTATCAAACGATAACTTTAAACGACAAATAATCCATTAGTCTTCATTTTGTAATCATAGAAAATAGCCCCGGCCTTTGGTCGGGGTTATTTTTTTGGATATTCCATTTTGCCTTGTAATGTTAGAGTTTTTTTTGAAAACACTTAAAACATTGAAAATCAATTATTAGTAAGTGTAGCCAACGAGTCTTGTAATCAACGTTCTTTTTCCAATTAATTCAAAATATAAATATAAGTCATACAAAAACAATGTGTTACATTATTATTTAGAATGATTTTAATATAAATTATGAATTTAGATTGGTGGATTTTTCTTTGAATAAGTATTATTGTACCGTTTTGTGAAAATTAACTGTTTAACAAGATCAAATCATCTAAAGATTAATTTATGAAATCAAATACAACTCCTTCTTTTAATATTAGTTGGGCATCAGTCAGAAATCTGTTGATGCTTCTTTTATTTTTTATCGGGGCAGTGAGCCGCGCCCAAACACCGGTTGCCTTTTATCCCTTTGCAGGCAATGCAAACGATGCTGCCGGAACCAACAACGGTTTGGTAAACGGTGCAATTCTGGTTGCTGATCGTTTTGGTAATGCCACCAGTGCATATAGTTTTGATGGTGTGGATGATTATATCACATTCTCTCAGCCATGGACAACCATTACTGATAATTTTGCAATCTCAGCCTGGTTGAAGCCAAACGTACTTGGTGGAGCTATTCTTTCAAATGGACAAAATAGTTATCCGGCAGCCTCGCCATACAATGGTTACAGCCTGAAATTTACAGCGAGGCCGGTAGGAGAGTTGAATGGTGTTGCATCGTTTAATGGAGGTGTGGATGTAATTGCAACAGGTAATTGGTTTCATATTGTTCTGGTAAGGGAAAATGGTATCGCGAAATTATATGTAAATGGAATATTGCAACCGAACACAATTGCCAATGCACCAAATACACCATCAGAAAGTGCCATCATTGGGTCTTTAAATAGCGGTTCAGATTTCGTAAATGGAATAATTGACGACGTAAAAATCTTCAATATTGCGCTTACTGCAGAGCAGGTACTTACTGAGTATTCGTCAAATAGTGGCCAAAATTATCGCAGCTCCGCCTCAGGTAACTGGAGTGCGCCTTCAACATGGGAAGTGTTTAACGGCACTTCATTTGTCGCTGCCACTATTGCACCTTCGAGTGCTGCTGGTATTATTACGATAAGAAACGGACATCAAGTAACTGTATACAATGGTGTTACTGTTGACCAGGTGGTGGTAGAAGCAGGAGGAACATTAACTCAATCTGCAACTGCAACAATAACGCTTGATAATGGAACTGGCGATGACCTCACCATAGATGGAACAATGAACTGTCAAGGCGGAACCATCCAAGGTCAGGGTAATGTATCGATATTGCAAAACGGGGTATTTAATTTTTTAGCAGTAAATTCTGCAACCCTGGCTGTTGCTTTAAATAATACCGGAACAATCAATTGGCAGAATGGAATTATCTATTTTATCAACACACCAACAATTACCAATAACGGGACCTGGAATATAACCGGAAATAACAGCACCCAACAATGGTTCTCAAACTGCAATATCGTTAATAACGGGAGCATTTTTAAAACCAGTTCCGGTACAACAACTTTCGGTGGTATTAATAGTTTTGGCAACCAGGGGATTTTAAATCTCAATGCCGGTACCTTGCTTTTAAATTCCGGAACTTTTACCAATACAGGAAATCTTACATTTAATTCCGGGATATTAACTGTTGGACCAGCATGTACGTTTAACCACAACGGAGGATCAACAATAAATGGAAACGGCAACTTTAACAACAATGGTACTTTTAATCTGAATATCAACCAGGAATTCAGCCCTACATTGCTTTTTTCGAATACAGGAACAGTTAATGGCTCAGGAAATCTGGTGATTAACCACACTTTTATCTTTTCAGGAACCATAAAAGGTGCAGGTACACTTACATTGAATGAAAATGTGACGTGGAACGGTGGAATACTGGCACGCACAGCCTCACTGGCTGCGGGAAAAACCATCAACCTGGTTACAAACGCTTCAAAGACTTTTGAAGCCGGGTTTACCAATAATGGAACTTTCAACTGGGAAGATGGGATCATTTATTTTATCAACACACCCACAATTACAAATAACGGAACCTGGAATATTACCGGAAATAGCAGTACCCAACAATGGTCATCAAGCGGAAATCTAATTAATAATGGAAGCATTTTTAAAACCAGTTCCGGAACAACAACTTTTGGTGGTATTAATAATTTTGGCAATCAGGGGATTTTAAATCTCAATGCCGGTACCTTACTTTTAAATTCCGGGACTTTCACCAATACAGGAAATCTTACATTGAATTCCGGGATATTAACTGTTGGAGCAGGATGTACATTTAACCACAACACCGGATCGATAATCGGAGGGAATGGGAGCTTTAATAACAATGGAAATTTCAACCTGAATATCAACCAGGAATTCAATCCTTCGTTGATTTTTTCGAATACAGGTA
>CAJATL010000036.1 GCA_903944895.1 uncultured Bacteroidota bacterium
AGCGATTGCAGGGTTATCAGGCAAATTTTTTCATCTTCAATCAGGAGGGTTTTTATCTTACTCATAAATTCGAAATAAAGTTTTTATCCGGCAGCATTACTAATTCCCATCGTAAAAATATAAAAATCCCTCAAACTGTTGCTTTTTTTAAAAAAAAGCAAAAAAAAAGCCAGACTTCGATGAGGATGTCTGGCTTAAAAAAACATGAATACACTAAAGATCCATTTTTTGAGCACCCATTTTCCCGGCGATAAATTCGCGGTTCATCCGGGCGATGTAAGTAAGTTTTATACCTTTTGGACATTCGGCCTCGCAGGCACCGGTATTGGTGCAGTTTCCGAAGCCCTGGCCATCCATTTCGGCAACCATCATCTGAACGCGGCGTTTGGCTTCAACCTGCCCTTGTGGTAGCAATGCAAGATGCGAAACTTTGGCTGAAACAAACAACATGGCCGAAGCATTTTTACATGCTGCAACGCAGGCACCGCAGCCGATACAAGCCGCAGCATCCATACTTTCGTCGGCTTTTTCTTTCCGGATAAGGATGGCGTTGGCATCGGGAACCCCGCCGGTGGAGGCAGAAATGTACCCACCGGCCTGGATAATCTTATCAAAAGCCGAACGATCAATCATCAGATCGCTGAGTACCGGAAATGCCTTTGAACGCCAGGGTTCGATCACGATGGTTCCAACATTTTTGAACTTACGCATGTGCACCTGGCAAATGGTAATTTCGGTGTCGGGGCCATGCGGACGGCCATTTACGTAAAGGCTGCAGGCACCACAAATCCCTTCGCGACAATCGTTGTCGAAATTGATAGGCATCTCACCTTTTAATACCAGGCTTTCGTTTAATATGTCGAGCATCTCCAGAAATGATGAGTCCGAAGAAATATCGGTAACCTTGTAAGTTTGAAAACTTCCCCTGGTTTTGGCGTCTTTCTGACGCCAGATTTTTAAAGTAAAATCCATAGTTGTGAATTTTATATGATGAATTTTGACGACAACGTTGTTGCGGTCGTCAATCCTCCGATAACTATTCTTTGTAATTTCTTGTTTTAACTTCGATGTACTCGTAATTGAGCGGTTCTTTATGCAAAACAGGCTCCTTGTCGACGCCCGTAAATTCCCACGCACCAACAAACATAAATTTTTCATCATCTCTCAAAGCTTCGGCATCGGGAGTTTGATATTCTTCCCTGAAATGCCCGCCACAGGATTCTTCCCTGACAAGGGCATCACGAGCCATTAATTCGCCAAGTTCGAGATAGTCGGCCAGGCGCCATGCTTTTTCAAGCTCAGCATTTTTCCCGTTGAGGTCGCCCGGAATTTTAACATCTTTCCAGAACTCATCGCGTGTTTCTTTGATCATCTTAATGGCTTTTTCCAAACCTTCTTTGGTTCGTCCCATGCCCACATAATCCCACATGATGCGGCCTAATTTCTTATGAAAAGTGTCGACCGTTTGTTTTCCTTTAATGCCCAGCAATTTATTCAACTCATCCCTGACGCCTTTTTCGGCGGCATCAAATTCGGGCGTATTGGTTTTAAATTTCGGAACATTAATCTGGTCGGCAAGATAACTTTGAACGGTGTAAGGAAGCACAAAATAACCGTCGGATAAACCCTGCATCAAAGCCGAAGCGCCGAGCCGGTTGGCTCCGTGGTCGCTGAAGTTGGCTTCGCCGGCAGCGAACAAGCCGGTTACGGTAGTTTGCAGTTCATAATCAACCCAGATGCCACCCATGGTGTAATGCACCGCAGGATAAATCATCATCGGGGTTTCGTAAGGATTATCGTCAACAATTTTCTCATAAATCTGAAAAAGATTGCCATATCTTTCTTCGATAACATTGCGGCCAAGGCGTTTGATCGAATCAGCAAAATCCAGATAAACTGCCAGACCTGTGGTTCCAACACCAAAACCGGCATCGCATCTTTCTTTGGCTGCTCTTGAGGCCACATCACGAGGGACAAGGTTTCCAAAAGCAGGATACCGGCGCTCGAGATAATAATCGCGGTCGGCTTCAGGAATCTGAACAGGTTTCATTTGTCCTTTGCGGATTTTTTCGGCATCTTCTTTTTTCCTGGGAACCCAGATGCGGCCATCGTTTCGGAGGCTTTCGCTCATCAAAGTAAGCTTTGATTGCGATTCGCCGTGCACCGGGATGCAGGTTGGATGGATTTGCGTAAACGAAGGATTTGCAAACAAGGCACCGCGTTTATAAATACGCCAGACAGCGCTGGCATTGGAGTTCATGGCATTGGTGGAAAGGAAAAACACATTTCCGTATCCGCCTGTGGCAATTACAACAGTATGGGCAGCGTGGCGCTCAATTTCGCCGGTTATCAGGTTTTTTGTGATAATTCCGCGTGCCCGGCCATCAATAATCACCACATCTAACATTTCCTGGCGGGTAAACATCTCAACCGAACCATTGTGAATTTCTTTACTTAAAGCGCCATAAGCGCCAAGCAACAATTGTTGCCCGGTTTGCCCTTTGGCGTAAAAAGTACGCGAAACCAGTGCCCCGCCAAACGAACGATTATCCAGATAACCGCTGTATTCGCGGGCAAATGGAACGCCCTGCGCCACACATTGGTCGATAATATCGCCGCTGACTTCGGCAAGGCGGTAAACGTTGGCTTCACGCGAACGGTAATCGCCACCTTTGATGGTGTCGTAAAATAAACGATAGGTTGAATCGCCGTCGTTGCGGTAATTTTTGTTGGCGTTGATGCCTCCCTGCGCTGCGATGCTGTGGGCACGGCGCGGGCTGTCGTGGATTCCGAAAAGTTTTACCTTAAAACCAAGTTCGCCAAAACTTGCTGCTGCTGCTGCCCCGGCAAGCCCCGTTCCAACAACGATAATTTCGAGTTTACGTTTATTGGCCGGGTTAACCAACTTTTGAGCAGATTTATAATTGGTCCATTTTTCGGCTAAAGGTCCTTTCGGAATTTTAGGATCTAATTTTATCATAGTAAAAATGATTATGCTTGATAACGGGAACTAAAGAAAATAACCAGTGTAATCGCGATAAAACCCAGCGAAATAACCACAGAAAGTACGGTACTTAATCCTTTGATAAAAGGCGTGTATTTACTGTGGTTCATGCCCAGCGACTGAAAAGCCGACTGAAATGCGTGATGCAGGTGGAAGGCCAGTAAAATCAAGGCAACAACATAAAAAGCCACATACCCGGGAATTTTAAAAACCTGTATCACCAACAGGCCCATATCTTCCATTTCGGTGTCTGCAAAAACAGGGACTTCTCCAAATTTAGCAACAAAGAAGAAGTTGATAAAATGGATCAGCAGGAAAATGAAAATGATGATGCCGGTGTGGATCATGAACTTCGAAAATGGCGATGTATGCGACCAACCTTCGATTTTGTAACGCACCGGCCTGGCCAGCCAGTTTTGGATTTGCAGGATTAGTCCAAGAATGATGTGGAGGATAAATCCGCCAAAAAGAAAATACTGCATCGATTGGATAAGTGGGTTGGTGGCCATAAAATGCGCTCCTTCGTTAAACAGCGCCCGTGAAGGGTCGAAAATCAGGAAACTGTTTACAGCAAGGTGAACCAGCAAAAACATCAGGAGAAAAAGCCCGACCAGAGCCATCACGATTTTCTTGGTGATCGATGAATACTGAAGTATAGAATTACTCATAATGATTGATTTTTTCTTAAAAATGAAAAAGTTTATGGATAACTTTTTAAAATTGTCGTCTTTTGTAATGAGATGAGCAAATTTAGAGTTTAATTTCTTTACGCTCAATTTAAAAGTTAACAAAACTTGCAATTTGTATCTGATTTAAATAATCACAACATGAGATATCCAACAATTGACCCGTCACTATTTATTCTGAACAGAAAAAGGTTGGCCGAAAAGCTGTTGCCGCAATCGGTAGCAATTTTTAATTCAAATGACGAATACACCCGAAATGGCGATCAATCCTATCATTACAGGCAACATTCCGATTTATTTTACCTGAGTGGAATTGGGCAGGAAAAAACGATCCTGGTTCTTGCTCCGGACCATCCCGAGCCTAAAAACCGTGAAATCCTTTTCATCATCGAAACCAGCGAGCAAATCGAAATCTGGAACGGACATAAATTTACAAAGGAAGAAGCGAAGAAAATTTCGGGCATCGAAAACGTGCAGTGGATTTTGGGTTTCGACCTTTTGTTGAGGGATCTGATGAATTGGAGCGAACACGTTTACCTGAATATTTTTGAATACCCCAAGTATTTTTCAGAGGTTGCTTCACGCGACCACCGCTTTGCCAGGCAGTTACAGGAAATGTTCCCGGTGCATCAGTACAGGCGTTCGGCACCAATTTTAACAAATCTGCGAATGATAAAATCTCAACCAGAAATTGATTTAATCAAAAATGCTATCGATATTACCGGAAAAGCATTTCAAAGAGCGCTAAAATTTGTGAAACCCGGAGTAAAAGAATATGAAATTCAGGCTGAGATGGAGCACGAATTTTTGATGAACCGCGCCAATGGCAACGGTTATTTACCCATCATCGCCTCCGGGAATAATTCGTGTGTGCTTCACTACATCGAAAATGATGAAGAATGTAAAGACGGCGATTTGGTTTTATTCGATTTTGGTGCTGAATACGCCAACTATTCGGCAGACGTTTCGCGAACTATTCCGGTAAACGGGAAATTTACACCCAGGCAGCGGCAGTTTTACGAATTGGTTTTAAAGGTTCAAAAAGAGGCAATCATCCAGATGTTCCCCGGAAACACTTTCGAAAAGTACAACACTTTTGTAAACAAACTCATCGAAGAAGAAATGATAAAAGCCAACCTTTTTACCTGGGAACAGGTGAAAAGTCAGGATCCCGAAAAACCATTGTTCAGGCAATATTTTATGCACGGAACAGCGCATCATCTTGGCTTAGACGTGCATGATTCAGCAAACAGGCACCAGCAATTTCTAGCGGGCATGGTTCTCACGTGTGAGCCGGGCATTTATCTGCGCGATGAGGGTTTCGGAATCCGGATCGAGAATAACATTCTGATCACCGAAAACGGACCGGTTGATCTTACTTCAGGAATTCCGCGGGAAGCCGATGAAATAGAAGCCATAATGGCAAAAGGGTAATAATCAAACATCAAAAGGCAGAGCGCTCTGCGCTTAGCGCTTAGCGATTCACACAAATCACAAAAAATTTTACCACGGAGACACAGAGGACACAGAGAAAAATTCAAATCACAAAGGTCTGAGCGCTCTGCGCTCTGCGCTAAGCGATTTTCACAAATCACAAAAAAATTTACTACGGAGACACAGAGGACTCAGAGAAAAATTCAAATCACAAAGGGCAGAGCGCTATGCGCTTAGCGCTTAGCGACTGTCATAAATAACAAATCTCAAATGAGCAGTACAGTAAATTTTAAAGGAAAAACCATTAATTTCGAAAGCCGGGGGCAGGGCAGGGTAGTGGTTTTGTTGCATGGTTTTCTGGGGGCATTGCAGATCTGGAATCATTTTTCGGAAGAGCTTGCAAAAAATTATCAGGTAGTAGCTGTTGATCTTCCCGGACACGGACAGTCGGAGGTTTTGGAAGAGGTTCACTCCATGGACCTGATGGCCGAATCGGTTAAAGCAGTTTTAGATGAACTCAGAATTACGGAATGTGTAATTGTCGGACATTCGATGGGAGGCTATGTTGCGCTTGCTTTTGCAGATATTTTTCCTGAAATGGTCAGAGGAATCGGGTTGTTTCACTCGCAGGCTACTGCCGATACAGAAGAAGTCAAGGAAAACCGCCGCCGCACCGTTAATATCGTAAAAATGAACCGTGGCGGATTTATCAGCCAGTTTATTCCCGATTTGTTTGCCGAAGCCAGTGTTTCATTATTTCAGGAGGAAGTTGAAGCATTGAAAAACATGGCATTAAAAACCCCTGCCGAAGGCATTATTGCAGCCATTGAAGGCATGAAACAGCGTACCGGGAAACTTGATTTGCTGATGAAATCCAAAATCCCGTTTTTGTTTATTGCCGGGAAAAAGGATCCAAGAATTCCGGTTCAAAACATTATGGCACAAGCCATGTTACCCGATCATTCGGAAGTTTTAATCCTTGCTAATGTTGGCCACATGGGATTTGTTGAGGCTAAAGCACAAACCCTGAATATGATAAAAGGCTTTTTAGTGCAGGTTTACGCATAAAAAAAAGTCCCTCCGGACGGAAGGACTTTTTAAATATTTTGAGCAAAAACTAATTAATGCCTAATTTCTTTTTTACCAATGTGGTGATGTCATCGCCTGGATCGGCGTAAAGCAACATACCTTGTGAGCTGTTAAAAATATAGGTGTAACCATTTTCCTTGGCAACGGCTTCAACGGCTTTTTTTGCTTTTTCGATAACCGGTGCAGTCAGTTCATTTTCTTTGTCGGCCAAATCCTGCTGTGCCTGCTGATTAAAAGTTTCGATACGGGTTTGCAGGTCCTGAATTTCTCTTTCTTTGGTTTGTTTAATGATATTCGACATGGTGGCCTGGTTGGTTGTGTAGTCGGCATATTTGTTTTCCAGTTCAGCCTGCATGGTTGTCATTTGGTTTTGAAGGCCTTTTGCGTAAGCTTCGTAAGCTGTCTTAATCGAATCTTGTCCTGGCATCATACCATACAATTTTGCAAAATCCAGATGACCGAATTTGGGAGCCTTTTGTGCTGCAGCCGCAAATGTAAACGATACAAAAGCTAAAACTGCAAATAGTCTGATTGTGTGTTTCATTGTATTCTTTTAAAATGTTAAATTTTTTTGAGTTGGCAAATTTATATTATTTCATTGAAAATCATTATTAAAAAAACAAAAGAGCGGTGTTTTAATTATCTTTTAAGTCGTGATTTTTAAGCTGATTATCCCGATAAATTTCAGGGCACACTATTTTTCCTTTTCCTCGGCTTTTTCTTTAACACCCATAATTCCGCCAATTTGCTCCAGTACTTCATCGCTGATGTCTAATTTTGAACTGATGTACATAATCACCGGCCCGCTGGCCTTATCAAAAATTATGGCGTAATTTTTCTTGGTGGCAATATCTTCGATTGCATTAAAGATTTTCTCCTGGATTGGTTTTACTAATTCCTGGCGTTTTTTAAAGAGATTTCCTTCGGTTCCAAAATGGGCTTTTTGCAAATCTTTTGCTTCTTTTTCGGCTTTAACGATTTCTTCTTCCCGTTTGCGCTTCATGTCTTCGGGCAGAAGCACGGCATCACTCTGATAAGCTTTGTACATCTGTTCGACTTTGGCGTATTTTGCCTCCACTTCTTCCTGGTAAAGCTTCGACAGATCGTCAATTTGGGTTTGCGCATCCTGGTATTCAGGGATGTTTTTCAAAATATAATCAGTATCAACGTAACCATATTTCTGGGCATGTGCTGCAAATGCAGTGAAAAACAGCACCACAAACAACGAAAGGAAGATTTTACCGTAAGATGAATACTTTTTCATGATTTTTCCTCCAAGGATTTTTAATTTATTTTTTATGCCGCATTGCTTACAAATAACATTCCAAAAAAACTGGCCTAAACTTTTGTTCTTTTTTGTTAATCGATGGATTGGTTAATCGAGAAATGGAACTGTCCTTCGTTAGCACCCGGAATACCGGGAACTTCATCAAAACCATAGCCCCAGTCGAGGCCAAGCACGCCAAACATTGGCAGGAACACCCTGATACCAAAACCCGCTGAACGGTAAACTTTAAATGGGTTAAAATCGGCGAAATTAGCCCACGAATTACCAGCCTCCAGGAATGTGAGTGCAAAAATAGTTGCGCTTGGGTTCAACGAAAGCGGGAAACGTAACTCAAAAGTGTATTTGCTGTAAATGGTTCCTCCGATATTCGAATTCAGATAATAATCGGGAGTGATGGTTTCGTTGCCATAGCCCCGCATGCCGATTAATTCGCGGCCATCGAGGTTGTTGTAACCCGAAAGGCCATCTCCGCCAAGGTAAAAACGCTCAAAAGGAGTAACACCGATTTCGTTGCCATATTTTCCAAGAAAACCAAATTGTGCACGATTGCTTAAAACCAGGTTACCAACCAGCTTGGTGTAGAAATTGGCCTTCATCTTCCATTTGTGATACTCGATCCATTTGTATTTTTCCATTTCAGGAACAGTAGTATAATCGGTGTTATTAAGCAGGGAATAGGGGGGCGTAAATTCCAGCGACATCGAAACTTCCGACCCTGAACGGGGGAATATTGGCTTATCAATCGAATTACGCGACAGCGAAATATTATAGTTGTAATTGTTGTAATTTCCTGTACCGCCGCCAAAAGTAAATATCTGGCTATACTGGTAAAGGCTGTAAAGCTGGAAATTCACCGACTGATAAAGTGTAAAAAAGTCATCGGGCCACTGAAGCCTTTTTCCAATTCCCACCGAAAAACCATTAATTTTAAAGGTTGAACGTTTTGGATTGCTTTTTGGCAAGCCGTTGGAATATAATGAGTGATAATACGAAACGCTTAAAGCATTTGGTTTTTTGCCACCCAACCAGGGTTCGGTAAACGACGCGCTGTAACTGAAGTATCCTTTTCCGTACGATTGAAGCCTGAGCGAAAGTTTTTGTCCATCGCCCGAAGGGATGGGCTTCCAGGCCTCTTTGGTAAAAACATTGCGCAGCGAGAAGTTGTTAAACGAAAGCCCAAGGGTTCCAATAATCCTTCCATAGCCCCAACCGCCAGATAGTTCAATCTGGTCGGCGGAAGTTTCTTCAACCGCGTAAGCAATGTCAACAGAACCATCCGTTTGATTGGGTTGAATATCCGGCTCAATTTTTTCGGCATCAAAATACTTTAACTGGGCTAATTCCTGCGTAGTACGGATAATGTCGGTGCGGCTGAATAACTGCCCCGGCCTTGAACGCATTTCACGGATTACCACCCGGTCGTTGGTTTTGGTGTTTCCTTTAACGGTTACCGAATTGATGCGTGCCTGCTTTCCTTCGCGTATCCTGATTTCGAGATTGATCGTGTCGTTTTCGACATCAACTTCGATCGGGACAGCCTGAAAAAAGAGATAGCCGTCATCGAGGTACAACGAACTGATATCAAATCCGCTTGGATTGTAGGAAATGTTGGTGTTCAGCAATTCCTGATCGTAAACATCACCCTTTTTTATTTTAAGAATATTATTCAGGAATTCGTCGGTGTATTTGGTATTTCCAACCCAGGTGATATCTCCAAAATAATAGCGTTGGCCTTCCTCAACATTTACTTCGATATTGATGGTTTTATCAGGATTTTTGTAAATTGTGTCTTTGATAATCCGGGCATCGCGGTAGCCCAGCGCATTGTATTTGTCGATCAGCTTTTGTTTGTCTTCGATAAAATCATCCTGGATGTATTTGGATGATTTGAAAACCCGCACTTTCATATTTTTGTTCACATATTTTCCGGCATTGGCAACCACACTGTCAAACTGAAGCTGAAATGCTGTTTGTATGGAGGTCCAGATAAGTTCTTCGATATCATCGAGCGGTTTGAAAACACCTTTTTCTTTGGTTTTTTTGAAGGTGCGGAGCACCATTTCGTCGGTGAGGTGTTGGTTGCCTTTGATATCGATTTTATAAATTCGTACTCTTTCGTTCTTTTCGATTTCAAAATTAAGGATCACGTTGTTGGCCTTGTTGGTATCAGGCGTTTGTGTGATATTTACTTCAGCATCGAGATATCCTTTTTTGGTGTAATATTTTGTTATCTTGGTTCTGGCTGTTGCCAGGAGGTTTTCGGTAACCACATCACCACGGGCAATTACAATTTCATCGCGCAGGTTATCGGCTTCGGCTTTTTTTACTCCTGTAAAAGTAAATTTCGACAAACGGGGCTTTTCGCGTAACTCGATATTCAGAAACACCACATTCTCTTTTACGTCGGTAGCCGAGATATTAATATACTCAAAAAGGCCTTGTTCCCAGAGTTTGGTAATGGCGTTCCGGAATCGGTCGCTTGGGATTTTAATCTTTTCGCCAACAGTGAGGCCCGAAATCATGATCAGGACGTTTTCATCCAAAAACTGAACGCCTGACACGGTAATTCCGCCGATTTCATATTCCTTCGGCTGCATGTAATCGATTTCGAGAAGGTTGGACCCAACATTAACCTGTGCCTGAATCAGGTTTGGGGAAAGTAAAAAAATCAGGAAGGCGATTCCTGAAAACAGATTTAAAACAAAAACAGATTTTGTTGAATGTGAAGGTTTGTTCATTTTATAGTTTTACTTTCTCGCTGACTTGTTCGCTAGTCCGGCCAAATCGCCTTTCTCTGCATTGAAAATTCACAATGGCTTCATAAAAATCCTCCCGTCTGAAATCAGGCCAGAGTTTTGGAGTAAAATACAGCTCAGCATAGGCCAACTGCCACATTAAAAAATTGCTGATGCGGTATTCGCCGCTGGTTCGTATCAATAATTCAGGATCCGGAAAATCTTTGGTATAGAGATGTTTCGAAATAGTGTTATCATTAATATCCTCAACAGCCAACTCATTATTTTTAACTTTTTGCGCAATTTCTCGGGCAGCCTCTACAATTTCGTCATGCGAACTGTAGCTGAGCGCCAGAATAAGATTCATCCGCGCATTGGTTTTTGTGTCGTCAATTGCTTTGAGCAGATGCTTGTAAGTATTTTTATTGAGTGCTTTTAAATTTCCGATGGCAAACAAACGAATGTTGTTTTGGTTTAGTGTTTTCATCTCATTATTGATCGTCCGGATGAGCAGATGCATGAGGGCTTCGACTTCATGGCGCGGGCGATTCCAGTTTTCGGTGGAAAAAGCATAAAGCGTGAGGTTCTCGATTCCCAGTTCAGCGGCAGCCTCGGCAGTTTCACGTACGGAAGTAACCCCGCTTTCGTGGCCGAACGTACGGAGCCTGCCCTGTTTTTTGGCCCACCTGCCGTTTCCGTCCATAATTACAGCAACATGGCGTGGCAGACGATTAAGATCTATTTTATCTTTGAAGCTCATTGGCTTTTATCTTAGCATGAGAATATCTCAGGCAAATTGTAAATGTTTATGAATCAATCGCCTGTTAAGGCTTTTAAAAATGGCTGCAAAAGTATTATTTATTCTTTGAATACTCAAAGTCGGTACAAGTTGATTTTTCGCCGATGGTAAACCTGTAAATTATGCTTATTCCGGCAACAGCATACCAGTCGTTGGTTTCCGGATTTCCGCGTTGCATGCCGGGCTTGTGTTTGATTGGCGATGGATCAGACAACATTTCTGCAGTACCAATTGGTGTTGCAGGAGAATCAAAATCAACATAATAATTTGTGCTGATATCATCGATGTAATCGGTGTAGGTTTTTCGCATTCCCCAATCGAGGTTTAAGCCAATCCGCGAGTTAATGCTGTATTTAAACCCAAAACCAAAGGTTGCCGCCAGCCCGAAAAGGTTGTACTTTTTCGATTGATTTTCGGTGCGTAAATTTGCCAGGGCTACCAGTTCGCCGTCAAATGGCGCTTTAGGATTAAAAAGGAAAAAACCAGGTCCAACAAAAAGGTAAGGCGTAAAATAATTCTTTTTGCTGCCGATGAAATAATCAAAAAAATTGAACTCGATGAGGGCCGATATTTCGGTCAGCCTTGATGTAAACCTCAGATTTCGCATGCTGTCAGCAAGACTGATGGCATCATCACCCGAAAGTTTTCCTTCGATAACATTTAATTTTACGGCCCAGCGTTTATCGAGGTTGTATCTTCCTGCAAAGCCAAAAGCAGGGTTGGTAAACAAAAACTGTTTGCCGGGATTGAGTTCACCCAGATAATATGAACCACCGCCGAAAACCCCAAGTTCCACATCCTGGGCAGCAGCCCTGAAACCGAAAAAGGACAATAGTGTCACACAAATAATCAGGAAACCGGATTTAACCATTGATATCTTTATTTTTTGCCTGATAAAATGAATGTTGACCGGTGAAAGGTACTGTCAGCAGGAGTTTTTACGCTGTATTGTAAAGTGAAACCACTGGTGTCGCAGAAATTCCGGCCACTGCCCATGATCACTGTATCATGAAGCTGGAAACTAACATTGATGGTTCCAGCCGAATCGTGATATAAATATGCATAAAAACCGGGGCCGAAATTATTGAAGTTTAATATTTCGATCCATTGTGGATAGGCACTTTTCATATCAATTATCGAAGTAAATGAAGTCGTGTCGACAAACGTTGAACTTTGCGACGAAAAAATGGAGTCCTTCACAACATAGGTTCCTTCATATTCTAAAGATTCCCTGATTAAAACGATGACTTTTCGTTCGGCATAGGAAATATTTCCATCAGAATCTTCAGCAATGTATTTTACATAAAATGTTCCGGCAGTATCGGGAAGCGTTTTGGGTTCGATGGTAAGATTAATAGCACTGTCCGAATCTTTATCATCTGTTACCGATACACCCGGATCGTCGAATTCGCAACCCTGCTTGAGGTAAATAACACTACTTCCGATCAGGCTTAAAGAGGGTGGTATTTTAGCTTCTTCAATCTTCTGACAGGCAAAAAAAGCCATCAAAACGATGACAGTTAGTAAAATAATATTGAATCCCTTTTTAATCATGAAACGTTAACTTATTGCCGGATATGAACCTGAATGATTGTTGTTTACCCAAATCTGTTGTTAAATATCATTGCAATAAACTCAACTTGGAGGGTTTTATTATTTAACCCCTGTACCCGATTGATTTCAACGTCTTTTCAAGTCACAACGAAAAATAACCTAAAGCACACATTATCATCAAGTAGTAAACCGCAAATCCTGGCGTAAGCAGGTTTCCTCAGAAATTTATCCTGCCAGGGCCAAAAACGCCTGAAGCATTGTTCAGGTTGCGAAATCCCTAAACGCAAAAGTTTTTATCGGATGAGATTACATGCCTCATTTCGTGCAAATTTGAATGAGGTTGTTTGGAAATATTTTCCAAAATAATTTTGAATTACTGCTTTTGTATTTGGAAAATAGCGCTACATTAGTGCAAAATTTCAGCCAATGAACCCCAGATACGTTTTTCATTGCATTTTTTTGGTTATTCCTTTATTTCTGAATGCCGCTCACGACAATGTCCCCGAGGGAGGACGATCTGCCGCCATGGCAAATGCATCAGTTGCACTCACCGATTTTTGGTCGTTACAAAATAACCAGGCAGGCCTGGCATTTTACAACCGCCCGGCAGGAGGCATTTATTTCGAAAACAGGTATATGGTCAAAGAGATGAGTATGAAGGCCGGTGGTGTGGTAATGCCCGTAAAAGCCGGAGTTCTGGGATTAAACATTTCCTATTTCGGGTATCCCAAATATAACGAAAGCAAATTTGGCCTTGCCTATGCCCGCAGTTTTGGTGATGTGCTGGCCGTGGGCGTTCAGCTCGACTACCTCCATACTTCCATCGCCGAAAATTATGGCAAGAAAGGCATTGCCACCTTCGAGATTGGCGTGTTATCAAAAATAAACAAACACCTCAGTATTGGCGCCCATATTTTTAATCCTATTCAGGCTAAACTAACCAATTATAATAACGAACGAATT
Source organism: uncultured Bacteroidota bacterium (assembly GCA_903944895.1). Lineage (GTDB taxonomy): Bacteria > Bacteroidota > Bacteroidia > Bacteroidales > 4484-276 > CAJATL01. The sequence continues at coordinate 13,553 of CAJATL010000036.1, forward strand.
CCGGCCATTATCCGCATTGGCGCAGCGTATTCGTTCGACGAAAACATTCTTGTAACGATGGAAGCCGAAAAAGACACCCGGATGGACCCGGTGCTTAAATGCGGCCTCGAATACCGGATTATCGAACAGATTTACGTCCGTGGCGGCATTTCCACCAATCCGGGGCTTTACAGTTTTGGTTTCGGGCTGGATTTTAAAAAAGTGAAAATTGATTTTTCCTCGTCCGTCCACGAGGTTTTGGGCTATTCGCCGCAGATTTCGCTGATCTATAACTTTAAATAGGTGCAACGATGAGCAAAAAAATCAGCGGCCTGCCATTGATTGAACCGGCGAAACTCCTGCCTTTACTTTTGGTTTTATGGTCCTCTTTTATGCCGATGAGCGTTTTTACACAGGAAATCGAACCCGGCACCAAAGAACGGGAAGCCATCATCAACCGCATCGAAAATATTGCCGAACAATCCGACCAGGAGCTTGATTATTCCGACCTGCTGGAAGGTGTATTTTATTTCCTCGAACACCCGCTCAACCTCAATTACGCCTCCTTTGACGAAATGAAACAATTGCTCTTCATCACCGATTTCCAGATTAATAAAATCATCGAATACCGCAACATGTACGGCAATTTCCTCACCATTTACGAATTGCAGGCCGTCGAAGGTTTAGATGCTGAACTCATTGGGCTTTTGACACCATTTATCAGCGTTTCGCAGGAAAAACCGTTGATCAGCTTTAAACCGAAAGACATTTTCAGATATGGGAAAAACGATCTTTTCATCAGGTACGGCCGTACCCTTGAAAAACAAAAAGGCTACGAAGAGTTATCGGATTCGGCAAAAGCCGAAAGCCCCAACAGCTATTATCTGGGGAGTCCCGACAAACTTTATGCGCGGTATTCGTTCAATTTTTCAAACAAAATTGTGGCTGGAATTACCGCCGATAAAGATGCCGGAGAGGAGTTTTTTAAAGGATCGCAACCCAAAGGTTTCGACTTTTATTCAGGTTTTGTGGCCATGCACGATGTAGGAATTATAAAAAATGTTGTTGTTGGCGATTACCACGTTCAGTTTGGGCAGGGACTTACCCTCTGGACCGGGCTGGCCTTTGGGAAATCGACCGATGGAATGGCGGTGAAAAAGACCGGCCGGCAAATCAAATCCAATACTTCGGTGAATGAAAACCTTTATCTGCGCGGAACATCGGTAACTGTTGGGTTGGGGAAGTTTGACCTGACCGGATTTTATTCGTCAAAAAAAATTGACGGGAACCTTGATGATGACACCACCGATGCAGAGGAACAATTTGTAACATCGCTCCAACAAACCGGCTACCACCGCACCAATGCCGAGATGGCCGACAAACACGCCCTTGGCGAAAAAATTCTTGGAGGTCACATCGAATTTCGTGAGACCAGGTTCAGCATCGGGGCAACGGCCTATAAAACGCAGTTTAGTTCAAACCTGACAAATGACGGGCAACTCTACAAAAAATTCAACTTTACAGGAAACGAAAACCTGAATTATGGGATCGATTTTAGCGCGCTGGTTTCGAAATTTACCTTTTTTGGTGAAGTCTCACGAAGCGAAAATGGCGGAAAGGCTTACCTGGCCGGCGTGCAGGCCAATCTGAATGCAAGGATTGGCCTATCGGTTTTTTACCGGAATTATGGAATCGATTATCAAAATCTGTACAGCAATGCTTTGGGTGAAAACAGTAGTAACCAAAACGAAAAAGGGCTTTATGCCGGCATTTTACTCAGGCTTCACAAAAACTGGACTTTTAACGGTTACGCCGACCAATTCATGTTTCCGTGGCTCAGCTACCGGAGAGACGCGCCTTCGCGGGGATCGGAATACCTGGCTCAGCTCAATTACCTGATGTCGCGGGATGTGCTGATGTATTTTCGGTTTAGATCTGATAACAGCCCGATAAACGAAAGTTCCGAAACCATCATTACCATCATTACCGAAACCAGCAAAAAGAACTACCGCTTTCATGTTGATTATACCGTTTTGCCCTGGCTGACCTTAAAAAACCGGATCGAATATCTCACCTACAAAACCGGAAATAATCCGGTTCAGGATGGTTTTATGATTTACCAGGATATTTTGATCAGGCCGCAAAACCAGCCTTTTGATGTTTCACTGCGTTACGCCATTTTCGACACCGACACTTACGACGAACGGTTGTATGCCTACGAAAACGATGTCCTCTATGCCTTTTCCATCCCTGCGTATTATTACCAGGGAAGCAGGTTTTATTGTGTTTTGAGGTATGAGTTAGGAAAGAATCTTGATTTTTGGCTAAGATATGCCCGGACTTTTTACAACAATCAAACCTCCGTTGGCTCCGGGCTGGATGAATCCGAAGGAAATATCCGCTCAGAATTTAAGGTGCAGTTGAGGTTTAAGTTTTGAGATGATCTCGAAAAGCATTTTTCCACAAAACATGGTTTTTTCTGTTTTTCTATTAAACGCTGTCAGGTCCGCCAACTGGCGGACGCTGACAGGTTTCATTGGAAGGAGACCTGACAGCTTGCGCTGCACCTGTCAGCGTCAAAATTAATCATCGAACGATACTGGTTTTTTGGATTTGGAAACCTGAAAATGGAAGCCGAGTTGATCGGTAGGATAAAGGGGATTGGAATTGCAATTATTGCTTTATTAACAAATCATAAAGCTTTTTCGGGTCTTGCCTGTTGTCCCAAAATGCTGTAATAATCACTTTTGTTGGGGTAACTTTATAATAAATGCTAAAATGGTCTAATGAGGCTTTTCTTGTATCAGGAATTTTGGTTTGAACATACGAAAAGGGATTTTTCGCCAGAAATTCAGTTCTTTCCCAAACAACTTCAGCAAGTTTTTCGGAATAAATGACCGACTTGTTTCGTTTTACCCAATAATCCAATACATCAAAAAACTGCTTTTCGGCCGTTGTTGTCCATTCAACTATCAGACTCTTTTGTTGTCCAGCCATGACTTTGTTTTTGTTTTCAGGTCGTCTTGCGAAATTATGCGGCCGTAATGGATGTCATCTTCACTCATTTGCAGCATTAATTCCTGCTCCTTGGTAAGTTCAGTTTCAGCCGTGGCCACCGCACTTGATGAGATCAGGTTATTGAGTGCAAGCAAGAAATCTTTGTTGGTGATCGTTTGAATCTTGCCGATTAAACTGTCTCTGATTTGATCAACTGTTTCCATTTTTATTTGCCGGATTTGTTTTGCGAATAAATTTATTTACAAAGTTACACCAAAAACGAATTGTCATTAAAAGTATGCCTGTTTTAAGCAAAACCAATAATTGAACCCAGTTGTTTTTTTGGTTTTGGAAAGCCCGGTAACTTCAGATTGCCCAAAAGGTGAAACCTTTCGTGCGACCTTAAAAGGAGAAACCTTTAATGCACCAGCGGCAGCGCCGCGAAATGTTTGTAGCCGTAAACTAACCTATGATTTTTAAAGGTGCAGCGCACCGTAATATCGGTTTTAAGATGTTGCGGTGCTCTGCACCTTTTAGATGGGTTTGGTTGCGTTGTTTCTACAAATATTACCGGTGCGCTGCACCTGACTTCCTTTGTTAATTTCACATCATCGCGATTAAAAAGGTTTCACCTTTCCAAAAGGTGAAACCTTTAACCCTTACGCTGACAGGTTTCACCGGAATGAGACCTGACAGCGTCCGCCAACTGGCGGATCTGTCAGCGTCAAAACCAAAAAAAAGAATTTCCAATGTAGAACATCCGATATAAAATGTAAAATGTATTACGAAAGCTCCCCATTGGAAATTCATCATTTTACATTTTACATTTTCGCCTTTTTAAAACTTATCCCTTCTCCGAAGTTTTCTTAATATGTTGCCAAAACACCAACACAGGCTTCTGATGCTGCAATTGTTGACGGTATGTTATAGCCGCCACCCTGAGTGGCTAAAACCGGGCAATTTGCCTTGCGGGATAAATCCAGAACGGCTTTGGTGAGCGTTTCATAATCGGGGGTATCCCAATCGGTAATATCTTTTCCGCAATCGTCTTTGTGTGAATCGCAACCGGCAAACAACAAAATAATATCGGGAACGAAAGTGGTGTTTTCCAAAGTCTTTTTAAATATCCTGATGCTTTCGCCAACCCTGTAAAATTCAGCCTGAAGGTTTATTTTTCCAAAGAAACCATCATCAAAAACCGGGTGCAGCAGCGGGATGTTGCAATGGCCAACCTGCCGCCCATACTCAATGGTGCCGGCTTCGGTGCTCGAAACTTTCGACATATACAAATCGATGGCGCTGTGAATGCTGATGTGGTAAACCGAGTTGTCGCCGGCAAAAATGGATTGCGTTCCATCGCCATGATGGATGTCCCAATCAATAATCATCACCTTTTTAAACCCCTGCGATTGCGCATATCTTGTTGCCGCGGCAAACGGATTCAGCAAACAATATCCGTGTCCCCAGTCGCGGTGAGCATGATGGCCGCCCAGCGAAAAACAGAATGCCCTGTCCAGGGTTCCCGCTTTCATCCGGTCGATGGCTTCGTACATTCCGCCCAGACTGTAACAATAAGCCGGCAGACAATATTCAAAACCGATACATTCGACACTCAAAACGGGTTTTGAATCCACTTTTTCGTCCTGCGACATCCTGATTAATTTATCGAGATATTCGGCCGAATGAACCCGGAGATATTCGGCAAGGGCAACTTTTCGCAAAGGCAATTCCGGGTATAGGGCAAGCGCTTTTGAAAGCTCTTCGCCGATGTTTCTGAAATGCGGGAAACCATTCCCAACAAACATGTCATCGGTAACTTCCTTAGAAGTGGCGCAGGTTTCGGGATGGGTGTAAGTGGCAAATTGTATCATGTTATAAATATTTGACGATAAAAATTTTACCGGAAAACTGTAATTATCCTGATAAACCAAATTTAGCAGCTTTTATTGATAAAGCGCAAAGTATAGATAGTTAATTGCATTTTATCTGATTTTTTAACCAAGGTAAGTTGTTGACAAAGAAAATTTTAACTTGATCAAGAAAATTATCCCTGCAAATTCATACTTTTTTAGTAAGAATTGCAGGGATAATTTGATTCGACACTAAAACGTATCAAAACAATTATTGTTTTTCCATGTGACCGACCGGCGAGGTTGCCATAATAAATCCTGCTTCACAAATTCCAGTTTATTAATGTGTCCTGTCTAAAAACTGGTTGGTTTTGGGCTAAAGCCCGGTAGCTGCCTGGTATTCAATTGCCCCGACCTTAAGGTCGGGGCAATTGATGTTAATGATATTTAGGGCTTTAGCCACATTAATTAAAAAAGCCATGGAAAGTGGAGCGGAAAAACCATGTTGTTATCAATGCGCCTCTAACCAGGTGCTGCCGTTGTTCATGTCAACCAAAACGGGTACTTTCATGTTGATGGCGTGTTTCATTTTGTCTTCAACCAGAATTTTTACTTCGTCAAGTTCATCTTTAAAAACATCAAAAACCAACTCATCGTGAACCTGTAGGATCATTCGGGTTTTTAGCTTTCGCCGGATAATTTCGTTGTGAATGTTGATCATCGCAATTTTTATCATATCAGCCGATGACCCCTGAATAGGCGCGTTGATGGCATTTCGCTCGGCAAATCCACGTACGGTTGCATTGCCCGAATTGATGTCGCGCAAATAGCGGCGGCGGCCTTTGATGGTTGTTACGAAGCCATTTTCACGGGCAAAACGGATGGTTTGATCCATAAACTTTTTAACGCCGGCGTATTCTTCAAAATAGTTGGCAATCATTTCGTAGGCCTCCGAGCGCGGGATATTGAGTTGCTCCGACAGGCCAAAAGCTGAGATGCCGTAAACGATGCCGAAATTAACGGCCTTGGCATTGCGGCGCATGTCTTTTGTAATTTCATCCAGTTCGGCACCATAAACTTTGGCGGCGGTGGCTGTGTGAATATCGAGGCCTGACCTGAACGCCTCCATCATGGCCGGGTCTTCGCTTAGTTCGGCAATAATGCGCAATTCGATTTGTGAGTAGTCAGCAGAAAGCAGCGTAAACTCATCGCTTCGCGGCACAAACGACTTTCTAATTTCGCGGCCTTTCTCGGTGCGGATGGGAATATTCTGCAGGTTTGGATTGGTGGAACTTAATCGTCCGGTTGAAGCTACGGCCTGATTATAAGAAGTGTGAATCCTGCCGTCGCGCTGATTTACCAGAAGCGGCAAGGCATCCACGTAAGTCGACTTTAATTTGGTGAGCGAACGGTAATCGAGAATTTTTGATATGATGGGATGCTTTTTCTCGAGCTTGCTCAAAATATCTTCGCCGGTGGAATATTGTTTGGTTTTTGTTTTTTTGGGATTGTCGGCAATCTTTAAGCGATCGAACAAAATCACACCCAATTGTTTTGGTGAGGAGATGTTGAATTCTCCACCAGCCAGGTCATAAATCTCTTTTTCGACGATGATTATTTCTTCGAGGAGTTGCGCCGAATAATCTTTCAAAGCTCCTACGTCGAGTTTTACGCCTTCGGCCTCCATTGAGGCAAGCACAGGCACCAACGGCATTTCGATTTCTTCGAACAGCGACACCGCTTGATTTTCTGATAATAAAGGCTCTAATTTTTCGCGCAATTGCAGCGTAACATCGGCATCTTCGGCAGCGTAATTTACAACTTCGTTGAGCCGTGTTTCCTGAACCTGCCGCATGTCGGGCTGCCTGCCTGCTTTTTTACCGGTGAGTTCATCAAAACTGATGGGTTTGTAGCCGAGGTAGGTTTCGGCCAGGAAATCCATGCCGTGCCGCTGGTCGGGTTCGATGAGATAATGCGCCAGCATGGTGTCGAAGAGTTTTCCCTTAACTTCCACGTCGTACCATTTCAGCATCGAAATATCGAACTTCATGTTCTGACCGGTTTTTGAGATTTCCTCATCTTCAAAAACAGGTTTAAATTCCTTCACAATTTCAGCGGCTTTCTCAAAACCAGCGGGCAAAGGCACATAAAAGGCTTCTCCAACATTCAGAGCAAACGACATTCCCACAAGTTCCGAATTATTGGTGTCGAGGCCAGTGGTTTCGGTGTCGAAACAAAACGATTTTTTCGTCCTGATATCTTCGATCAGCTTTGCTCTTTTTTCGGCAGTGTCGGTGAGATAGTATTTTGGGTTGGTGTCGTTGATGGTTTTAAATATCGATTCGACTTCAACAACCTGGCTGAAAAGGTCCTGCTGCCCCGTTGATACCGAATTTGACTTTTGGGCTGGTTTATTTTGATAAATGGCAAAAACCCGCGAAGCGAAAGTTTTAAATTCCAATTCATTCAAAATTTCATTCAACGCATCAAAATCAGGATTGCATAATTCGAGGTTTTTCACGTCCCATTCAACCGGCACATCCAAAATAATGGTTGCGAGCATTTTCGATTGCATTCCTTGTGCAGCAAAGTTTTTCACGTTTTCGGCCATCTTGCCTTTGAGATTATCTGCATTTTCGATGACTTTTTCAACCGAGCCATATTCACCGATCAGTTTTTTGGCCCACATCTCGCCGATGCCGGGAATTCCGGGAATATTATCGGAGGCATCGCCCCAGAGGCCCAAAATATCAATCACCTGCTCGGGCCGCTCGATTTCATATTTTTCGCAAACTTCCTTTACACCCATGATTTCAGCTTTGTTGCCCATTCTTGCCGGTTTGTAGATGAAGATGTTATCTGAAACCAACTGCCCGAAATCCTTGTCGGGTGTCATCATGTAGGTGATAAAACCTTCTTTTTCGGCGCGCTTGGCCAGCGTTCCAATCACATCGTCGGCTTCGAAAGTGTCGCAAAATAGAACCGGAATTCTGAAGGCATCCAAAAGCTGCTTAATGTACGGAATGGATTTGGCAAGGTCTTCGGGCATGGCCTGGCGGTTGGCTTTGTAGGCAATTGAGTCGTCGTGGCGGTGGGTTGGCGCCATCGTATCGAAAGCTACGCCGATGTGGGTAGGTTTTTCGTTTTGAAGAACATCCAGCAAAGTGAGCGCAAAGCCCAGTATTGCAGAGGTGTTCAGCCCTTTGGAGTTGATGCGTGGGTTTTTATTTAACGCAAAATAGGCACGATAAATAAGCGCCATGGCGTCGAGCAGAAAAAGTTTTTTTGTTTCAGGCATGATAGCAAAGTTTGATGGGCAAAGATAGTATTTTAGGTGTAAGGGGAAAGGGGAAAGGCGTAAGGGGTGAGTGGTAAGGTGTAAGGCTTAAAGGGTAAGGCGTAAGGCGTAAGGGGAGAGGGAAGGATGGAAGAATTCGACAATTCGACAATGGAATAATGGAAGGATGGAAGGATGGAAGGATGGAAGGATGGAAGGATGGAAGAGTGGAAAAATGGAAAAATGGAAAATGTGTTAATTCGGCAATTCGACAATGGAATAATGGAATAATGGAATAATGGAATAATGGAAGGATGGAAGGATGGAAGGATGGAAGGATGGACGGTTGAGGCGTTAGCCGAAATCCCGCTTCGGCGGGAATGGAAAAGAGTAATAATGGAAGAAGAGGAGAGTCGGGGAGGGGGAGAATGGAACCCAGATCGCTATCGGGGGGATGATGGATGAAGGATGACTCAGTTGCAAAAAAATTTAGGTAGTGGCAAGTAATAAAAAGTACGTCTGAATAACATGGCGTTGGAGCGGGGGTTGCACAATTCAAAAAAGGAATAATACTGTATTTTTACTTTGATTAACACGATACAATTTTAAGACAAAGATGATACAGATTCGTGTTTGATATAATAAAAATTCATGGTTGTTAATTATTTATTATGAATTTATTATATTTGAAAAATATTTTAAACACGGAAATTTTATTCACATGGCACGAAATCAAAATGGAATTTTTGGCGGTTTTTCAGGTAAGATAGGAAATGTTGTTGGTTGTTTCCGTTATGGGAAGTATTATCTACGATCATTGCCTGATAAGGTTCATCAGCCAAATACTGTGAAACAACTGGCGCAACGGATGCGATTTAAACTCATCCAGGAAACCTTAAAACCACTAAACCAATTTTTTCGCCTGGGTTTTGGTGCTTACGCTGTTGGGCGATCGGCATACAGTGCTGCAATGTCGTACAATCTTGAGCATGCTTTAATGGGAACTTATCCTGATATCAGCATCGATTATCCGATGATACGTGTTAGCCGGGGTAGCTTGCCGGGAGTTGCTAATGCTTCGATGCAACTGGAAAATGATAATAGCATCACTTTCGAATGGGAAAGTATTGTTGGTGGGAGTGGTGCAAAGAATAATGACATCGCCGTAATTTTATTATTTGATCCTTTAAAAAAACATGTTCAGTGGTTTTCCAATGCCGGAAAACGAGTTGATCGTCATGCTAAAATATTACTTTCGGAAACATCAGGAAACACAAAACTTCATGGCTATTTGTGTTTTATTAATGAGCGCTTCCTGACCGGGAAAATACTTCCGGAAAACATTTCAGACAGCTTTTTTTGCGGGATACTTGAAAAATCAGAACAAAAGCTTTTATAACCACCGATAATTCTGATATTAAAAAACCTGACCGAATGTTTTACCAAAAATTCAACATATCCCAACCCACAGGTGGATTTGTTCATGAATTTAGAATGACAAAATTATATTTTGCAAGAACAGATAACCAAAACGTTAATGTCCATAAACGATTGCAGAACAGCATCATGCAGAGCAACCTTAAATATGGTATTCCAATCCAATTTTACAAAAAAAACCGATGGATTGTTTTACCATTATTTACATTTGTTGCCCGTAATTTTACGGTCATGTAATTAAGTGATAAAGTTTTTAATACATCAAAGTTAATGACTGCAAAAAGAAAAGAAGTATCATCGGCTACCGAACTGAGAATGCGTGCTGAGGCGCAGATCAGGCATGAACAAGGTAAAGTTGAATATGGTCAAACGGTTTCAGATGACCTTAAGCTCCTACACGAACTAATTGTTTATAAAATTGAATTGGAAATTCAGAATGAGGAGCTGAGGCTAGCGCAGGAAAAAGCGCAGGATACTGCAGAAAAATATACTTTCCTGTATGATTTTGCGCCTGTTGGATATTTTACGATTGACCGGAATTTCAGTATCATCGAACTGAATCTGCATGGAGCAGGAATGCTTGGTAAAGAACGCCCGAAAGCACTAAACAGCGACATACGGTTTTTTATGAGTGATGATACCAGGACTATTTTCACTGATTTTTTATCAAAAACCTTTAAAACCAAAACGAAACAAAACTGTGAAGTAATAATGACTAAAGACGGGAACACTTTTATAAATGTTCTTCTCGAAAGCACCAGTTTGGATCATAATCAGAGCTGTTTGTTAATTGCTGTTGACATTACAGGGAGAAAAAAGATTGAAGAGGATCTTCGTGTATCTGAAAGCAAATTCAAAAAAGCCTTTCATCAAAACCCCTGTTTAATGGGCCTGAGCGATATTGAAACAGGTGAATATCTTGAAGTAAACCAAACTTTTTATGATGTGCTTGGTTTTGAACCAAACGAAGTTATTGGGAAAAGGGCTACTGATTTATTTCCATTTTATAAGAATGAACGAGGAGCGATTATCGACCGACTCAGAAAAACCGGATTTCTTCATAATATAGAAACAACCATAAATAAGAAAGATGGGACCGATGTAAATGTATTGTTCTCTGCTGAATTTTTTAATATTGGAAACAGGGATCTAATGTTTACAACAGGTTATGACATCACGGAACAAAAACGGACGACAGAACTGATTAATCAGACCCGGCAGAATCTTGAGTTTTTTTTCAACACCATCGAAGAATTCCTGTTTGTGCTTGATATGCAGGGAAGCATCCTTTATGTTAATAAAGTTGTAACCGATCGTCTTGGGTATCCAATGGAAGAACTCATCGGACAGCAGGTATTAATGATTCATCCCATAGAAAGAAGGGAAGAAGCCAGACAAATTATCGGTGAAATGTTGGAAGGAAAAGCGGATTACTGCCTAATACCTATAATGACAAAGTCTGGCATTCAAATTCCTGTCGAAACAAAGGTATCGCAAGGAATGTGGAATGGTAAACCGGTACTGTTTGGTGCCGCCAAGGATATTTCACAAATCCTGCTGTCTGAAGAAAAGTTTTCGAAGGCATTTTATCTAAACCCCGCGATTTGCAGTTTAAACGAACTTAAAACCGAGAAATACACTGAAGTAAACGATGCGTTTTGCAATATTTTAGGCCTTACAAAAGAGGAAATCATTGGGAAAACGTCATTGGAATTAGGGATTTTAACTCCGTCATCAAGAAAATTCTTAGAATCAGAAGCAAATGCAAATGGTAAAATTTCTAATGTAGAAATAGAGTTAAAGACAAAAAATGGAGAAACAAAACAGGTCCTGGTTAATTCAGAGAAGTATTGTATCAATGATAAAGAGTATATTCTTTCGATAACCTCTGATATTACAGAGCGCAAGCGTGTCGAAAACATGCTGATAACCTCCCAGGAGCGACTAATGGCATTATCTGATGCACCTTTTGAAGCGATATTTCTTTCGGAAAATGGAATAATCCGGGATATGAACAAAACGGCCATTAGTTTATTTGGATATTCCAGCCAGGAAAGTATTGGTTTAAACGGCATCCAGTGGATTGTTCCTGAAGACAGGGAGATCGTAACAATAAACATTAAAGCCAACAATTTGAAACCGTATGAAGTTACTGCACAGCGTAAGGACGGTACAACTTTTTCCGCAGAACTTCAGGGAAGGATGATAAACTATCACGGACGAAATATGAGAGTCACTGCTGTGCGGGACATCAGTAAACGCAAACTGGCGGAAGCAGAACAAAAGAAAAGTGAATTGAGGTTAATGCGGCTTGCCGAACAAAGCCAGATTATTACCTGGGAGGTAGACGACCAGGGCCTAATAACCTACATGAGCCCTGTAGTTACAAAAGTACTGGGATACCTTCCTGACGAACTTGTTGGAATTAAGCATTTTTATGATCTGCATCCCGAAAAAGGCCGTGAAGAGTTCAAAACAGCCACATTTAAGGTATTCCAGAGAAAAGAATCTTTCAAGGATCTGGAAAACATCATGCAGGATAACCATGGTCGGCAAAAATGGGTTTCAACCATTGGGATTCCGGTATTTTATCCTGATGGAAGCCTGAAAGGTTATCAGGGCAGCGACCGCAGCATCAACGAACGTAAAGAGATGGAGAGAAAGGCCAAACGAAAGGCAAATGAAATCAAGAGGCATCAAAAAAAACTTAAACGACTTAATGCCATGCTTGTTGAGGCAGAAGAAAAAGAGCAGGCCAGGCTTGCAGAGTTTTTGCATGATGGGCTTGGACAGATCCTTGCAATAACAAACATCCGGTTAACGACACTTCTCAATAACAAAAAACTCACACCAGACATAGAAAAAACCATCAGGGAATCTTCGAAAAGTCTTAACGAAGCAATTCGTCAATGCAGGGTTGAAACTTACGAGCTTAATCCTCCCATTTTGAAAGAATATGGTTTGATTCCTGCTTTGAAATGGAAAATTCGCCAGATCGAAGAAAACAATCTGATATCAATGACACTGGAAACAACTAATGAAAATCTTAGCCTGAATCACCAGGCAAGTATTTTGCTTTACCGGATTATCGGTGAATTAATCAATAATGCACTTAAACATGCAAAGCCAGCTAAAATTAAAATCAAAATCGCAAACGACGAAAAAAGAGTTTTCTTTAGCGTAATTGATGATGGTATTGGATTTGAGTACAAAGCCAATCAAACCATTCTTAAAAATCAAAGTTTTGGATTGTTTAGCATTAATGAACGTGTCCGGTCGATGGGTGGAAAGCTTAAAATTGTGACAAGTCCTGGAAAAGGAACTACGGTCACTGTGATTTTCCCGGTTCAGTAAAAAAAATCTGACGCAACAACAGGCCATTTAAACATGATTATTTTTGGTACTTTTCTCCGGCCCCATCAACATTGCAGCAATAAATCAGATGAACCCTGATGAATGCACTGATAGGGTTCATGAAAAAACAAATTATAAATCAGCAATAAGCGTAGATAAAATCAGCAATTAACTTATTGTGGTATAAAATATTGTTGTAATTTTGTAGGGCTAACATTTGCTGGTTTTAAGCTATTTCTTAAACAAACCTACGATGTTCTAACGGAAAGTTTTAAGCTAAAAGAGGAAGTGATGTATGGAAAATAATTATAAAAGCACGTTTCTGTTTTATTAAACCCTAAAATCTGTTTTATGTGTATTAGAATTTTGATTGCTGATGATCACAGCCTTTTTCGGGAAGGCTTATCCAACCTCTTTACCGACGAATCTATCGAAATTGTTGGTATGGCTGAAAGTGGCGGAGATGCCATTGAAAAGTCACGAATCCTGAAACCTGATATTATCCTGATGGATATCGGGATGAAAGGCATGAATGGAATTGATGCGACGAAAATTATCTGCCGGGAAACGCCTGAAATCCGTATTATCGGGCTAACGATGCATTCCGACATCAATTACATCAGGGAAATCCTCGATTCAGGAGCCTCGGGATACATTCTCAAAAGTTGCAGCTACGCTGAGTTATTAGAGGCAATTTTTGCTGTTCACAAAGGGAATACATACCTCAGTGAAGAAATCACCAATATTGTTGTGAACGACTATCTTATGAAAGGCAAGCCGCAAAACAACTATAAACTTAATCTTTCGGAAAGGGAGACGGAGGTTTTCGAGTTTTTTGTCAAAGGATTTTCTACGAGGGAAATTGCCAATAAACTCTTTGTTAGTGTTAAAACCATTGGTTCACACAAACAGCACATTCTCAAAAAACTTGACTTAAAATCAAATTCCGACCTGATCAAATACGGATTAAAAAACGGACTGATTTCGAAGGATTAACCGGAATGACTTATTCTGGTTTTGGTAACAGCGTTAATCGCCCTGTTAAAAGCGACTTTACAACTAATCGTGCACAACGCAGGTATTGATTGGCATTGCCAGGAGGCGATTTGTATTTTAGCCAACCTGACGAATTCTGAAATATTTTATGGTCTTTTCCACTCTGGTTAAGCAGGAAAACACGGATAATCTGATCACATTATTTCCTATCCTTTTCATACATTCATCCAGGATACGGCATTAAGCTGTGCGGGTAAACCAAAATCAACAATGGTCTTATTTTAGCCCAATCTAAAACCCGAAACGATCCCGCCTGAAGCTGTATTAAAGCCATTTTATGTTGATTTTAACCATCTGCCACCAAATAAATATTTTAATTCACTGGTGACCGACTAAATTGTTTATCCCCGCCAGCTGGCGGGGAATATTAAAGTCTATCGTATCTCATTATTCTACAATACTTTATCGCCTACGGCGAATTCCGCGTAGCGGATAAAGTATTGTAGAAAAAAGCACACCCCCGATTCAAGAATACCTCGTAGAGGTTAAAGAAATCAATGGTTTCAGGACGATGAATAATTTTACCCGGTCAGTAGTGATTTTAATTCGGATTGGGGGTTGCTGAAAATCACATTAATTATTGATCATGTGTAAATTAAGGGGTCAATTTCAGAATGCTGTGCAACCATATTTAACACACAACCAAAAAATGCCTGCACCTGGAATTTTAGTCCTTTCTGAAGATTATCCCAGAGGCATAAAATGTTTTCAGAAAATGGCTCAAACATGCGGAGATGCGACCACAGCCTGGGTCGAACATCTTTCAAATCATCATTTCAAATAAACAGGTGACCTCTCTCAGGGCAAAATGACCCCAACTGAGTTTTTCAGCATTCCTGATTGGATTTATGGGACAGCATCATAGTAACCGGCAAAAAAACAACCGAACCGGAATTAGATAGGCAAAAGCCTGATTGATTTTGCCTGATGCCCCGCGTAGAGGAGGAAAAAGAAAACAGAATTGTTATCCGGAATTAAAATTATTTCGGAAATGCAAAAAAGTGCAATTTTCTTTTTTGCGATTTGCTGATAAACGGATTAGGCAAATGCAGGAAACGCATCAGCATTTCAGACAGGCAAAATCAGTCTTATTAACCCCTTAAAATCAGGTAATTGTAAACGCTATTGATCTTTCTTTTCCTTTACATTTGTCCGATTTCCTTTCTTTTAAATCAACAATACTGAGGAAGTGCATGAATTAAATACGATTAACTATGACTGAGTTTATCATTGCAAGTTTAATGATAAGTATCATTATTCTAATTGTACTTCATAACCTTGAGTTAAGAAGGCAAAACGAAGAAAACATTAGCCGCCGGGCTTCTGTTGAGCAGAAATTGTATGGAAAGCCCACCAATCAGCAAATGCAGAGCGAAGAAGGAAAAGCCGACGATCAGGACGGCTCCCCGGTCCAATCAAATCAAATACACGCCAGCGAATGATCATGACAAATTAATCAAAAAAAATAATTCCTATTTAATAATTAAAATCAAAGTCTTATGAAAAAATTTTTACTTTTTATTAGTGCGTTGCTTTTTGCAACGCTGAGTACGTGGGCTCAGACAACGAGGTATGTGCCTGAAAGTGCTGGATCTCCCGGTTATGCAACCATACAGGCGGCAATCGATGCTGCAAATAGTGGTGATGTGATTCAAATTAGCGGAACAATTGGAAGTGAGAGTGCTTACACACGCTACGACATAGCTGATACAAAAACAGGCATCACCCTTCAAGGCGTTACAGGCAACAAAGTTTATGGTACTTTCGTGGTTCACGCAGATGCGGTAACCATCACCGGACTTAACATCCAAAACAAAGGTGATTTAACCGGCGAAAGTTCATGGAACAGGGGCGGTATTTACCTGAGGGCAAATTCCTGTACTATAACTAATAACACTATTACGAATGGCTTAGGAGCAAATGCAGGTCTTTCGAATGGCATGCAGATTATGAGGTTGTCCTCAACCATCAATACCAATGCTTCTGATTACACCATTACAGGCAATACGCTGATAGGTCATCAACAAGGGGTGGTAAACTGGACATCAGGTGGTATTGTAGTTGCCCAGAACAGCAGTTCGGGTACCGCAGGTGGTGCTTACTATTCTATTCTGGTAAATAACAATCAGATTGCTACTCAAAATTTCTTTACCAATTGTGCGATTGATTATTCGCTTACAAATTGGCAGAATTCCAGCACTTTAGGTACTACCGAATATGCTTTGGTTTCAAATGCTACTGCCCTAACCGATGTAATTGGGAATGCACGATCTGGTGCAACAATATTGGTAGCTGCAGGTAACTATGCCGAATCGCTTACAATTAGCACATCCAAAATACTGACGCTGCAAGGAGCCGGTAACACCGCAACCATTATTCAACCAACAGCAGGTTCTAATGCTATTAATATTACTTCAACTGCTGCTCAAAGCCTGACGGTTAAGGATATTAAATTGAATCTATCAGGAGCCGGCAGGGGAATAAATGCTGCGGTTGCTGCACAAAACACTTCGGTTATCCTGGAAAATACAATTATTAATTATAGTCAAACCGGCAGGGGGATCGCTTTGGGGAATTTTGGAAGTACAGGCAATTCAATCTCATTAGCATCTTCCCAGATTAATTGCGTAGACGTAAATGGTAGCAGTGATGCCAACAATAGAGGAATTTCATTTTATCAGAGTGAGAATTCTTCATTGACCATCACGAATTCGACCATTACAGCCGGGCACTATGCCTTAACCCTGAATAGTCCGGGTTTATTGGTGAATATTTCAGGTTCATCAATAACAGGTTATGCTGCATTGAATTTACATAATACAGGTTCAACAATCAATATCAGTAATTCAACCTTAACCGGAAGAACTTTCTGGAGTGGACCTTCTGATGCCTATGGTGCAATCGCTTTTGACGGTAGTATGCCTTGTACAAATACTACAGTTAATGTAACCAATTCAACTATTACTAATTTATGGGTAGGAAGCGGCGCAACAAGTTATGAGAGTCTGATTTTTAACGATGATGCATCTACTGGGAACATGGTTTATTTAGACGCTGCATCACAACTTATCAATACTGATTGGACTAAGGCTCCACTTTGTGTAAATTCTCCAAAGGGTTCTTTTGAATGGTATGTTAATAGCGTTCTGCAAAATCCTGTAGGAGTTGATTTGTATGTAAATACCACTACAAGCGATGATGCAAATAGCGGCGAAGCACCAGTATTGGCAAAGAAAACCATCCAGGCTGCGGTTACAGCTGCTTCGGCTGGTAATGTAATCAGTGTGGCTGCAGGAACTTATAATGAAACACTAACCGTTGGCAAATCTCTTACCATTTTAGGACCAAATGCTACAATATCGCCTAATACCGGAAGCCGTGTGGCAGAAGCCATACTGATGCCAACCACGGGTGCACATGCTATTACATCAAAT
>CAJATL010000037.1 GCA_903944895.1 uncultured Bacteroidota bacterium
ATGATACGTCGTTGTTCGGAGCCAAACCCGCAGGTACGAAAACTTTATGATGCCTTAAAATATAAATACGCACCCTTTGTAAAGAAAAAATCTGTAGTACACAAATCTGAACTCCACGACTGCCAATTCATTGAACAGCAATATTTTCAATCCGATTAAACGCAAGTTGGGTTAAGAATTCAATATCTGAATTTATTGAAAAAAGAGATTATATAAAGAAAATTGCTTTTAGTGATGGAGTTACGCTTTACCAGCTTGGACTTTTTGATTGGTTTAGAAAAAATTATAGTGAAAATTTGGGATATGAGATAAATCAGCCACTGGAAAGATCTCGTACAGGACAGTATGCAGTATATGGAGAGGAACCACCTGGGAGAATGAATTTACCTTATGAGGATTGGAAGAAAAAGAGTGATAAATGGATGGAAGGATTAAGGTCTTCTCTTACGTGTGATTTGCTGGTGATTAGTGCAAATGCTGTGACACTCAATGGTGAAATTGTTTCAATAGATGGTATAGGTAATCGGGTTTCTGGGATGATCTTTGGGCCTCGGCATGTGATTTGTATTGTGGGTAGAAATAAAATTGTGAAAGATGTTGATTTTGCACTTGATAGAATTCATAATCATGTTGTACCCCTCACCTATATTCGTCATAATATGAAGCATTGGTCCAATTTTCAGGAAGTACCATGTGTTAAAACTGGCAGGTGTGTTAATTGCAGCCATCCTGAAAGTGCTTGTCTTAATACAGTGATTGTTCGAGGTCAAGTTAAACAGCACGAGGACAGAATTCATTTGATTGTTATTAATCAGGATTTGGGTTTTTAAAAAGTGATGAAATAGCAATGAAAAAAATTGCAATATTAGGCGCCAGCTACCTGCAGGTTCCACTTGTCAGAAAGGCCAGCGAAATGGGTATCGAATCACATGTTTTTGCCTGGGAACAGGGAGCAGTGGCCAAAAATATGGCAGATCACTTTTATCCGGTATCCATACTTGATAAAGAAAAAATCCTAACCATCTGTAAAAGAATCAAGCCCGATGGAGTAGTTTCGATAGCCTCGGATATTGCTATGACAACGGTTAACTATTTGGCTGACAAACTGAAGTTAACGGGCAACAGCATGCACTGTACGTTGGTAACCACCAATAAATACGAAATGCGCCGGCAATTGACAGCGAAAAAAATTGATTGTCCAGGATTTATAAAATTCGACGGGCAAAATTCTTATGATTTCAACCTGGTCAAAAACCTGAACCTTCCTCTGATTGTTAAACCGGTTGACAGATCCGGAAGCAGGGGTGTCACTAAAGTGGATAGCTATTTTGACCTTCAATATGCTGTAAACAGAGCAATGGAGGAATCCTTTTCAAAGTTAGTTATTGTTGAAGAATTCATCGTTGGTAATGAATACAGTGTGGAGATGATCTCATGGAAAGGGGAACACCATTTTCTGGCAATTACCGAAAAAGTAACCAGCGGATATCCCTACTTCGTCGAATTAGAACAACATGAGCCGGCAAATCTCTCAGAAGGATTGCAACTAAAAATGATTGAGCTGGTATCGAATGCATTAACAGCACTTGAAGTAGAGTATGGCGCCAGCCACAGCGAACTGATGGTTGATGCAGAAGGAAATCTGCATATTATCGAAATTGGAGCCAGGATGGGGGGTGATAACATTGGAGCCAGACTTGTCCAAATGAGTACAGGCTACGATTTTGTGAAAGGTGTGATTGAAGTTTCATTGGGAGTTGAGCCAACCATCATAAAACCATCATCAAATTTTGCCGGCATTTATTATCTGACACCACCCAAAGGCAAAGTAAAAAGCATCATGCTGAAAACAGATGCTTACAAAGAGATCATAGCCCATGAAGTTTTTATTGTTAAAGGTGACAGTGTTGAATTTCCTGTAAAAGACAGTGCCCAACGCTCTGGCTATTTTATGTATCAGAGCACCCGTCCATTCCGAATAGAAAATCCTCATGAAATTCTGGTCATCACCACCGAACCTCAAATTTAAACAAATGATGATACCCTTCAATAAACCCTATATTACCGGTAAGGAAGTGCATTACATCTACGATGCAGTGGCTACCGGAAAGATTTCCGGAAACGGTAAATACACCAAACTTTGTCAGCAATATTTTGAGGAACGTTGGGGTTTCAAAAAAACATTGCTTACCACCAGTTGTACCGATGCACTGGAGATGTGTGCCCTTTTGCTGGATATTCAACCCGGTGATGAGGTAATAATACCTTCTTACACTTTTGTAAGCACAGCCCTTGCATTTGTCAGGCAGGGAGCAAAAATCGTATTTGCCGACAGCCGCAAAGACCATCCTGGAATAGACGAAGATAAAATAGAAGAATTAATTACTTCCAGAACCAAAGCAATTGTGCCTGTGCATTATGCAGGCGTGGCTTGTGATATGGATAAAATTATGGATTTAGCTAATCGCTATGGTTTATTTGTTGTTGAAGATGCTGCTCAGGCCGTCGACAGTTATTATGTAGGGAAAGATGGTGTAAAAAAACCATTAGGAACAATTGGACACTTGTCTGCATTTTCGTTTCATGAAACAAAAAATATACAGTGTGGAGAAGGTGGCCTTTTAGGCATTAATGATGACAGATTCACTAAAAGAGCTGAAATTATTTGGGAAAAGGGAACAAATCGTGCAGAGTTTTTCCGTGGCGAAGTGAATAAATACGGTTGGGTTGATATTGGATCAAGTTTTTTACCCTCTGAAATTACCGCAGCGTTTCTTTGGGCGCAGTTGGAAGAGTTAGATAAAATACAGGCGAAGAGAATCGGGATTTGGAATTCTTATTATGCAGGCCTAAGTGAATGGGGACTTGCACGCGGGGTTCAAATTCCATTAATTCCCGATTATGCAACTAACAACGGCCACATGTTTTATTTGGTTTGCCCTACAGGTGAATATCGTACATCTTTAATTAAGCATTTAAAAGAAAACGCTATAAGTACTGTATTTCATTATCAGAGCCTTCACAAAAGCCTCTATTATCATACAAAGTATGAAGGTAATGATCTTCTGGAATCTAATAGGTATTCTGAATGTTTGGTGAGATTACCTTTTTATTATGAACTGAAAAGTACTGATTTTTCAATGATTGGACATTCTATCCTCTTGAAGTAATATTTTTCTACAACATATTATCTATGAAATTACCCTAAGATTTAAATCATACCCACTGTAAATGATTAAATTTTAGTGAATCACATAGGTCTAATTATCATTCACTTATCAAAATATTAACAGATGAAAATAATTACGTTATCAATTATAATTTTGTGCAATTTGTTCCTGATATTGTTCATGTTTGTTGTATTAAATAACCCTTTCATGAATGCTGATTCGGGTTTTTATTTAAGCGTTGCAAGGGATATTTATTGTTATGGTGAAAATTACTATTTGTCTGCTAATGCCTATTCACCATTAGGAATGTACTTATTAGGGATTCCTTTTTTATTTTTTAATAGCATTAATTCACCAATTATATTTTTAGTCATTGTATTTGTTTTTAATCTGGTTAATGGTTTTTTCTTTTATCAGATATTAAGATATTTAAATATTGAAAAGCTAAACGCAGGATTGCATACATCCTTCTTTGTATTATATATATTTCTTATGGAAGGGTCGATGATCATTTTGGAACCTTTTGTATTATTTTTTATCCTAACAGGTTTATTGGCTCTTTTACACCGGCATTTTTTTATGGCCGGATTTCTTGTTTTTTTATCTTTTTATTCAAAACAGTACGCCCTTTTTGTGCTTCCCGGATTTCTTCTTTATCCTTTGATGGGGAATAATTTTTATCATGAAAAAGTAAAGTGTGCATTGAAAGTGGTTTTAGGTTTTTTAATTCCTTTTATAATTTTACTTATTCTAATTGGCTTTTTATATAGCTATGATTTTAATAAAGCATTTTTAAAGATTTTAGGTATTACATCTGTTGGAAGCGACGCCACTGGCCATGGCTATTCTTATAAATTATTTATATATAGAACGATTCAATTACTGATTGGGTATCCACTACTGTTTTTCTGGATTTATTTTACATTTCAAAATCCGAAAAATACAATTAAGATTTTATTAGTAATTAATAAATCGAATATGAATATTTTATTATTATTTCTATTGTTATTGGCAGGATCATTATTTCAGTTATATTTCGCCGCAAACATGCACTATTTTATTCTGATTATTCCATGGATTCTTCTAATTACTGCGCTTATCCAAAAAGAATTTGAGTTGCGACATCCAAAAAGGGAAATAGTTTTCACTATTGTTTTTTTTATCTCGTTATTGCTCGCTGGTGTCACAACAAAAAATACAATAGATAGAAAGTTAATTGCCTACAAAGAGCAGGTTTTGGAATCTCAATTTATTGGATCGGTCATTCCTAAAGGAAGTAAGGTTCAGATACAAAGACTTACAGTAAATCCCGCACAATTCTTTCTCTTAGGATATCACTCTTCGAATTCCAGTAAGCTCGGCTATGGTTTTGATGTTTTGTATGATGCAGAAACAACCTTGAATCGCATGGATAGCGGTTCTTTTTACATTTGTAAAAAGGAACTTCAAATTACAAATTGGGATAGGATTGAATCAATGAGTAATTATGTAAATCCTATGAATTTGTCTGATAGTTTAATTATCTACAAAATTGGCATAAAATCTTCCTATCATTAATTTTATTTTATTGTCATTCTCAGGAAAATAAATCAGGTATAAGGATTCTAATGGCAAATATGATTTTTTTATCAGATGTAAATTATTGTGTTGTATTTTTTTGTATTTTGAGTTTGTATTAACTATACATTAATTGATAAAAAAGTAGAATTGCCCCAAGCATGTCAACACTATTTTGGACCTGATATTATATATAGTCTAATATTGAGAAGCAGATGGCTTATTGAATAATTTGTATAAGTTAATTCTTGAAAATAGATTAGCAATTATGAACCAATATTTAAAATACTTTGTAATTTAAAGGTTTAACAACTAAGCTTTTATTAACATTCCAAGAGCATATTTCATATTGAATATCGATGTTTTAACGGCATTAATAAAATTATTATTGATTGAGAAAGTTTTTTTAGGATTAACTTCCCGGAATAAAATAATTAATAGATATTTCATTTTTAGAATACA
Organism: uncultured Bacteroidota bacterium; assembly: GCA_903944895.1. Lineage (GTDB taxonomy): Bacteria > Bacteroidota > Bacteroidia > Bacteroidales > 4484-276 > CAJATL01. Next base: position 5,190 of record CAJATL010000037.1, read on the forward strand.
TTAGGTTGTAACGTGAATGAAACCAACGAATATTAAATTAGTTATAAAATATGAGTAAACATATTAATAAAAACCCGCATTTTCTTCTAAAAATTGCTATCTTTTCTATGCCTTTTTCTGATTTGGGTTCGCCTATACCATTAGTTAACCTAACCCTTTTTATCCTTTTAATTTATGTTATGGTATTAGCACCTTCCTTATTGAAAAGAAATACATTCAATGAAGTTAAAAAGCCCTTATCACTTTTGATAATTCTATACTTGTTAATCCTTGTAATTTCCATAATAAACTTTGTGCCATACACTCGCGTTAGTATGTCATTTATTAGGCAATTTCCTTTGTATATTATGGTAGTTTATATTTTGTCGGATGCTATGATTAAGGGAAATTTGTCATTGAGAGTCATTTTAATATATTATATTGCTGGATTTACCTTTATGTCCATATTATTTTTAATGGGTATTGATGTTAAAGAAAGTGAAGAAGGTAGACGAACTATTTTAGGAATCAATGCTAATAAAATTGCAATATATGGTAATGTAGCTATACTTTTTTGCCTTAATTTGCTTCAAAAATTTAGGTTTTCAAATCAAAAAAGATACCTGTTATATTTTTTGTTCCCAATATTTATTTATATGATTGTTTCCACTGGTTCCAGGGGTGGGGTTATAGGGCTATTATTATCCATTTTAATATATTATTATTTTAAGGGTCAAGGATTTCAAGGAAAATTTGGAAATAGTTTTAAGGGTTTGTTAATTATAGGAATATTAGTTCTTGTTTTCCTTTCAAATGACCTGCTTTATCAACGTTTTTTTCAGACTGGAAATGAAATGACATCTGATCGATCAAGTATTTGGGAAGTTGCATACAGTATAGTTTCTAATAATTTAATTTTTGGTGTTGGCGTTTTTAAGTATGAATCTGAAATGATACATTTATATGGAAAATATAAAGCTACACATAATGAGTTTCTTTCTATCTTAATATTTTCTGGGATGATTGGCTTGTCTGTTTTTCTTTATTTTCTCACAAAAGTTTATAAATGTGCCATTTACTCAAATAGAAATCAACAGAATCCAATTTTTATTAGCCTTTTTGCATTAATGGTCTTTACCTTATTTAAAGGCGGAGGTTTTTTTCTTACACTTTTCCTTTGGTTTGTTTTTTCATTAATACTTACATCAAATGTGAATTTTGGTAAGTTTAAACAAAATTATGTAAAATAAATTTGTGAAACTTTCAACTTAAAAAGTTGATCGAAACTCTTCTCTTTTAGTTATTGATGAGATATGTTGTTTCAACTTTAAACAAAATATTTAATAATATTCTAAAAAGCTAATGTAATATTTAGTTATATAGTGAATATAATTGCGATTATTAATTTGTTTTGCTTTACTTTACTTAATAATTTGAACCTAATGAAACAAAATATTGCATTGATAATTGAACAAGAATTTGATCCTTTAGCAGGAGGCGTGCAGCAAAGTACTTCAAAACTTGCCAGGCTTTTCAGACAAAAAGGAAATGGAGTAGTGATCATTTCAATAGGGGGTGTCGAAAAAAAAAGCCTTCAATGGGAGTCGATCCCCGTCTTCTATACCGGAAGCGACCATTCTGGTGAATTGGCCAGATTGCTTGTCGAATTTAAGGTAATCATCGCGTTAAACCAGTCAGGATTTAATCTGCGGCTGACCCGGATTCTAAGGAAAGTATTGCCTTCAGGAACCTGTCTTATCAATACGTTGCGATTTAATCCGTTAGCGTTTATTGATAATCACGAGGTAACCATCAGGAGGTATTTTGAAAACAAAAAACTTGGTTTCCTTTATAATCATATTACCGGCCGGATTATCCTGGAATACCACCTTTACAGGCAAAAATTCTGGTATATTGAATTGCTTAAAGAGGTGGATGCGCTCATCTTGCTTTCACCGGGTTACCGTAGGGAAGTATTCCGGCTATCACCGGGGTCCCGGAAATTCGAACAAAAATTATATGACATTCCCAATCTTTTCCCGATTTCCGATTTCCAAATACCAGCTGAAGGTAAGCAAAAGGTGATTCTTTATGTTGGTAGGCTAAATATTACCGAAAAAAGGGTGGATATCCTCATGCATGTATGGAAAAAGCTCCATTCTGAGCTTCCCGGTTGGGAATTCTGGGTGGTAGGTTACGGACCTGAAGAAGCCTACATGAAGGATTTCTGTAGGGATCATGATCTAGGCAGAGTCAGGTTTTTTGGAAAAGACAAGCCTGATTCCTATTATGAAAAGGCTGCAATCCTTCATTTTACTTCCGCTTCCGAAGGTTTTCCCAATGTTCTGGTTGAATCGCAACGTTATGGATGTGTACCCGTTTTATTCAACTCATACATTGCTGCCCGTGATATTGTGGAAGACGGCTTTAATGGCTTCCTTATCAATCCATTCAATGAAACACGTTTTATTGAAAAAACCTTTGAACTGGTTAATGATCCGGAAAAAACCAGGATTATGGGCGAGAATTGTATAGTTAGTTCGCATCGTTTTTCGCTTGAAAATGTATATCTGTTATGGGAAAAATTGTTTCAACATCTTAAAATAGCCCGGAATTCAAAATAAGTCAATAAGCATTGCCAAATGTTCATGCTAATAATTTTCCTTCAGTAAAAGTATTAAATGTTTCGTCATAGTCTAAAAAGTGTAGTAAACCTGGTAGCCAAATTTAAGCTTAACTTAGGTGGCTGGAGGTCGGCAAAGAAATTTCTTATCATTGAGAGCGACGACTGGGGGAGTATAAGGATGCCATCCCTCTATGTTTATGAAAGCCTGCTGAATAATGGTATCCGGGTCGACCGTTGTCATTACAACAGGTACGATTCACTGGCAACATCAGAAGACCTTGATGCATTATTTACTGTTTTAACGGCTCATCGCGATCATTTGGGAAATCACCCTGTATTAACTGCCAATGCAGTTATGGCGAATCCGGATTTCGATAAAATCAGGGAATCCGGTTTTCGCGATTACCATTTTGAGCCCTTTACTTTTACCTTAAGTAAATATGCGGGATGTAACAATTCATTCATGTTGTGGCAGGAAGGAATGCGGAACGGTTTCTTTCATCCCCAATTTCACGGACGCGAACACCTGAATGTAAACCGATGGATGAATGCTTTGAGACAGGGTTCCATCGAAACCTTACTTGCATTTCAATACGGTGTGTTTGGCATTAGTACAACCATAACAAATGAAAAAAGGAAAAGCTACCTGGCTGCATTTGATTTTGATAACGTTGATGAAATCAATTTCCATAAAAACATTCTCAAGCAGGGCATTGATTTGTTTGAAAGCCTTATTGCCTATAAACCCCTCTCTTTCATCGCACCTAATTATATATGGCACCATGAACTTGAGCCTGTTTTAGCTGAAAATGGTGTGAAATTTATCCAGGGTGGAAGCTTTCAACATGAGCCAACCGGTAAAGAGTACAGGCATTTCACGCATAGTTTGGGATCCCACAATGAAAACAGGTTGACTTACCTAAACCGGAATTGCACATTTGAACCTTCTTCAGATACTTCCAAAAACTGGGTAGGTTCAGCTTTGCGCGACATCTCTGTTGCATTTTTGTTAGGAAAACCTGCAGTGATTACTTCGCACCGCGTTAATTTTATTGGGGCAATTGATGCTTCAAATAGAAAAGAAAACCTTGAATCCCTCAACAATTTATTAAAACAGGTTCTACTAAAATGGCCGGATGTGGAGTTCGTTTCTTCTGACCAACTGGGTGCATATATTGAAAGTTATTCTTAGATGGAAAATACTGTGAGAATTCTTGTTACCGGTGATTTCTATGGGGGTGGAAGAGTAGAGGATATGGTCATTAAATGCCATTATGATGAAATATTCAATGATTTCATTCCAGTGATCAGAGAAGCTGATATTGCAATCACAAATCTCGAATCACCCCTTACACATTCTCTTAGAGCTATTTCCAAAACCGGTCCTGCCATTAAATCTGATCCCGCACTATTAAAAGCATTGAAATTCGCCGGTTTCAACCTGCTAACCCTAGCCAACAATCATATCATGGATTATGGTAATGAAGGATTGGAGGAAACCCTGGCACATTGCCGCAATGGGAACATGAAATGGGTTGGTGCCGGTATGAATTATTCAGAAGCTTCTTCCACCTGTTACCTGCAGGTAAATGGCAAAAGCATTGCAATTATAAATATAGCAGAGAATGAATGGTCTACCACTGCAGGTGTGCATCCCGGGGCACACCCTCTTAATCCCGTAGCCAATTTCTATACCATTCAGGAGGCCCGAAAGCATGCCGGTTTTGTTTTGCTGATTGTTCATGGAGGGCATGAACTATACTCCTTGCCAAGCCCACGGATGAAAGAAACCTACCGGTTTTTTATTGATGCCGGAGCCGATGCCGTAATCGGACACCACACGCACTATTGCAGCGGTTATGAGTATTACAGGGATAAACCGATTTTTTACAGCCTTGGTAATTTTATTTTCGACCGACCGGAGAAAAGGGACGAAAAGTGGGAACAGGGATTCGCTGTAATAATCAATCATAACGGGAGTAAAACAGATTATGAACTTGTCCCTTACTGCCAGAGTGCAGGCAAACCAGGGATTTATAAACTGACAGGTGCCGACAGGAACAAGTTTTTCGAAAATATTGAAAGACTTAATAACATTATCGGAGATGATAACAAACTGGAAGAGAGTTTTCAGGTATTCAAAAAAAAGGTAGGCAAAATGTACAGGGCTTTCATTGAGCCACATAATTTAAGATATTTGCATGTTTTTCAATCAAGGGGATGGCTTCCGTCATTTTTAACAAAGAGAAAGAAAAATCTGCTCTTGAATCTGTCAAGATGTGAATCTCATAGAGAGGTAATGGTTTCTATATTAAATGATTAAGTCAATTCAATTTGTTAATGAAATTATTTTAAGCAATTTCTTTACTTTTTATGCTACTTGACTTATAGACCCGATTAAAATGGATGAAAAAATAAAAGCCGACCTACAAAGGTATATTCCTGGGCCATATAGTTTTTTTACCCTGTTCAGGGGTTTCAGGTCTCAAGGCTTTAGATATATGTTTTTTAGGCGCCTTTTAGATAATACGAACCGGAAAAGTCTACCGTGGTTTTTATTTAAGTTGTTTTTAAGACATTACACCTACAAGTTCGGTTTTCAAATAGGAGGCAGTATTGGCAAAGGATTCTACATTGGCCATTTTGGAACAATAGTAGTAAATCCTGATACTGTAATTGGTACAAATTGTAATATTGCCCATAATGTTACTATTGGTGTTACGAGAAGAGGTAGCAGGGCAGGAGTTCCAGTAATTGGTAATGATGTTTGGATTGGAACAGGAGCAGTTATTGTTGGTAAAATTTCAATTGGAAACAATGTGCTGATTGCACCTTTAACCTATGTGAATTTTGATGTTCCTGATAATTCTATTGTATTTGGAAATCCGGGTGTTATCAGGTTTTCGGAAAATGCCACGTCAGGCTATATAAATAATAGGTATATTAATCAGAAAACATAGTCAGAGAATGAAATTTATAGCCATTCAACCTGCCGGGGGTGGTTTTGACCAATACTGGATAGAGTTTTGTAAAAGCATGAACATTCCCTATAAAATAGTTGATTGCTATAAAAATGATATTATTGACCAACTATTAGATTGTAAATGCTTGATGTGGCAATTTTATCAAAATGACCCTAAAGCAAACAAGTTTGCCCGGCAATTATTATTTACTATACAGACTTCGGGGAAAAAAGTCTTCCCAGACATCAATACAATGTGGCATTTCGACGATAAGGTAGGGCAAAAGTACCTGCTTGAGTCGATAGGAGCTCCAACCGTTCAAACTTGGGTTTTTTACGACCGGAATGAGGCTTTGCAATGGGCAGCACAAACATCTTATCCAAAAGTATTTAAATTGCGTTCGGGGGCTGGCTCTGCCAATGTAAAACTGGTTAGAACCCGGATCGAAGCCAACAAGCTCATTCATCGTGCTTTTGGCAAAGGATTCAGCCAGTTTGATGCCTGGACAGGACTTGAAGAAAGGTGGAGAAAATTCAGGTTGGGCAAGTCAGGTTATACCGATGTTCTTAAAGGCGTGGCAAGGATATTTTATCCAACTGGTTTTTCACGTTTGGCTGGAAAAGAAAAAGGTTATGTTTACTTTCAGGAATTTATCCCGGGAAACGAATTTGATATACGAGTAATTGTTGTTGGCCGCAAAGCTTTTGCCATAAAGCGTATGGTCAGGAAAGGCGATTTCCGGGCCTCTGGCAGCGGGCATATATTGTACGATAAAACTCATTTTGATAATGCAACGGTAGAGCTAGCTTTCAGAACTTCGGAAAAGCTGAAAACCCAGTGTATTGCCTACGATTTTGTTTATCAGGGCAACAAACCCCTCATTGTGGAAATCAGTTACGGGTTTTCTCCTTCAGGATATTTGGATTGTCCCGGATATTGGGACGATTGCCTCAACTGGTATGAAGGAAAATTCAATCCTTATGGGTGGATGGTGGAAATGATGCTAAAGGATTGATATGGGAAAACCCAGGATTTGTTGCATTATTCCATCACTCAATGCTGGTGGCATGGAAAGAGTGATGAGTGAACTGCTGGAGTATTTCGCTGGAATTCGCAATACTGATATGCACCTGGTTATGTATGGCAAATACCCATCAATTTTTTATCCTATGCCCAAAAACCTTACCATTCATAAACCCGGATTTAATTTCAACGACACAAAACGGTTGTGGTATACAATCAAAACTATTTCCTTCATCAGGAAAACAATCAAAACGATAAATCCCGATACTATTCTGAGCTTTGGAGAATTATGGAATAGCCTTGTATTGATATCACTTGCAGGAACGGGTTATCCTGTTTATATCTCCGATAGATGTCAGCCCAACCGGCCTTTCGGTTTTATGCATGGCTTCCTGAGGAAAGTGTTTTACCCACAGGCAAAAGGAATCATTTCCCAAACTACTCAGGCAAAAGAAATTTATTTCCGGAAATTCAAACATCCGAATATTTCTGTAATTGGAAATCCTATCAGACTTCCCGGATTTGACCAAAATGACAGCCACAGGGATCAGTCAATACTGACAGTCGGGCGTTTGATCCATTCTAAACATCACGACCGCCTGATTACAATGTTTGGTAATTTGGATACTCCCGGTTGGAAATTGAAAATTGTTGGGGGTAATGCCCTCAGACAGGATAATTTTTCAAAATTAACCCAATTGGTCACCCGAATGGGATTGGATGACCGGGTTTTGCTAACCGGAGAAGTGAAAAATGTGGCCGAATACTATCAAACCTGTCGGATTTTTGCCTTTACCTCAAGTTCTGAGGGATTTCCCAATGTGGTACTGGAAGCGCTGGCATATGGAATGCCTGTTGTAGCCTATGATTGTACTACCGGCCCATCTGAAATGGTGATCGATGGCTATAACGGTTACCTTGTGCCTCTGCATGATGAGGAAACATTTTCAAAGCGCCTTCAAACCCTTGTTGATAATCCGGAACTGCTTATACAGATGTCGGAAAATGCTTCGCGGTCAGTAGAGCAGTTTGATATGGCCAACGTTGGTGAAAAATTCCACTATTTTATCACTTCCCATCTTGATCAAAAGTAATGAATTCCATTAACCAAAATTCAAAAAATCTGTGAGACTGGTCATCAATTGTTCTGATATAAAGGCAACTGGCGCTACACAAGTTTCAATTTCATTCATAAATGAATGTATTCGGCATACCGGTAATGAGTATTTTGTGTTTGCAAGTTCCACCATTGCCAGGCAATTGGAAATAGATAAATTTCCATCAAACTTTCATTTTTATATTTTTGATTACAAACCATTTTTTAATAAAATGGGATTAAAGTCTTGGAGAAAACTCATTGAGCTTGAAAAAATCATTCGGCCTGATTGTGTTTTTTCAGTCTTTGGCCCAAGTGTGTGGAAACCTTCTGCTCCACACCTGATGGGTTATGCTTATCCATATTATGTCTATCCCGAATCTCCGTTTTTTAGTATCATTTCTGCAAAACGCAGGTTTAAAATTAAACTGCACAAAGCCTTTCATAAATATTATCTTGAAAGAAACGGCGAGCATTACGTTTGCGAAACCGAGGATGTAAGCAGACGTTTGCCAGGCTTCATAAGATGTAAAACAGGGAATATTTACACGGTAACAAATTCTTACAACCATTTTTTTAGGGGTGTTACATCATCAGGAGATAAAATGTTGCCTCTAAAAGCAGATGGTGAATTTCGATTTGTAACTTTGAGTTCATTTGCAGATCATAAAAACCTGATTATTTTAGATAAAGTCATTCCATTACTTTTAGAAAAGTACCCAGGTATATACTGCAGTTTTGTTCTTACGATTGATGAAACCCTTTTTCAGCAAAGTTTTTCAAAAATTGCACGATCAAGGATAATAAACCTTGGGAGAATCAGGGCTGCTGATTGTCCAAAGGTTTATGATGAGTGTGATGCAATGTTTTTGCCTACTTTGATGGAGTGTTTTTCTGCCAGTTATGCTGAGTCAATGAAAATGGGAAAACCAGTGTTGACTTCCGATCTTGCTTTTGCTCATACGGTTTGTCAGGATGCAGCAGTGTATTTTAACCCGATGGATCCGGATGAAATTGCATTTAAAATATATAGCTTGGTTACGGATCCCATACTTCAGAAAAAAATGGTATTAAATGGTCATTATCGGCTGGCAGCTTTTGATACTCCTGAAACCAGGGCATTTAAATATCTCGAATTTTGTAAACAAATTTCAAAAAAATGACAGATTTACCACGACCTGGAAAACTGGAAATGTATGGAATAGGCGTAGTATTAGAACTAATAATCAGTCTGATCAGGACAAAATTGTATATTCCTTCAGCAAGGCTGATACGTTTTCCCGTTGACATAAGGGGAAAGAAATTTATCGACTTTGGAAAGAAACTTACAATTGGAAGAGGGTGCAGGATTGAGGCATATCCATATATGCACAGGGACAAGATTCTGATTTTTGGTAATAACATTGAAATCAATGATTTTGTTCATATTACGGGAGTAAACCGGGTCGAAATTGGAAATAATGTTCTTATGGCAGGTAAAATCTATATCTCTGATACCAATCATGGTTCTTACAATGGGGATGAGAATGATAGTCATCCTGATTCAATTGTAGGAAAAAGGAAAGTTACGGGCTTTCCTATCAGGATTGAAGATAATGTTTGGTTAGGAGAATCTGTATCCGTTCTATCAGGTGTTAAAATTGGTCGTTGTTCTATAATTGGTGCAAATTCCGTTGTTACCAAGAATATCGATGCATACACAATTGCAGCAGGTAATCCTGCTAAATCTCTTAAAACATTTAATTTTGAAACAAATAAATGGGAGAAAATCAAATAGTAATGTCTAAAAATGTATTAATTACAGGCGGTGCTGGATTCATTGGATCTCACCTTTCTTTAAAATTGGTGGATAAAGGTTATAATGTTTTAGTACTGGATACATTAAATCCACAGATTCATGGTGAAAATCCATCATTGACTTCACCACTCTTTTGTTCAATTAAAGACAAAGTCAGGATTAAACACGGCTCTGTCACTGACCGGCATTTATTGGAATCATTGATACCCGGTCAAAATATTATTGTGCATCTTGCTGCAGAAACTGGCACTGGTCAATCAATGTATGAGATAGAACGGTATTGTAATATCAACATCGGAGGAACAGCCTTGCTCATGGATATATTGACGAACATACCAAATCAAATTAGAAAAGTTGTTGTTGCATCATCTCGAGCAATTTATGGCGAAGGCAAATACTGGAGTCCTGAAATTGGTGTAGTTTACCCTAATGAGAGAAAGGAGGAGGATTTGAAAAGAGGTCTGTTTGAGGTAAGTTATCCTGAATGTACACAAATGCTGCAATTGATGGGTACTGATGAAGAGTCTAAAATCCACCCAACTTCAGTTTATGGAGTTACTAAACAAGTTCAGGAGCAATTGGTTATGACAGTTTGCAAATCATTAGGAAAATCTGCTGTTGCGCTAAGACTACAGAATGTTTATGGTCCGGGGCAATCCCTTTCAAATCCTTACACTGGAATTTTGTCGATATTTTCAACGCGTATTAAGAACAATCAGTCAATTAATATTTTTGAAGATGGTCTTGAGTCACGCGATTTTGTTTATATTGTTGATGTTGTCGAAGCGATTATTTTGAGCATAGAGAAGGAGGAAGCCAATGACCATATCTTTAATGTTGGTTCCGGTGTTTCGACAAGTGTAAATGAAGTTGTAAATAATTTGATGAAATGTTATGGAATTGAAGTTCCGATTATACATACTGGTAATTTCCGGTTAGGTGATATTAGACACAATTTTGCAGATTTAGCTAAAATCAAAAGATTGCTTGGTTTCGAATCCCATGTGACATTTGATAAAGGGATTGAAAAGTTTACCAATTGGGTAAACCAACAGGAAATTGTGGAAGATAAATATGAATTGTCTCTTCTGGAATTGAAATGTAAAGGTCTTTTAAAATAGTTGGAGATTAGTATGATTGATTTTACTAACAAGAAAATATTATTGTTTATACCTTATGGTAAAGGCATTTATGGTACTGCAATAATGACTGAATTGAATAAAAGGGGTGCAGTAGTTTTTGTCTATGATGAAAGACCTTCATTAAACACTTTGCCTCGCATTGCTTATCGTCTTTTAAAAAAGCGAATGGAAGTTTTCTTCATCTCTTATTTAAAGAATATTATTAAAGAAATTGGCACTAGAGATATTGATTACGTTTTTATTATCAGGGCAGAAGTGTTTACACCCAAATCTATGTGCCTTATGAGGGACACGTTTAAAAAAGCTAAATTTATTTTGTACCTTTGGGATTCAGTCAATTATACAAATACAGTTTCCATTTTTCCATTTTTTAATAAGGTGATTACGTTTGATAAAAGGGATGTCTCTAGATACAATCTTTTTTTTCGTCCTTTGTTTTTTATTGACGATTACAGGCATATTTCATCATCTGTCGAGAGGCTAATAGATATTGTATTTATTGGAAAGATACATAGTGATCGATATAGTTTTCTGAAGGAGTTTCAGCTTTTAACCCATTCCACTGGAATTAATTCTTTCTTTTATCTTTACTTACAAAGTAAACTTTTGTATTACAAATTCAAGCTTACCAATTCGGCATTTAGATCAACAAAAGTTTCAGACTTTCATTACAAAATGCTTCCATCTAACATGGCTGCATTGTACTTGAGCCAGTCTGTAGCATCATTGGATACTCAACATCCTGCTCAAACCGGGCTAACGATGCGTACAATTGAAGTACTTGGTGCTAAAAGAAAACTAATTACAACTAATGTTGATGTAGCTGATTACGATTTCTATAATTCCAATAATGTATTAATTATTGATCGAAATAAACCTTTATTTGATATTGAATTTTTGAAAACACCTTATATTGAACTACCAGAAAATATTTACGAAAAATATTCACTTCAGGGTTGGATTGATAATGTTTTTTTATAAATGCGAGGTAGTTCTATTATAACCATTATGACAAAAACTTTATATATAATTATTTAAGATTTCACATGAACCTGGATTTTGTAAAAGCTCAATTTTTTGGAAACATTAAAAACATTCCTGGTCCATGCGTGAATAGAAAGATCCTCGTAATTGAATGTGATGACTGGGGAAGTATCAGAATGCCCTCCTTGGTTGTTTTTGAAAAATTATTAGCCAGCGGTTTTGATTTGAATAATAGGTTTGATAAATTCGACACCCTTGCTGATGTAAATGATTTAACTGAATTATTTTCAATACTTGAAAGTACTAAGGATAAAAATGGACATTCTGCAGTAATCACTCCATTTGTCAATGTTGCAAACCCGGATTTTGAAAAGATTAAGTCTTCAGGATTTCAGGAACTGTTTTTTGAGCCATTCACCAAAACTCTTGAAAGGTATGGAAGAAGTATCGATACTATGAAGGTTTGGAAACAAGGAATAGAAAATGGAATTTTTATGCCCGAGTACCATGGCAATTCTCATATCACCACACTTCTTTGGCTCGATAAACTCCACCAGGGCGATTCGAAACTATTCGAAGCATTCAATCACGGTTTTGTTTCTGCAAAAATACCGGGAGTTAACCCTGCAGCAAGAGGCTTCAGACCTGAGTTGTTTTTTGAAAATGACTCACAAATTTCTATTTTAGAGAATGGATTAAAGGATGGGGTTCATAAGTTCAATGAAATTTTCGGTTTTATTCCAAGTGTTTTTGCTCCGACAAATGGGATATTTCATCCTGCTTTTGAAAAAGCTCTATTTGACCAAGGTCTTAAATATCTTTATGTAAGTTGGCTGACATTGAAACCTGATGGGCAAGGAGGGTTGAAACGAAAATTTTTTCATCTTGGATCAAAAGGTAAAAGCGGATTGACCTATTATGCCAGAAATTGTGCTTTTGAACCTACTGATAATGGATATATCAGTATCGAAAAAACCATGAAGCAAATATCTGCTGCTTTTAAATGGGATAAACCGGCAATTATAAGTACACACAGGGTGAATTTCATTGGTGCTATTTCTAAGCCAAATAGAGAAAATGGATTAGGCGAGTTAAATAAACTCTTAACAGCCGTAAAAAAACAATGGCCAGATGTTGAATTCATGAGTTCGGTTGAAATGCTAAAAGTTTTGTTCCGATAAAAGCAATTTAGTATAACCTTAGATATTTGAAGGGGCTTTAATCAAATTTACCAGGAAATGAAGAGGATAATATATCTGCTATACTACATCAAACAAACTTCCTGGCCAAAGCTGTGGAATTACATACAATTTGTAAAAAAGCAAAGTGGCCAATCAGCCATCCTTATTTTAATGGATTCAGTAAGCTCTACTTTTAAATTTAACATTTCATTATTGGATTATTTCTACTTTCGATTTTATGAACTCAACCGTCAAGAGCGGTCTAAATGGGCAGGCACTGGCTATATGTATGAATATCATTTAATAATGAATCCCAAGAAAAGCCGACAACTTTTAGAGAACAAAATTGAATTTTTAAAAAGCTATTCTCAATTTGTAAAACGCAGTTTTGTCGATATTGAAACACTGAAAACAAATCCAGGGAAGGCAACAGATTTGTTAAACAGTGTAACAGGTAAAATAGTTTTAAAACTTTCGAACGGACAGGTAGGAAAGGAAGTAAAAGTTTATGAAACTAAATCATTCTCTAAAGAATCACTGCTTGAAGAAATGAAAAGCAAAAACTTTGACCTGGCAGAAGAATATGTAATACAGCATCCGGCATTGATGGCTCTCTCTCCTACTGGCCTCAATACAGTAAGGATATTTACCCAGCTTGAAGGAGAAAAAGTGCTGTTTCTGGGAGCACGTCTGCGTATTTCGGTTAATTCGCAGGTCGATAACCTGGGCGCCGGAAATATTGCAGCACCATTGGATAGTGCAACGGGCAAAGTTAATGGTCCGGGTATATACAGTGATATCACAAAACTGGACGAAACAATTCATCCCATAACCAATCAGCCCATTATTGGTTTCAAGGTACCATTCTGGAATGAGACAAAAAGTATGATTGAAAAAGCAGCACTTCTGCATCCGGAAAACAAATCCATTGGCTGGGATATTGCAATTACAGCTAATGGCCCTGAACTTATTGAAGGAAACCACAACTGGTGTAAATTACTTTGGCAGCTTCCTGTAAAGCAAGGTCTAAAGCCGATGATTGAGAAATATATGCGTTAAAATGTTAATCAAATAAGCATGCTTGTACGTATTCTCATCTACACAAAACATCACCTTTCCTTTATCTGGAACCTTATCGAAGGCTTGAATGCTTTTTTGTTCAGATTAATGCATGGGCGCCGGTTTAAAAGTGTTGTTCCGAATGTTATTCATTACTTTGGTTTGCCTGGCTATAATTTCCGCCAATTGGTAACTAATGATTTGCCTGCCTTAAATTCGCTTCTAAACAAACAGTCACCTGGTAGGCTTGATTACTTTAAACCACATGGGTTTGATGTAAAGTCTTTACAAAAAGTTTACAAAAATCCATCCTTCCTTATGATGGGAGCATTTAAGGGCCCGCAATTGGTGGGCTATTTTTTTTTACGCTGTTTCTGGAACCGCAAATGTTTTGTCGGCCGCCTTATTGATCAACCCTATGAAGGTAAGGGTATTGGTAGGATAATGAACAATATTATGTATAATATCGGGTGGAGTATGAATTTCAGGGTGCTTTCGACTATTTCTAAAAATAACCATTTGGTAATGAGATCCCATAGTGGCAACAAAACTATGCGGGTTCTTAAGGAGTTACCTAATGACTTTCTGTTTGTTGAGTTTGTGAAACCGTTCCAGGAAAAGTAAAATTGGCATCAAGATATCCTATCAACTATTTTGGCTTAAGTGAAAAATTAACGAATAATACACCCTAAAAGGGATAAATATGTACTTAAAAAGAGTATTTGATATATCAGCCTCAATCTTCGGGCTGATTTTTTTTTCTCCAATATTCCTTATTATTGGTGGTTTAGTAAAAATTCTAATGCCTGGGCCTGTATTTTTTATTCAAAACCGGGTCGGTAAGGATGCGAAGTTATTTCCAATGATGAAATTCCGTACGATGACTATTAAGCATAGTGGCAGCAGCATTTCTATCAGAGGAGAAAGCAGGATTACTCCAATTGGATCCATTTTACGAAAATACAAATTGGATGAACTTCCAGAACTTTGGAACGTATTAACTGGTGACATGAGTTTTGTTGGTCCCAGGCCTGATGTGCCAGGCTATGCAGATAGACTGTCTGGGGATGACCGGTTGGTTTTAACATTCCGTCCGGGAATTACAGGTCCGGCCAGTTTAAAATATAGTAATGAAGAAGAATTGTTAGCCCTGCAACCCGATCCCATAAAATACAATGATGAAGTGCTTTTTCCGGACAAAGTCCGTATAAACCTTAATTATATTCAAAATTGGTCATTCAGGCTTGATCTTAAAATTATTATACATACCTTATTGGGAAAGAAATTGGATGAGGAATGGTTGAATTAATGAGCATTTTTCAATACTGGTTTTATTGAATTGTGCTATTATTTATTTTTGTCCTCCTTACATTCCTCTCATACTGTCCCGGCAGCATCTGCATTTTCACCAATGATGTAGTTTTTACCGGTGATACCCTCCTCAACAACACCAAAACCCCACTCACCTTTCCCCACAGCAACCGTAAGGATTATGCAAACTCCATCCAAAAGCTAAAAGCCTTAATAAAACCCGGCGCCACTATTTACCCCGGCCATGGGGAGGCTTTTGTGGCAGATGATTGATTTAGGGACCAAATTCCAAATCTCAAATTCCAAATCTCAAATTCCAAACAACAATGACAACCAATGACAACCAATGACAACCCGAGAACAATGACAACAATGACAACAATGACAACCAATGCCAACCTTGACAACAATCACAACAATGACAACCAATGACTACCAATTCCAAATCTCAAATTCCAAATCTCAAACAACAAACAACAAACAACAAACAACAAATTCCAAATACTTGCACTGCGTTGCACTGCGCTGCACTGAGCAAAGTCGAAGTATGAGCGGTCCAAAAAAACTTGTACAAAGTTGCTCAATCTGCGTTACGTGTCCAATTACTTACGGATCCGCATTCCAATAATTTATTACAATTCATCCGGTTCTTTTTGTTAATCATATCATTTACTATACAAGAACTCTTGAATATCCTCCAACTTGTATCTGCATTTTTTACCCTTATTAGAAAATTTAATTTGTTTTGTATCCCGCAATTTTTGTAAAGTTCGCTTGCTGATTTTGAATCTTAAAACAACCTCATTGGTTGTTAAACATTCACTTTCAATTTTTTTTCCTGCCGTGTTATCCGATTGGCTTCGTTTTACCCTAATATATGCTGTATTCTTTGGATAATCAACCATCATATTTTTTAACAGATCGTAAAGAACAAACATATTCCTGTCACCTCGTTTAAGAAAGTCGGAAAAGGCCTCGTTTGGGTCGAAAGTATGGTTTTGATTAAAAGGATTGCACTCTTTTTCTTCCATTTTATGATGTATTAATTAATAAGTCGTTTATTTCTTTCATAAATCCTCCTTTTTTTGGTTAGCACTACATTAATAATCAGATGCAAAAATACAACAGGGATAAGCCTTCGTCCAAATCAACTTTTCAACAGTTTAATTGTTTAAAAAATTATTTGCCTGGTATCAAATGAATTAGGGGATTTAGTTAACAAATTATGTTTATGATTTTAAGTTTGGCATTACTATACAAAATTGAAATAACATTTCTAATTTTCTCTTTCAGAATATTTGATGAATTACAGCACTTTAAACCTGTAAGACCAGTACATTTTTGTTCCAATAAACACTCAAATCCTCGTCCCTGCCTTACCTCCTAAAAAGTCATAAGCTTCAGATTGTCGGGTAGCCTGATAAAATCAAAATCCGAATCCTGAAACACTGAACCTGGAACAAATCCCAAACAACATCCCGAAGGCTATCGGGACCAAACCCCTAAATCCAAATACATGCACTGCGATGCACTGCGTTGCACTGAGCAAAGCCGAAGTGCGCCTGTCGAAGTGAGCGCATTCGAAGTGACAAAAGACAATCAACCCGACAACAATCATAACAATCACAGCCCCAATAGCTATCTGGTTGGAGCCTATCAGGATGATATTTGAGATTTGGTCATGAATAGTCCGAAGTTACCCATTTCCGGTATAATTTCTGTTCATATAGTCATCAACATCTTTCTTCTTATAGCAACATTTTTTTCCACTTCGTGAAAAATGTAAGATTTTTCGGTTTCTCAGGTTTTGAAGGGTTCGTTTACTTATCGGATATTTCTTAACCACTTCGTCAGTTGTTAGCCAACAATCATCCTGTTCTCCAGCAAAAGTATTGTTACTGTGGTATCTGGTATGCTCTGTTTTATTGGTTATTGTAAGGTCAGAAGCATTCATTTTTTGGAAAAGCCGGTAAAGATCCGCAAAACTGTGAACATCTTTTAAGGGTTCATAAAAAGAATCATACTTGCAATACGTTGTGTCCTGCTCCTCGGGGAAATCATTATTGTTTTTCATTGTTTTGATTTTAATTTCCTGGGTTCAATTTATTCATAATTCCTCCGGTTTTCGTTCATAATCACGTTAGTTTAGTAAATTTTTACAAAGATAGCATGGATACATATACTATTCCAAATGAACTTTTCAACAATTCGATTGTCTAAAAGTTTATTTGGATATAACAAATTGAATAATAGATTTTTAAATTGTTATCTTTAAAAATATTTTAGATATTTACTTTTCTGGTATAGTTTTGGTAACATAAAACTAAGTAGCTGTAATTTAATATATTAAATGTTTTATCTGAAGTTTTGGAAAAAACATTCGTTTTAAACAACCTGCATTTGCACTTGATATCAACTCCCTTTATGCTACTAAATTACTGGCATACAATAAAATATTCAGCATATTTTTGGAAAAAGGATTGTTGACTATTCGGTCATTAAAAAAGAACAAATGATCATTTTAGAACAAAAAAAAACCGCTTCACATCGAAGCGGTTCATTTGGTCAACAGCAGGTAACTACGCTACCGTTACAGTGCCGGCATACGCACTGTCGGAAATCGCATTTTTGCTGTTCGTGTTGATCAGCGTATCCATTACCAAAAAAGATAGAAAACAATGCAATTCAACATTCAGGTAGGTTTTTGGGACATCAATGGTTGTGGTACCCTGCTCCCTTGTGCCTGCGTCCAGTATGAAGATTGCATCCTCCTTTACAGGATTGTAAATCACCACCGCCGCCTTATCCGTTGCCCTGGCAGTGCCATTCCCCGAATTATCCTCCCAGCTTATCGTTAGTTTTCCAGATGCTGATGACGAACACTCAGCATCCATCGCACCGGTCAGATTGCCCCTCGACAATTTAACCTTCGTATAGTCAATGCTGTAATCGGGGTATGCACCAATCACTGCATTTTTAAAATTGTAACTCATGGCAGCATTAAATGCCGACATTTTAGTAGCATAAGCTTTGTAACCCGTACGGACAAAATCAGTGAGCGGTTGCTGAAACCTGATCACCGTCATAAATTTTGCCCTTTGGTTTACTTGCTTTGGAGATTTTGGGTTAGCCACATTTGCGGGTAACACCCGCAAATAGTCAATCCCTTTCCAACTTCCGCCGACAATGTTGCCGACTTTTCCTGATACGCCTCCAAGGAGGCCTTTACCAATTTTTCCCATGATGTTTTTGTTTTTAATGAATATTTGTGTTTATTAAAAGGATTACCAAGTCATGGATTGCTTTGTATTCCTATGACACTCATTCTGCAAAAAAGATGCAAACCCTTATTCTGGTGTAGTTTGCACCCATTTGCCTAGGTGTGTCACGTAAAAATTGACAGTCTGCCACTTTTGCAATGCATATCAGCGCATGTCGGTGCATTTTGGATAAAAGCAGTGACATTTTTTTTTAGAGTTCTTGATGATGGTTTTGATTCCTGGAATTGAACTTCTAAAGATAGTTCATTCATAGTCTTGACATATTTTCACCAAGGCATCTTCTTGTTCGAAAGAAGCAACAAGGCGATGGTAAGGCGATAGTATGAAGAAGCTATGATAGAATTATCCGTTTCACATGAATAACCTCTGGCGGATCCGACCAATCCGCGTCATTCGCACTGAGCTTGTCGAACTATCCACGTTCCAAAAATATCTGCGAAAACCCGCCCAATCCATGTCACTCGTACTGAGCTTGTCGAAGTATCCGCGTTCCAAAAATATCTGCGCAAATCCGCCCAATCTGTCCCGATAGCTATCGGGATCTGCGTTCCAAAAAAATCTGCGCAAATCCGCCCAATCCGCCCAATCCGCCCAATCCGCGTCATCCGCGTTCCATTCTTAAGTAGTTTGCATTTTTACCAACGATGCAGTTTTTACCGGCGATACCCTCCTCTATAAACAACAAATCCCGAATAATGAACGACATCCCGATAGCTATCGGGACCAAATTCCAAATTCCAAATCTCAAATAGCAAAAATCAAATTCCAAACAACAAACAACAACAAACAACAACCAATGACAACAATCACAACAATCACAACAATCACAACAATCACAACAATCACAACAATCACAACCAATGACAACCAATGACAACCAATGACAACCAATGACAACCAATGACAACCAATGACAACAATGACAACAATCACAACAATCACAACCAATGACAACCAATGACAACAATCACAACCCAAAAACAATCACAACAAATTTCAACAAACAACAAACAGCCCGTTTTATCCGCTTTTCAATGTTCTGGTATTCCGATTTTTTTGTATTTTCGTGCCAAATTTATAAAATATGAAACCACTTGTATTTTTAAGTCTGTTATTCTTCACTTTGCTAAGTATCCCGGTCTTAGCACAGGAGCAACAAATTGTTGTGCCCTATACCCTTGCCGACCGGGATCGTGCTATTCTTACCGAAGCGAAAATTAATGCACTCGAAGCTAAAATGGAATTCAAATTTGACAGTCAGCAAAGACAACTTGACGACATCAAAACACTTTTCTACTGGGGGTTTGGCATCTTAATCTCTCTTTTCATTTTTATGTTCGGCTACATGATTTGGGATCGAAGGACGGCTATGCAACCTGCATTAATGCAAGCATCCAAAGCCGAAGAAAATAGCCGCAACCTGATAAATACACTTCGTGAATATTCAAAAAAGCACCCCGATCTGGCCGAAATATTAAGAACGCACGGGATACTATAACCATTTCATGGTTTAGTACCCTTTTAAAAAACAGGCCAATTTAATTCGGCTTACCTTCACCATAACCCCACTTACCCTTCCGCACAGTAACCGTAAGGATTATCCTCCATTCATAAAAAAACAAAACCTTTACTAAAGCCCGTCACCACAATTTATCCCGGCCATAGGGAGGCTTTTTTGGCAGATGGTTGCGTTCTTTTAACCTAACAAAGCGAAGAAGAGACGAAGGGAAGGGGAGAAAAGGAGAAAAGGAGAAAAGGAGAAGAGGAGACGAAGGGGGGAATTCCAAAAAACAAAAAACAAAAAACAAAAAACAAAAAACAATCACAACCCTGACAACCCCGACAACAATGACAACAATGAAAACCTTGATAACCCCGACAACAATCATAACAATCACAACCCGACAACAATCACAACCCGACAATAAATCTCAAAACTCAAACTACAAACCACAAACAACAATGACAACCAATGTCAACAATCACAACAATGACAACCAATGACAACAATGACAACCAATGACAACAATCACAACCAATGGCGTCCAATGACAACCCTGAAAACAAATCTCAAATCTCAAACAACAAACACTTGCACTGAGTGCAGTCGAAGTGACAAACCACAAACAACAAACAACCTTGACGACCAATGACAACAATGAAAACAATGACAACCTTGACAACAAACAATTGTTTTTAACACCCTTTACAAAAAATTATCCATTTTCTTTTTCAGGAGTACCGGAAATTCCTACTTTTGTAAACTGATAATACGATAAAATTGGATGTTTGGTTCACAAAATAAAAATATTATTTTAGTTCTGTACCAGGATTCACGGACAGTATTCCGATTGGTTGATGTGGCTATGCTTGTCGGAGAAACTGATTTACAGGTGCTTGGTAAGAAATTAAACTATTACGTGCACAAAGGTCAGTTGCGTAATCCGCGCAAGGGAATTTATACAAAGCCAGAGTTTAATATTGAGGAGCTGGCCTGCAGGTTTTACAGTCCATCATACATTTCGTTGGATTACGTATTGCAGAAGAATGGAATTGTTTTTCAGTTCGATTCACAAATTACGCTGGTCAGTTATTTAAGCCGTGTTATTGAAATCGAAGATCAAAATTATCGTTTCAGAAAATTAAAAGGGGCGATATTGACAAATGCAACAGGAATTATACGGCAGAACAACCATGTGAATCAGGCCACTCCTGAACGTGCTTTTCTTGATATGCTGTACCTCGATCCTCATCATTACTTTGATAACATCAATCCATTGGATAAAACTCTTTTAAAAAAGATTTTACCAATTTATGAATCAAAATCACTTACGCAAAGGTTTAATACCATGTTTAAAAATGTTTGATATTAACCGCCATAAATTTTATCTGATTCAAATACTTAAAGATATTTACTCAGATATTGAACTTGCTAATTACATGGGCTTTAAGGGCGGTACTGCTTTAATGCTTTTTTATGATCTACCCCGGTTTTCGATTGATTTGGATTTTAATTTATTGGAAAATGGTAAAGAGGAAATAGTTTACCAAAAGGTTCGGAAAATTATTTTGAAATACGGAACAATTTTCGATGAAGCAAAAAAGCATTTTGGCCCTTTGATTGTGCTGGATTATGGAGTTGGTGAACGAAAACTGAAAGTTGAAATATCCAATCGAACTTTCGGTGATACTTATGAAATAAGAAACCTGTTAGGATTCAATGTTAAAGTAATGATGGTTACGAACATGTTTGCACATAAGTTATGTGCTTTAATTGACCGGACTACAACAACAAATCGTGATATTTTTGATACCTGGTTTTTTTTGCAGCGTCAGACTCCTGTAAATAAAAGCATTGTGGAATATCGGATGAAAGTTCCGTGGGAGTCTCACATCGAAAACTGTATAGTTTTACTTGAATCGCTTAAAGGCAAGCGTTTATTGGATGGTTTGGGTGAATTAATGGATGCCGAAACAAAGAAATTCGTTAAAACGAGATTACTTTCAGATACCATCGACCTTTTGAAGTTTTATCAGAGGTTTCCTATTCTTACTACTTAGTTCAATATCTGAAATTAGATAAACATGTAATAATCCGAACGAAGATTAGTAATTGAACTCAATACCAATTTTCGCGAATCTTGCTAATTTTCGCTAATACAAATTATTCAATTCCATATTCACCGCAATACGAGTAGATCTTACTTCCTTCGCGTTAACAGATTCGTATCCAGCAAAACCCGAACTCAGAGCAACAAACAACGAACAACAAATTCCAAAATTCAAATCAGTACTGACCGGTTAAAATTTCAACAAAAAAAGGGGCTATAGCCATTAGGTTTCGCCCCAATGTTGTAAGTTTGTTTTGCAAAAAATAACTTCAACATGGGCAAAGATACAACAAAGAATTTAGTCGGTCAGCCGA
>CAJATL010000038.1 GCA_903944895.1 uncultured Bacteroidota bacterium
AATTCCTTGCCAGCGGCATTAAAGCCAGTCCTAACCCGTTCCAGCAAAGTACTGCCATCGAATTTACACTGTTAAAAGAAGGGCATTACATTGTTCAGATTCACGATATGCAGGGCCGCCTGCTCAAAACCCTTTTAGACACCTTTACCCAGCCCGGCAACTTCCACCTCCGCTGGCATGCCGACGACGACAATGGCAACAAACTGCCTTCGGGAAACTACATCATCAACCTGCTTTTTGAAGGGCAGAATGTAGGGAGTTTAAAGGTAAGTAAATGGTAGCAGTGAAGACAACTGTAAACGGGAACTTTATTTCTAACCGTTTACAGCAATGGCGGTGTGGTGGGGAAGAGTAAGTTTGTGGTGGAATAAATAAAAAAAAACAGAGATATGAAAAAATTAACCTTTCTTTTTGCAGCATTCTTTCCGGTAATGCTCTTTGGCCAATGGCTGCCGGTTGAAACGCCCGGCGGCGTTTATTACTTCAATAACATCAAATTTTTTGATGAAAATACCGGCTTCCTTTTGGGTAATGAAAGCTATTTTAAAATCACACAGGACGGCGGCGCAACCTGGACTTCGGTGGAATATCCCGATCAGGCCGCAGCAATGAACGACTGCTTTCTTTTCGACAGCCAGGTTATTGTCGCGCTTTCCGATTTAAACACGCTTTTCGCGGGTTTTAAGGTCAGCGATAATACCGGAATTTCGTGGGACGACGTGAGCAACACCATATTTTTGCCGCAAGCTGCGGGATTTTACAATTCCGGCTTAGGTTTTTGCGGCGCTACCGAAATCATCAATGCCAATCCTGTAAGCTGCATTTACCGGCTCGACGGCACAGGCCCGGAGGTTCAATATCAGAAAGTCATGGAAACCACGCTACAGGGCTATTTCGATAATTTCCTGTGCGTCAGCGAAGAAGTGGTGCTGGCCTCTTATGCAATTTCTGACGAGAATCCACCACTTCCGCAATACACGGGGCTACTCCTGCTCAGCAGCGACCATGGAAATTCCTGGCAGGAACTGTTTCAGCTTGAGCCAAATCATCAGTTTATGAAACTCGGCTTATCCATTACCGGCGATTGTGTTTATGCCCTCGCTCCCGGTAAAATCTATTATTCGACAGATGAAGGCCAAAGCTGGGTTTCGGAAACCACCGACCTGAGAACCGTTGAGTTAATATCCCGTGAAATGGCTTATGGGGTGCGGGTAACTTCAGGATTTGGTTCGATGGTTGACACCTTTAATGTTGTTTACACCAGCAACGGTTGGGAAACCGTGGCAACGCAGCTCAAAATACCTTTCGATCCATCTTATGCTGACCAATACAACCATTTGCTATTTGTAAACGAAACCACAGGTTTTTATGCCTTCAATCATCAATTGTACAAAACCACCAACGGAGGTTTTGTTTCGGTTAACGAAAACATAGCAACGAATTTTTTCAAAATGAACATCACGCCAAATCCCGCCCAACAAATCGTGAATTTTGAGTTTGGAAACCTCCAAAACCTTCAACAGGCGCAACTCCGGTGTTACGATGTTTTTGGCAGCCTTTTGCACAGCGAGCCTATTATGCAAGGCCAGAAAGAAGTTGTCCTTGATATTTCATCCTGGCCTCCGGGTATGTACGTTGCCGTGGTTTACAGCAATGGCGGCGTGGTGGGAAAGAGTAAGTTTGTGGTGGAGTAGGAAGAGAAATGTAGAATGACGAAATCTAAACTTCAACAAAGCACGGACTACAAACGTGCTTTTTTGGTTTCTGCCCAATTTTGGTCGTCGTTTTATTAAGATATGTTAAATAAACGGTGATTATGTTAAAATACCCGTGATAAAAGTCGGAATTCTTCTCTTAATAGGGTGAGACATCACTAAAAGAGAAAACCGAAAATCTTTAACAGCTTAGGCAAACCAAAAAACATTTGAGCAATGAAAAGAAAACAGTACGAAAAAATTGATGATTATCTGAATGGGAACATGGATGAGCAGGCCGTCATCCGTTTTGAGCTGGAATTAAAAAATGACCCTGTCCTCGCCGAAGAATTCAGTATTATGGAAGGCGTTAAAGAAATGCTGAATAGACGTGCTCTTCTTAAATTTCCCGAAACGGTGGAACAAGCAAGGCAGTACTACCACAATACAAACGTTTAAATAGGGACTCCTGAAAAACTCAGAATAGTCATATTACGGTGCGCTGCACCTTCCAAATCAACTCTATTTGATTTTTCTACAAAGATTTCGCCACGCTGTGGCTTATCTTTCAGGTGCAGCGCACCGGTAATCTTTGTAGAATTTTATTCGGTGATGGGGATAAAGGTGCAGCGCACCGAAATATTTAGTGCATGATTATTAAACAAATACCCCTCTAATCCTTTTACAATGAATCAGAAATTATGAAGTAACTTATAATATTTCAATGGATTAGGCCTTTTCAGCAGCCCCTAAATACGAATCACCAAAATTAATACACCCTTGTAAAACAGGCTTACTGCAAACCGGGGAGCCTATTACAAACCGGGAAGGTTTTCTATGGCAGATCAAGCCGGTTTATTTCTTACCCATCACGATTGTAATCCGACCAACTGTTGCCCAGACAAAATAACCCATGTTCTGTTGTAGGATGTATTGCGTAAAGCCAGGCAATTCATCCCGTTCAACCAGTCATTTACAAAGGACATGTTACCCAAATTTACGAATGGTAGCACTATTTTACTATAAGGTAATCTTTATTTTACTATATAGTAAAGTAATGTTTACTACATGCTAAAGTACAGTTTACTATATAGTAAGCTTTTGGGATTACAGGTACCATTGCCTCATTTGTCCGGTGGAATTTGCCCGTTCGATTAGAGTAATTACTTCTGATTAACGGAGTAAATTATTTTAGCAACTCGTATTTTCCTCACTTATGCAATTATCAAACACCTGCAATTTGTCAGGTTATGGAATATAAAATCAAAAAAGCCTTGCCACGAACAATAGCTTCATAACAAGGCTTTCGGTTTCTATTTCAACACATTCATTACTCCTTCCGCGTCACAATCAATACTTCGGGGATTTTGATGCCTGCTACGGTTATTACTGTTCCCTGACCAAAGATGGCCAAGGCGCAGGCTTCAAAGAGAAATTATTCGTTTCAGGTTGTTTTAAAACCAATTCGTTTTCCCGGTTCTTTCACACTTTGATATTCCATTTTGGAAGACCGTGTTTTTAAACACTTATTTTGATACCTTCACAATCAAGTGCATTTCTATCGAGGTGAAGGTTCATACAATATTCCATTTTTGTTTGTTGGGCAACACTTGTTCTGTTATCCCAAAATCATAAGAGGAAGACGGATTTAGCGAAGACTTTAGGGATTCTGCGGCTGTTGCACCAAAGCAATTTTCGATAATTGCACCAGTTAGGGCTCGTGTTGAAGGGTTGTATTTTTTTGCGAGACGGATAAATGATTCTCTGTCGAAATCATTGATGTTTGCAACCAGGAGACTAAGAATTTTGCAGGATTTGTCAACCGAAGCGTCAGGAATAGTTTTGATGTTGTTAATCGAATCGAGTATGCATAGCAGAGGAATGTTTTCTTTGGATATCCTGTTTGCCTGTTTTACGAACCGTATTGTGAAGAGACCTCTCTTTATTTCCTTTTTTGGTTCGTTGGCGCCAATTTGTATAATCCCGGAAACCTGCGTTGTGAGGCCGAGTTGATTATAAACCGAATAGCCGGTAAGATAACCAATGATTTTTCCATTTTGTTCGAGCAGGTCTTTTACTATCTGGTAGGTTTCGGGAGGTATTTCGCCAAATTCTGAAAAGCGGGGTTTGTAAAACCTTCCGGGTGATAGTTTTCTGATCTTGCCATCCATAACCAACCGGCCCAAGGCTTTTGTAAGGGCATCAATTTTATCTACCTGTTGTGTAAAATCATTATAGGTGAAAACATAGCCTGCAGCGAAACGATTAATCTTATCATTAATAATATCAGTTACTTTCATTACTATTACTCTTTTTGCAAAAATATAAAATGTCAGGTAACTACCGGTAATTACCTGACAAATATTTTGAAAAACTGATAATTAAAAGTTTTACTTCGGTTGATCTCCGGTGACTGGAAATGAATGAGAAGATCTTAACTTCCTACGCAATAAACAGGTTTAGCCTAATCACAAGCTATCGCGTTTGATGCTGCCTCAAAATTGTAAAATCAAAACGCAGAGAACCGCAAAGTATTAACGCGGAGAATCGCAGAGTGTTAAATTTCAGAATTATAACTCTGCGGCACTTTGCGCATTCTCTGCGTAACTCTGCGTTAAAAAAGATTTTGAGAGATTCTCAAATAGTAAATTCTTCGGCGGTCATTTCAAACATAAAATCATCAGGAACCCTTTCAATGTTACGCTTGACAGCTTGTTTTATCGCCTTTGTTTTTACGCCATAAAGTTCGGCAAGGCCGCGATCCAACATGATTTTCTTTTCTCTGACAAGGTGAATTTTACTGATGATGGTTTCATCAGGCAACGCAGGTATGTTGTCTTTTGTCATTTTATTCCCTTTTAAAAACTCACCCCTCTTTCCTCGTCTCAATCAATATTTCAAGGATTTTGATGCCTGCTTCGGTAATCACGGTTCCCGGACCAAAGATGGCAACTGCGCCGGCATCGTAAAGAAACTGATAATCCTGGTGCGGGATAACGCCACCAACAATCACCATGATGTCGTCGCGGCCAAGTTTTTTGAGTTCATCGATAACCTGCGGAACCAATGTTTTGTGTCCCGCCGCAAGGCTCGAAACGCCCAAAATGTGCACGTCGTTTTCGACGGCTTGTTTGGCGGCTTCGGCGGGCGTCTGAAACAACGGGCCGATATCCACATCAAAGCCCATGTCGGCATAGCCTGTTGAAACTACTTTTGCACCGCGGTCGTGACCGTCCTGTCCCATTTTAGCGACCATAATACGTGGACGGCGGCCTTCCATTTCGGCAAACTGGTCGGCCAGTTCGCAGGCCTTTTTAAATTTTTCGTCGCCTTTCGATTCTGATGAATACACGCCTGATATTGATCTGATTACTGCTTTATATCTTCCAAAAACTTTTTCGCAGGCCATCGAGATTTCGCCCAATGAAGCCCTTTTCTTAGCTGCATCCACCGCTAATTCCAGCAAATTGCCTTCGCCGGTTTCGCAGGCTTTTGTAATAGCCTCAAGCGAAGCCTGAACTTCGGCTTCGTTTCTGTTTTCCCTGAGTTTTTTCAGCCGCTCAATCTGCGAAAGACGAACGGCGGTATTGTCAACTTCCAGGGTCTCGATGGGGTCTTCCTTTTCGAGCCTGTATTTGTTGATGCCCACGATGGTGTCTTTGTGAGAGTCAATCCTGGCCTGTTTGCGGGCCGCAGCTTCCTCGATGCGCATTTTGGGTATTCCCGTTTCGATGGCTTTGGCCATGCCGCCCAGTTCTTCAACTTCTTCGATAAGTTTCCAGGCATTGCGGGCGATTTCGTGGGTGAGCGTTTCCACATAATAGGAACCGGCCCACGGGTCAACAACGCGGCAAATATCGGTTTCTTCCTGAAGATAAATCTGTGTATTGCGGGCGATGCGTGCCGAAAAATCGGTAGGCAGAGCGATGGCTTCATCAAGCGCGTTGGTGTGCAGCGATTGCGTGTGCCCGAGTGCGGCGGCCATGGCTTCTACGCAGGTGCGGGCAACGTTGTTAAACGGATCCTGCTCGGTAAGGCTCCATCCCGAAGTCTGGCAGTGCGTGCGCAAAGCCATCGATTTTGGGTTTTTCGGATTAAACTGTCTAACGATTTTTGCCCATAGCATCCTGGCAGCGCGGAGTTTGGCGATTTCCATAAAATGGTTCATGCCAATGCCCCAGAAAAATGATAAACGCGGCGCAAAAGTGTCGATATCCATGCCTGTGGCAACGCCTGCACGGAGGTATTCAAGTCCGTCGGCCAAAGTATAAGCCAGCTCAATATCGGCAGTACCACCGGCTTCCTGAATATGGTAGCCGCTGATGCTGATCGAATTAAACTTCGGCATGTTTTGCGAGGTATACTTGAAAATATCGGCAATGATGCGCATCGAACTTAAAGGCGGGTAAATGTAGGTGTTGCGCACCATAAATTCTTTGAGAATGTCATTCTGGATAGTCCCGGTAAGTTCGTCTAATTTTACACCCTGCTCTAATCCGGCAACGATATAAAATGCCAGAACCGGCAGAACGGCACCATTCATTGTCATCGAAACCGACATTTTGTCCAACGGAATCTGGTCGAACAGGATTTTCATATCCAGAATCGAATCAACAGCCACACCAGCTTTTCCAACATCACCCTCCACGCGCTCATGATCGGAGTCATAGCCGCGATGGGTGGCTAAGTCGAAGGCAATGGATAAACCTTTTTGACCTGCTGCCAGGTTGCGGCGATAAAAAGCGTTGGACTCCTCGGCTGTCGAAAAACCCGCGTACTGCCGAACAGTCCAGGGTTGCATCACATACATGGTCGAATAAGGGCCACGTAAAAATGGCGGTAATCCGGCAGCATAATGCAGATGCTCCATGCTTTCGAGGTCGGCCTCGGTATAAACCGGCTTTACCGGGATTTGCTCCGGCGTAAGCCAGCCTGCGTCAATCTTGTTTTCCTTTTCCCACTCAGCTTTCGATAGTTTGGGCTTAGGTGACGATTTTATATTGATATTTTTGAAATTCGGTTTCATCTTTCGTTTATTTTAAGTTAGAAAAGGCCTTAAGCGATGTTGAGTAACTTTTGAAATTCGTTGAGTGTCGCTAAAACATTGGATTTAACATGGATAAAATGTTTGATGCCTTTGGCTTTTAGTTCGTCAACAACATCTTTTGGATAACCGGCAACAACCACGATGGCGTTGTGGCCGATTTTGGTAAAGATTTCAGGCACAATTACGGGGTAATCGTCGTCGCTTCCGCAGATGACAACGATTTCGGCTTTGCTTTCCAAACTTGCTGCAACGCCTTCTTCGATGGTTTTAAAGCCGTTGTTATCAATGACCTCAAAACCGGCACAGGCAAAAAAGTTGCTCGAAAACTGCGACCGTGCGCGGCGCATAGCCAAGCTACCATAAGTAAACATGAAGGCTTTGGGCCTTTTGTTTTTCATGGCAAAAAGGTCGGTTTTGTAACGCAAAAGTTCAAAACCCTGCGCCCCGCGGTAAGTTTTCAAAGGTTCAGCAATACCATTTTCGGCTATTTCAGATGATGGCTCAACCACCGCTGTATCAATTTCCTTATTTACAAATTCGTTAAAATTGGGATATTGATTGGTGCCAATCAAAATTTCCTTGCGGTTGGCAATGGCGGCATTGCGTTTTTGGGAAGTTTCATGAATCTTTTGTTGAATAAATCCCTTTTTGAAAGCTTCGATAAATCCACCCATTTCGCTGATCTGAAGGAAAATTTTCCAGGCTTCTTCAACCAGGGCATCCGTAAGATTTTCGAGATAATAGGAGCCAGCAGCCGGGTCGATCACTTTATCGAGGTAACATTCTTCTTTAATAACCAGTTGCTGGTTGCGGGCTATGCGCTCCGAAAAAACGGAGGTTTCTTCAAAAACAGCATTGTAAGGACGAACGGTCAAAGAATTTGTACCGCCAATGATGGCCGACATGGCTTCGGTGGTGGTGCGGAGCATGTTCATGTGCGGGTCGTATAGGGTTTTGTTCCAGTCGGCAGTTACGGTGTGAATGTGTGTTTTGGTAAATTCGGCATCCGAAGGCCCGTAAGCATTTACGATTTTTGCCCAAAGCAGCCTTGCCGCCCTGATTTTGGCGATTTCCATAAAATAATTGGAACCGGTGGCAAAGGTGAATTTTATTTTGGTTGCGATGTCGTCAATGTTAAGTCCCAGGTCGGTGAGCTTTGAGAGATACTCGTTGCCGTAAGCCAGACCAAAAGCAAGTTCCTCGGCGATGGATGAACCGGCATTTTTAAAATACCGGGCATTTACCGCTAAAGTCCTGAAATGTGGAACGTGCCTCGATTCTTCGATCAAAGCTTTACAAGCTTCAAAATCTGAAGATTCCGACGTATAAAAATTTCCTTTTAAAATGAGGTTCCCGATTGGGTCAAAATCAACGGAGCCATGGATTTTGGATAAATCACGGTTGTATTTTTTAACCAATTGCAGGTAAATCCGCAGAAGCGCCAAAGCCTGTTTGCCGCAAACAAAATTTACCTCAACAATCTGGGCGTAAATATTCTCCATCAATTTTTCGATCTCATCAATTTCAGGCTCTTTGGTGGGATCGAGTAAAAAGCCAAGCGAATCAACGCCCTTCATCAAAATATCGAGGGCGAGTTTGTTGGCTTTGGAAATATCGCCAACAGGCAAATCCTGCCTGACAAACCAGTTGTTTTCGGTTTTCCGGCTGGTTCGCACAAACGGGAAATCGCCGGGAAAAACGTTGAGGTATTCAAGATTTTTGAGGTCCTCTTCACGATAATAAGGCTTAACGTCGAAGCCTTCCATGGTTTTCCAGACCAACTTTTTTACATAGTCAGCCCCTTTGAGGTCCTTCTGAATCAAAGCTTCCCAGGTCTCGGTTGAAACCGGCGGGAACGATTCGAATAACTTTACATCTTCGGTGTTTTTTTCTTCAAATAAATCCATAATTTAACGGATATTTAATATAGAAATCATTCTAATTTTAACATTAAATCCTCAAAAACAGTAAGTTTTAAATTTGAGGCTGCAAAAATAAAACAAAATTCACATCAGGCGACCTTGTTGTTTTGAATAATTGTTAATTGATTAACAAAGACTGATGTTCTTTAGCAGTAATCATTTCGTGATAAATTTGAAAATCCTGACCATCATAAGTCCTTTTCCCGATAGCTATCGGGACTGGTAGATTTATCGTTCTGCCTTTTTGACATGGAAAATGACATTAGAGAATTTGGCTTCCAAAACCCCTGATTAAAAATCCAAACTAATTTAAAATCAACCTGATAAGGTAATGGCAGTAATTTTCGACTAAAAATTAAACCCCTTTGGAATTTAGATTCGGGAAATATTTTCTTAAATGGCATAATGATTGACAATCAGCCTGCCGTAACAAAGAATTTTACAAAAAAAATTATATAGCAATTTAGAAAGGAGCCATAAAAAATGGGAAAAATCATTGGAATCGACCTGGGAACAACTAATTCGTGCGTTGCCGTAATGGAAGGCAGCGAACCTGTTGTTATTCCAAACTCTGAAGGTCGCAGAACTACACCATCAATCGTTGCATTTACCGAAAACGGAGAACGAAAAGTGGGTGATCCGGCCAAGAGGCAGGCAATTACTAACTCTACAAAAACAGTTTCTTCAATTAAACGGTTCATGGGCGAATCCTTCGACAGGGTTCAAAAAGAAGTCAACCGGGTTTCGTACAAAGTTTTAAAAGGCGACAATAATACGCCGCGTGTTAAAATTGATGACCGGCAATATTCTCCACAGGAAATTTCGGCCATGGTTCTTCAGAAAATGAAGAAAACTGCTGAAGATTATCTTGGACAAACTGTTACTGATGCTGTAATTACCGTTCCTGCATATTTTAGCGACTCGCAACGTCAGGCTACCAAAGAAGCTGGCGAAATTGCAGGGTTGAACGTGCGCAGAATCATTAACGAACCTACCGCTGCAGCCCTGGCTTACGGGCTTGATAAGAAAAAACATGAAATAAAAGTTGCGGTTTTCGACCTCGGAGGTGGAACTTTTGATATCTCCATTCTCGAACTTGGTGATGGCGTTTTTGAAGTAAAATCGACCAATGGCGATACTCACCTTGGCGGTGATGATTTCGACCACATGGTGATTGACTGGCTTGCTGAGGAATTTAAAGGCGAACACAATGTTGACCTGCGGAAGGACCCGATGGCCATGCAGCGTTTGAAAGAAGCCGCTGAAAAAGCAAAAATTGAACTTTCGAGTTCGAGCGAAACCGAAATCAACCTGCCTTACATCATGCCGATTGACGGGATTCCACAGCATCTTGTAAGAAAAATTACCCGTGCAAAATTCGAACAACTTACTCACAGCCTCATTCAGGCAACCATTGAACCATGCAGAAAAGCTATGAAAGATGCCGGACTTTCGGCTTCTGATATTGATGAAGTGATTCTTGTTGGTGGTTCAACCCGTATTCCTGCAATTCAGCAGGTGGTAAAAGATTTCTTTGGAAAAGAGCCTTCAAAAGGCGTTAATCCTGATGAAGTTGTTGCCATTGGCGCAGCAATTCAGGGTGGTGTTCTGACGGGTGAAGTTAAAGACGTTCTCCTGCTCGATGTTACTCCGCTCAGCATGGGTATCGAAACTTTGGGAGGCGTGTTGACCAAATTAATTTCGTCGAACACAACAATTCCAACAAAGAAATCTGAAACATTCTCTACCGCTGCCGACAATCAGCCTTCTGTCGAAATTCACGTTTTACAAGGCGAACGTGCCATGGCACGGGATAACAAAACCATCGGACGTTTCCATCTCGACGGAATTCCAATGGCGCCACGCGGGATTCCTCAAATTGAAGTTACCTTTGATATTGATGCCAACGGAATTTTAAACGTTTCGGCTAAAGACAAAGGAACCGGAAAATCGCAAAGCATCCGTATCGAGGCTTCCTCGGGGCTTACCGAAGAGGAAATTAAAAAAATGAAATACGAAGCCGAAGCAAACGCTGAAACCGATCGAAAAGCCAAGGAAAAGGTGGATAAACTTAATGCTGCTGATTCGATGATTTTCCAGACCGAAAAACAGCTTAAAGAATATGGCGATAAACTTCCGGCTGATAAGATAAAACCTATCGAAGATGCTTTGGCCGAACTTAAAGCCGCGCACAAAAGCGAAGACATTGCCACTCTTGATGCAGCAACCGAAAAGTTAAGCAAAATGTTCCAGGCAGCAAGTCAGGAGATGTACAACGCTACCCAAGGTCAGCAGGCAGGCGGACAGCAAGGCCAGCAACCAGGCGATGGACAAGGACAACCAGGCGGTAATGGTGGAGCCAAAAAAGATGATAACGTAACTGACGTTGATTTTGAAGAAGTAAAATAAAATCAGAATTTCAAGAAAAAAAATCCTGGTGAAGACTCACCGGGATTTTTTTTTGCATTGCAACACCTCATAACGTCCCATGTTATCCATTTTACCTGCAATTAATGGCTTTTGTGATGGGCTAAAAATATCTTTTCGCATGAAAATGCCATCCCAGATTGATTGTTGATAAATTCGTGATTGATTTTGGATTTTTAATGCATTCTGTAAACCTAATTTTCAATACTTTTATATGTTTTTTCTTAACAAAAATATAATCTGAAAAATCAACTTTTTTGCGTAAATAATTAAGACCTTTGCCGTCGAATTCAGCAATTTTTAACAAATTTAATTTATGAAAGAATTTTTATTAAGTGGTTTAACTTTATTCCTGATTATCATCGGAATAAACACATCAGTGACGGGGCAAATTCCCGTAAACTGGACTGGTGATATTGGGATTACAACCTTCAAGGAAGCTACAATTATCCAGGAAGGGCTTTTTAGCTGCGGAGTTAGTGTAAATACAGGCACTCAGGCTGAATGTGATCTCACAAGTTCAGTTGACCTTGCAGTTACTGCAGGCGCTACCTACAAGTTTTCGTTCTGGTATTTCACCAGTGCAAATGTTCGTGTCAGGGCTGCAATAGATTGGAGTGATGCAACAACAACATATTCGGTTGGGTATGCAGGGCCAACTACAACGGGCGATTGGGCCGAGTTTTCGTTTGAAGGCACAGTGCCGGTGGGCGTTACTACTGGAAAAGCTCATCTCCGGTTTTACGATGTTACTCCCGGATTTGTTGCTCCTGAAATACAGTATATCGACAATGTGAAATTTGAAAGCCCGGTTGGTACACCAATTGCCATTCCCAATGGTAATTTTGAAACATGGCCGGGACTTCTGCCCGAGCCAACAAACTATCCGACCAGTTTCACAGCAACTGCCAATAATTTGTCGGTAAACCTTACATGGACTGATGCAACCGGTGCACAGCTTCCGGCAGCTTACCTGATAAAAGCCTCTACCTCAGATAACATTACGCTTCCCGCAGATGGAACTTTTGTTTCGGATGATCCTGACCTCACAGATGGTTCGGGCGCTGCCAATGTTGCATTTGGGGCACAGGCATTTTCGTTTAACAATCTGGAATCAGCCACAACCTACTTTTTTAAGATATTTCCTTACACCAATTCCGGCATCGAAGTGAACTATAAAACCGGAGGAACACCCCCGTCAGCACAAGCTACAACATCAAGCCTTTCGGTAATTAATGCCGAGGGTTTTGATAATGGTTTGGGAACATGGTCACAAATCAGTGTTATCGGTGATCAGGTCTGGCACCAGGCTACCTACCAGACCAAGACCTATGCAAACATGAATGGTTTTTCAGGTGCTGCGATTCCCAACGAAGATTGGTTGATTTCGCCAGCAATGAATTTTGACCCATACAACAATGAGACTTTAAATTTTGAAACGGCCATGAATTATACCGGAGAGGTTCTTCATGTGCTCATTTCGTCAGACTACGCGGGGGGCGACCCAAACCTCGCCACCTGGGATGAACTTGAAGCCGAACTTTCGACCGGAGGTTATATTTGGGCTCCTTCAGGGGCAATTGATATTTCTGATTACAACGGAAACGTTTATGTTGCCTTTAAATATCTTTCGGATGCCGCAAGTGCTGCATCATGGGAAGTTGATGGTATTTCGGTTACCGGAGAAATTTCGGGAACCAACCCCGTAATCATTGTTAGTTCACCGGTTGCCGGGGCACAATGGTGGCAGGGAAATGCTTACAATATTACCTGGAACGCCATGAATACTTCGCCCAATGTTAAAATCGAAGTTTCATCAAATGCTTCAGCCGGAACACCAACATGGACACAAATCGGAACCGCCGCCGCAACTACCGGTACCTGGACCTGGAATGTTCCTGCCGCTCAAACTATCGGAAACGATTACAAAATAAAAGTTAGTGACAATACCGCAGCTAATGTTTTTGGCCTGAGCGGAACATTTTCGATTGTAGCCCCACCGACACTTTATGATATCGTGATTAACGAAATCATGTATAATCCGCCATCATCGCAAGGTTTGGATGACTACTACGAATGGCTCGAAGTTTTTAATAACGAAGCCATTCCGGTTAACATTTCGGGTTGGAAAATTACCACAGCTATTGATTTTACTTTTCCTGCCGGAACAATATTACAGCCAGATGGTTTCATCGTTGTTGCCAGGGTTCCCGATACGCTTATTAATTTTTATGGAATCAGCAATCTTGTTGGTCCGTTTAGCGGAGCTCTAAATAATTCGGGCGAATTAATCGAGCTTAAAGATGCTTCGCTCAACGTGATTGACGCTGTAACCTACGGGATAGCTGCTCCATGGCCGGCAGAACCAAACGGTCTGGGAAAATCTCTATCGCTCATGGATCCGGATCTTGATAATAGTTTACCCGAAAGCTGGATGGCCAGTTTTGAGGATTATGGCACTCCGGGTAACTGGAATATTGCTCAAATCCCTACAATTACAATTCTTTATCCTAACGGCGGAGAATTTCTCCAACAAGGACAAACTTACAATATTACCTGGCTTGCATCATTGTTCACCGGAACTGTAAAAATTGAGCTTATTAATGTCACCACGGTAGCCCAGGTTCTGGCTGCTTCGGTTAATTCATCCGACCTGAGCTGGACCTGGAATATTCCGGCAAATCAGCCAACCGGCAGCCAGTTTAAAATCAGAATTACCAATACTGCGGCAGGGACACCTATGGATGAAAGTAATGACTTTTTCTCCATCATCCCACCTGTTACCATTCCAAACCTGGTGATAACCGAAATTATGTACAACCCGCCAGAAGTTGGAACCGACAGCCTTGAGTATATCGAAATTTATAATAACGATAACGTTGCTGTTGATTTAACCGATTTCCATTTTTCGAGTGGAGTAGAGTTTGTTTTTCCGCAGATGAGCATGAACCCAGGTGATTATCTTTTGGTTGCAGTAAATCCGGCAGCTATTCAAAACACGTTTGGCGTTACCGCATTGCAGACTGTCAGCGGAGGCTTGAACAATACCGGCGAATTACTCGAACTCCAGGATAACTTTAACAACATTGTTGATTTTGTTACTTATGCGGATTATACACCCTGGGATTCACTCGCCGATGGTTACGGTCCTTCGTTAACTTTATGTGATCCTTTCAGCGATAACAGCCAGCCTGAAAACTGGGCACATTCGATAGATTTTGCTGCCATAAATGCAGCAGGCGATTCAATCTGGGCAACACCAGGCGCTGGTTGCGGCGTTCCTGCACCGGTTGCTGATTTTGTGGCCAGCAACACCTCCATTCAGACCGGACAATCTATTACTTTTACTGATCTTTCGACAGGAAATCCAACTTCATGGCAATGGGCTTTTGAAGGTGGTTTACCTTCAACTTTTGACGGGCAAAATCCACCGGCTATTACCTATAATTCAGCAGGAACTTTTGATGTTAAGCTCACAGTTACCAATGAAGGGGGCTCTGATGATGAACAAAAAGTAAATTATATTACCGTTACAAATACGCCACCACCGCCAGTTGCCAATTTTGTTGGAACTCCGCTTACAATTTTCGTTGGCGGAAGTGTTGGTTTTACCGATCTCTCGACAAATACACCTACTTCATGGCTCTGGACTTTTGAAGGTGGATCACCTGCAACATCAACATCACAAAATCCTTCTAATATTGTTTACAATACTGCCGGGACTTTTGATGTAACCCTTGTTGCTACCAACGCTTATGGTTCGGATACCGAATTGAAAGCAAATTATATTACAGTTCAGGTGATTCCTCCGCCACAGGCACAATTTATTGGAAATCCTACTTCCATTTTTGAGGGTCAAAGTGTAGCTTTTACCGACCAATCCACAGGTGGACCAACAGCATGGTCGTGGTTGTTCGAAGGCGGAACTCCTGCAACATCAAATGTTCAGACGCCTCCGGTTATTTTTTACAATAATGCCGGAACTTTTAATGTCTCGCTAACTGTAACAAACACCAATGGTTCGACAACCGAAACAAAAACCGATTATATTACCGTACAAGCCCAGGCTGCACTTAATCTGATGATTACCGAGATTATGTACAACCCGCCAGATATCGACACTGATACTTTAGAATACGTCGAAATTTACAACAATAGTACGGTTGCAGCAGAGCTTAGCGGGGTTTATTTTTCGCTTGGCATCGTTTACACCTTTCCAAATTACACACTTAATCCTTACAATTCTGTTGTTGTTTGTAAAGATTCGGTTGCTTTTAATACAGCTTTTGGTATTGAGGCACGCCAATGGACTGAAGGTGCATTAAGTAATTCGGGTGAAACACTTGAAATTATGGATGTTTCAGGAACTGTACTCGATGTAGTAGTTTATGACGATGCAACACCATGGCCCACTTCTCCTGATGGAACCGGTCCTGCACTTTCCATTTGCCCGTGGCATGACAACAGTCTTCCTGAAAATTGGTATGCATCATTTCGTCTTGCCGGTTATAATAATTCAGGGCTTCCGCTTTATGGAACTCCCGGCGAAGAATGTGAATATGTAGGAATACCTGAAACACCAGCAGCAGGACAACTTACCATTTCTCCAAACCCAACAAATGGAAGCTTTACTTTGAGTTTGCCTGATGAAACTAACTGGAATATTGAAATCTTCGGATTAACCGGAAAAATGGTTTATTCGACAACGGTTTCATCATCGGTGAATGCAATAGTTGCCGGAGATTTACCAAAAGGTCTCTATCTGTTAAAAGCTACCCAGGTGAATAATCAGAAGTTTATTACCAGCAAACTCATCATCAATTAAATTTTAACGAAAGCTGCCTGATCATTTAAAAATTCTCAGGCAGCTTTCTTGTTTTTACGATATTCGAAAATCAACATTTTAATAATTAACAAATAAGTTTTTAGTATGAAAAAATTCGTTTTACTTTTTACCATGCTTTTCGCCTTTGCGGCTTCGCAGGCACAACTCCCCGACTTCTGGACCGGTGATACCGACATCGAAACCTTTCAGGAAACCGGAACTGTGCACGGCGGAATGAGCAGTTGCGGTGTTGTTGTTAACTCAGGAACTCAGGCTAACTGCGACCTGACAAGCACCGAAGTTTTAGAGGTTAGTGAAGGCGACGACTACAAAGTATCCTTCTGGGCAAATACCACAGAACATGTTCGTGTTACTTGTGCACTCGACTGGGTGGGCGCTCCAGGAACTTACACGCAAAGCTACGTAGGCCCTGCAACCAACGGCTGGGCGATATTTGAGTTTTCTGATGTTGTTCCAACAGGAGCAACCGGTGTAAAACTACGCATCAGGTTTTATGATGTTGCCGGTTTTGCGGCTCCCGAAACCCAATATGTTGATGACCTGCAATTTCAATCACCAGTTGGTGCAGCGCTTACAGTTGCAAACGGCGACTTTGAAAGCTGGCCATCTATCAAACCTGAACCTTCAGAATATCCAACTGCATTTGCAGCAACACCGCTTGGGTTAAATATCTCATTAACCTGGACCGATGCCGCAGGAGCTCAGGCTCCTGATGCTTATCTTATCTTAGCCAGCACACAAAACAACTTCACCGCACCCGTTGACGGCGTTTTTGCCATTGATGATCTTGATCTGACCGACGGAAGCGGCGTTGCCAATGTTGCTTTTGGTGCGCAAACATTTTCATTTACAGGATTAGAAGGCCAGATGGTTTATTATTTTAAGATTTATTCGTACACCAATGCCGGAACGAGCATCAATTATAAAAATGATGGAACCGCTCCTTCGGCGCAGGCTATGACAGCAAATGTTGTGGTGTTGGAATCTCAGAATTTTGATGAAGGCTGGGGTGGCTGGACTACAGTTAGTGTAGTTGGCGACCAGGTGTGGGATCGTGATTTAACGCATGGTATTCTTGGAACTCCCTGCGCCAAAATGAGCGGCTACGCAATGGCTAATTTACCCAACGAAGACTGGCTCATTTCGCCGGCTATGAATTTTGATCAATACAACAACGAAGTTTTTACCTTTTATTCGGCATGCGGATACCCAACCGTCCCTCACCAGATTATGGTTAAAATTTCGGACGAATATGAAGGCGGCGACCCTAACGATGCCAACTGGACAACGCTTAGCCCGATTTTACCATCCGGCGAACCTTTCTGGGTTTATACCTATTCAGGCGAACTCCTGGTTTCGGCAATGACCGGTACTAATGTTAGAGTGGCTTTTGTTTACATTTCTGATGATACTGGTGCAGAAACCTGGGAAATTGAAAACGTTGTTATTACCGGAGAAGCTGAAGTAGTGGTTATCCCTGAGCCTTCAAATTACCCGACTGCTTTTGAAGCAGTGGCAAGTGGCCAAAGCATCAGTCTGACCTGGGCAGATGCAACCGGAACAGTTATCCCGGCAGGATATATTGTTCTTGGAAGCACACAAAACAATATTACGGCGCCGGTTGATGGAACCCCGGTTGCCAACGATCTGGATTTCGGCGATGGAACCTATGCTGTAAATATTGCTTCCGGAGTTGAAGCAGCAAATTTGGGAGGCCTTGCATCCGAACAGACTTATTATTTTAAAATATTCCCTTACACCAACGCAGGTGCAAATATCGACTTTAAAACCGATGGAACCGCTCCTTCTGCCGAGGCCACAACAGCCACATCATCTTATGTTGATGTTTTACACACAACCTTTAATCCGGGTTGGGAAAACTGGACCGGATTCAGCGTCTTAGGCGACGAAGTCTGGACGCTTGATGCCACACATGGTGTTGACTTAAGCCAATGCGCCAAAATGAGCGGATATGCAGGTGCTGCACATGCCAACGAAGACTGGCTCGTGTCGCCGGCTATTAACCTGGCCGATTTTGCCAACGAAAAATTATCGTTTTTTACTGCAGTAGGTTATACCGGCGATCCTTTGAAAGTTAAAATTTCGACAAATTACACAGGAAGCGGAAGTCCTGCCAGCGCAACCTGGGACGACCTTTCGGGTCAGGCTATCTGGCCAACAGGCGATCCTTTCTGGGTTTGGACAAACTCTGGCGAAATAAACATCGCTGCCTGGGGAAATGCTACAGTTTATGTTGCTTTTGTTTTTACTTCAACCGACCTCGCTTCTTCAACCTGGGAAGTGGATGAAATTAAAATTATTGGCGAAGGCAGTTTTACACCTACACCCGAACCAACAAACTATCCAACCCTTTTCGCGGGTACGGTTGTCAATCAAAGCATTTTGCTTTCCTGGGTTGATGCTGTTGGCGCAGTTGTTCCGGGCGGTTATTTGATTAAAGCCACCACACAAACCACGCTTCCAAACCCGGTTGACGGAACTCCCGTTGCTGATGATATGGATTTTGCTGATGGATTTGCTGCCAAAAACATTGGTGCAGGCGTTCAAAATTTCACTTTTACAGGCCTTGCCGCAAATACCACCTATTTCTTCTCTATTTATCCTTACACCAATTCAGGCGATTATATCGATTACAAAACCAGTGCTACACCACCATACCTCAATCTGGCAACATCACCTTCGGCAGTTGTCGAAATTCTGAATACAACCTTTAACGCCGATTGGGAAGGCTGGACACAAAAAAGCATTACCGGTGACGAATCATGGGAGCTTGACCCGATTCATGGGGTTGAAGGCACCCAATGTGCTAAAATGAGCGGATTTTTAGGCGCAGCACATACCAACGAAGACTGGCTCATCTCGCCAGCCATCAATATGGTAAATTTTATTAACGAAAAACTGAGTTTCTCGACAGCCGTTGGTTACACAGGTCCTGCTTTATCAGTACTTATTTCGACCAACTATGATGGCGCAGGAAATCCGGGCGATTACTCATGGGCCGACTTATCAGGAAGCGCTATCTGGCCAGCAGGCGATCCTTTCTGGGTTTGGACCAACTCAGGCGACATCAGCATTTCGGCTTATGGCGAAAACACGGCTTATATTGCTTTCAGGTTTACTTCTACCGATGCAGCCTCTGCAACCTGGGAAGTTGACAATGTTAAGGTTACCGGTGAGGATAAAGTTGGTATTGACGAAAACATCAGCCAAAGCAAACTTTTTGTCTATCCGAATCCTTCAAACGGCAAAATCAACATCGCCACCAAAGAAGCGTACAACCAGTTTGAAGTTTACGCACTTACCGGGCAACTTCTTTTAACCCGCCAAATCAGCAGCAACCAGTTCCAGGCCGATCTTTCAGACCTCACCAAAGGAATGTACCTGATCCGTTTGGTAAACACGGAAAGCGGCAGTTTTATCAGTAAAAACATTATCGTTAATTAAGGAATTTTTAAAGGCATCCCGTCGAATTTTCGGGATGCCTTTTTAACTTGTTCAATAATTATTCATTTTAATAATTAACCTAAAAATTAAAAGATTATGAAAAAAAAATTATTGTTTTTAATTCTTTTCAGCCTGACATTCTTATTCAGTGTTAAAAGTTGGGCTCAATACACCGTTAATTTTGAAGGAACGGGTGAAACAAAAGCTAGTTACGCCTCAGGTACTGTGAAATTGAGCGGTTTGGACTGGAATATGACCGACGTATTAATTGGCGAATCGACAGCTGATTGGAAAATTGGTAATCGTTCTGCAAGATTGCGT
Organism: uncultured Bacteroidota bacterium; assembly: GCA_903944895.1. GTDB lineage: Bacteria > Bacteroidota > Bacteroidia > Bacteroidales > 4484-276 > CAJATL01. The sequence goes on from CAJATL010000038.1 coordinate 19,723, forward strand.
GGATACACTACTACTGCCATGACGATGCTGGAAAATAAAGCAAATGGAATTGGTAGCATTACTTTTCAATACAGGAAATATGGTACCGATCCACAAGTTGAATATAAAGTTGAATATAGTACGGATGACGGTGTAATTTGGACACAAATCGGCAATGCTTTTACTGCCCCTGCGTCTGATGTTGTTCAAACATTCACTGAAGCCGTTAATATTATTGGTAATATTCGTGTCAGGATTAAAACAACCGGAACGGGTACCCTAAATAAGCGACTTAATATCGATGATATTATAATTACGGATTTTACAGGTGGTTCACAGACTGTTGCCACCCCTTCTTTTTCGCAAGCTCCTGGTATTTGCGAAAATCCTTTTGATTTGTCAATTTCATGCATTACTCCTGACGCTAATATTTATTACACTTTAGATGGCACTGATCCTGATGAAACATCCAATCATTATACAATTCCATTTAATGTTTCTCAAACAACAACGGTTAAAGCAAGAGCTTATGCTACTGGCTTTGACCCTAGCAATATCGCCACAGGCATTTATACTTTCAGAACAATTGTATCAACGATTGCTGAATTACGGGCAGGAACTGCTGGCACACCATATTTACTTACAGGCGAAGTTTTTGTAACTTATTTTCAGTCCACTAGAAACCAAAAATTTGTTCAGGATTACACTGCGGCAATGCTTATTGATGATGTTGCAGGAGTAATTCCATTCGATTACTATGAAATTGGTGACGGCATTACTGGACTAAAAGGCTCGTTTACTATTTTCACAAACGGAATGCTTGAATTTATTCCTGCCTATAATCCGGGCGATCCTTCTGGTTTTCACCTATTCACCCCTGAAGTTATTACAATTGCAGATCTAAACACAAATTTTGAAAATTATGAGTCGGAATTGGTTAAGATAGAGAATGCTACTTTTACGCAAGGAGGAACCTTATTCAATGCAACGACATCAACAGTTTATGAAATTACTGATGTTTCTGATGCTATTGGTGGTTTCAGAACCACTTTTCTGGGTGCCGATTACCTGGGAACAACGATCCCGGTTGGACCTACAACCATTATTGGGATATGTAATTCTGCAGGTACAACTCCTATTGGTAGTTATATCACAAGCCGTTTTTCTGCAGATATTATCCCAGCATCTGTTACACCAACCATCATTCTTACCAGCCCTGATGGCGGTGAATTCTGGCAAAGAAGTACCACCGAAACCATTAAGTGGAATAATCTGAACTTTACTGGAAATGTAAACATTGATTTAAAAACTGCTTTTGGATACACCAATTTAGCATCAAATGTTGGCAATACCGGAACCTGGAATTGGGCAATTCCTGCCAACCAGGCGATTGGAAGCAACTACAAGATAAGAGTGAAGAATGCAAGTGCAGCTACTCCTGTTGATGAAAGCAGCAGCACTTTTACCATTACTGATTACATCGGACTTCCCAGAATTGTGATTAATGAAATTATGTACAATTCGATTGAAGGTGGCGACAACGAGTGGATCGAACTTTATAACAGGGAAGCTATCCCGATTGATTTGGAAGACTTTGTTATTAAAGACAATCTCGACACTCATATTATTTCAATTCCTGCTGGTTACTCGATTTTACCTAACGGATATTTTACAGTTGCCGTTACAACGGGCACTTCTCCATTGTTTTTTACTCCTGATTATAATGCAGCAGCAGGCTGGGGATTAAACAATGACACTGATCAGGTAAGGCTTTATGCGCCTGATGGAACAGTAATCGACAGTGTACAATATTCTGATTCATCACCATGGCCAACCGGAGCTGATGGATCAGGGCCTTCACTCGAACTGATCGATCCTTCACTGGACAACACCATTGGCCAAAACTGGCTTGCAAGTGCTGCCACCAATGGAACTCCCGGCGCACAAAACTCGATGTTCAATTTCCAGTCGCTCACTGTAACTTCACCAAATGGTGGTGAAAGCCTGGAGCAAGGTTCCACACATCTAATTACCTGGACAAGTGTAAATTTTACAGGGACAATAAAAATTGAACTGGAAACAATTGCCGATGGTCTTGTTACATTAGCAGAGAATGTTCCTGTGGCTGATGGCTCATGGAACTGGGTAATCCCGGCAGATCAGGCAGTTGGAAGCAATTATAAAATTCAAATTTCTGATCAGGTTGATGGCAACCCAATGGATCAGAGTAATGCTGTGTTCTCTATTATCGCCGTAATTCCACCTTCATTGGCTGTTACAAGTCCAAATGGCGGCGAACTTTGGGAACAGGGCACAACGCATGCAATTACATGGACAAGCGTAAACTTTGCAGGAAATATCAAAATCGAATTGGAAACCGTTGCAAAAGGTCTCATTACTTTAGCGGAGAATGTTCCGGTTACTGATTTAACCTATAGTTGGGTAATTCCGGCAGGACAAACTCCCGGAACCAATTATAAAATTAAAATTTCTGACCAGGTCGATGGTGACCCGATGGATCAGAGTGATGCTGCTTTCTCGGTTATCGAAGTAATTCCACCGTCAATTACTGTTACCGTTCCTAACGGTGGTGAACAATGGGAGCAGGGAAGCACCCATGCCATTACCTGGACAAGCGTGAATTTTGCAGGAAATGTTAAAATTGAACTTTCGGATGGTGCCAAAATACTTACTGTATTAAATTCGAGTATTGCTGCTTCTGCAGGGACATGGCCATGGCTTATTCCTGCTGATCAGGCATTGGCATCTACTTACACAATAATCATTTCAGGACTTGTGGCAGGTGAACCTTCTGATGCGAGCAACTCCCCATTTTCGATTATCGCGCCTTTGCCTTTGCCAAACTTAGTGATTAACGAAATTATGTATAATTCCTCAAGCCTTGATAACGAATGGATCGAGATTTATAACAATGGAACCACAACAGTTAATCTGGAGGGATATTATATTCAGGATAATAACGATCTGAGCACAAAAGTTACTTTTCCGGCAGGATACTCAATTGCTCCCGGACAATATTTTACCGTTTCTCTTGAATTACTTGCTCCACCGTTGCCATTTGTCCCTGATTTTGTTGGAAACCCACAACCATCATGGAGTCTGGGAAATACTTCCGATCAGGTCAGGATTTTTACTCCCGGTGGTTTTCTTGTTGATTTGGTAGGATATTTTGACACGGCTCCCTGGCCAACAGCACCCGATGGCAGTGGTCCATCACTTTCGTTACTCGACCCAAACCTCGATAATAATGTTGGTGCAAGCTGGGCTGCAAGTTTAATAAATGGTGGAAGTCCGGGGGCAGAAAACTTCCCGCCAACACCTACACTTACTGTTACAAGTCCAAATGGTGGTGAACAGTGGATACAGGGAAGCACTTACCCGATTACCTGGATTAGCGCAAACTTTACCGGTAATATTAAAATTGAGCTCGAAACAGCCGCCAACACCTTTGTTACTTTAGCTGAGAATATTCCTGCAGCCAATGGTACCTGGAGTTGGGCAATCCCGGCCGATCAGGCTGTTGGAAGCAATTATAAAATCAAAATCTCCGATCAGGCAGATGGTGACCCAATGGATACAAGTAATGCCACTTTCTCGGTTATTGCACCTCCTTCGTTACCAAAAATTGTCATTACTGAGATTATGTACAACCCGGCTGAAATAGGAACAGATTCCACCGAATTTTTTGAAATTTACAACAACGATGTTATGAATGTAAATTTATTGGGTTGGACAATTTCTAAAGGTGTTGTTTTCACCTTCCCAAGTTACGACCTTGCCCCCGGGGCATACTGTGTTATTGCCTTTAATTCGGCAAAAGTACTGAGCGATTTTGGTATTCCTTCCCTTCAATATACATCAGGAGCACTAAGTAATAGTGGCGAGGCTCTCGAAATAAAAAATGCAAACGCTGAGGTAATTGATTACGTTCTTTACGACGAAGTTGCCCCCTGGCCCACAGCAGCAAACGGAAATGGCCCGTCATTGTCACTTTGTGATCCATCATCTGATAATTCAGTTGCTGCAAACTGGTCTCCTTGCATCGAATTCGTAAAATTAAATGCTGCCGGAGTGGGTATTTACGCCACACCAGGTGCAGGTTGTAGCGGCGCCCTTGCTCAAACAATGATTATCCCAACGGGTTGGAGTGGCGTTTCGAGTTATATGATTCCAACCACCCCTGCAGTTTCCAGCATGTTTGCTCCAATTGTTAATTCAGTGGTCGTTTTGCAGGATTTCTCCAAATTATACCTTCCATCATTGGGAATTAACACCATCGGAAACTGGGATATAGAAACCGGTTATCAAATCAAGCTTACGGCCAGTAAATACTTTGTAATTAAAGGAACTTACGAAACCGATAAAACCATAAGCCTCACAGCAGGCTGGAATGGAATTCCGGTTATCAGCACCTGTCCGGTGAATGTAGCCGCATTATTTGGCAGCATTCCCGAAATTGTATTTGCCAAGGAAATGGGCAGCGACCTGGTTTACTGGCCAGGTGGAGAGTTGTACACACTTACCACACTTGTTCCAGGCAGGGCTTACTTTGTTAAAACCAGTATTGCCACTACCCTCACATTCCCCGAATGTGCCGGAAAAGGAGACGTTGTTTTTGATGAACCCGTGAATAACATTCAATCGATCTGGAATGAAGTTACACCTACCGGAGCTTCGCACGCCATAGGTTTTGCCGCCTCGGCACTTGCTAACCTAAAAGCAGGCGACGTAATCGGCGCTTTCAATGCAACCGGTGTTTGTTCGGGAATAACCCAAGTTGGCGAAGGAAATGCTTTAATCATGGCCTGGGCCGACGATATTTATACTTCGGAAGTTGACGGTTTTAATGCTGAAGAACAACTTACCTATAAAGTTTACAGGCCTTCAACAGGCGAGGTTTTTGAAGTATCAGCCGTTTACGACAGCAATTCACCGGATGCCGGAACCTTTGTTACCCACGGAATTTCGTTTGTTACTGAATTGAAGATGGGTGCAACCGGAATTAATGCTTTAACCGCAGGAAATGTACGGATTTATCCTAATCCGGCAACATCGGCTGTAAACATCGAAATGGTACAGCAATTTACCAGCGTGGAAGTGTATTCGATGGTCGGCTCACTTTTATACGCAGGAAACGTCTCGGGTAACCTGTTAAAACTCGATGTTTCAAATTTTGACAGGGGCGTTTACTTCCTCAAACTGATCAACCAGAATTCTGGCGATCAGGTTACTACCAGATTTATCAAAGATTAATATTATCATGAGTCATAGCCGGGACGTTTTCGGGGCAAAAAACTGAACACTTCCCGGCTATGGCTTTTATATAAAAAAATTATTTTACTACTACATTAAATTTATAAACTAAAACAATTTACAAAATGAAGAAAAAATTACTATTCAAAACATTTGCCCTGACACTCGGGCTATTGTTTTATGCAACAATCGGTTGGAGCCAGTTATTGGTCGAGGATTTTGATTACCCAATCGGCGATTTATTAAATGCTCATGGGTGGACGGCTCACGGCAATGCGGGAACCCAGGCAATTGACGTAACCTCAGGTCTTAGTTTTGCAGGTTATCTTGGCTCTGGCATTGGAGGAGCTGCAAATTTGGATGCCACAGGTGAAGACGTTAATAAGACATTTACTGCTCAAACAGCAGGAACGGTTTATGCTGCCTTTGTTATTCAAACTCAAAGCAGCAACAGTGCCGGATATTTTTTACATTTCGGGCAATCTGTAATTGCAACCACATTTTTTACAAGAGTTTGGATTAATGCTACCGGCAACGGTGTGGGTTTAGGATCAAGTACTCCTGCAACCTACCAACCTATAACTGCAGGGGTTCCAACACTTTTGGTTATTAAATACGTCATTGCAAGCAAAGTGTCAAGTTTGTTTGTTTTTAACACTTTTCCAACAGAAGAACCAGCAAGCGCCAACACTACTTTTACCGAAACTGGTACTTATGCTAATGTAGGCAGTATTGCTTTAAGACAGTATAATGCAGCTCAGCGCGTAATCGTAGATGGAATCCGGGTTGCCACCAACTGGGCAGATGCAGTCAAGGAGGCCGGTGGAACTCCCGCTACCGCTACACCACTTTTTTCGCATCCTTCACAGAATTACTTTAGCCCTTTTGATCTCGAAATAACTTGTAGTACACCAGCTTCAACAATTTATTATACCCTCGATGGCACCGATCCTAACCAAAGTTCAACCCAATACACGGTTCCCATCAATATTTCGACAACAACAACGGTAAGAGCCATTGCCTATGCAACCGGCTTCGACCCAAGTTCAATTGGCCAGGTTATTCTTACCTTTCCATCAGTTACCGATGTGGCCACCATTGCCGAATTGCGTGCCGGTACCGCAGGAGTTTTATACCGTTTAACCGGTGAAGCAGTCATGACTTTCAAACAGATCTTCCGTAATCAGAAATTCATTCAGGATGCTACTGCAGCCATTCTTATTGATGACCTGGCAGGAAAAATCACCACAAATTATGCAGTGGGCGATGGTATCACAGGAATAATCGGATCGGTTGCTACTTTCGGAAACATGATTCAGTTTACGCCTGCCACCGACCCTGGTGCCGCAACGTCAACCGGTAATGTAATCGTTCCTCAGATTATTACTATTTCCGAAATGGTTACAAACTTCGAAAATTACGAATCGGAATTGGTTCAGCTTAATGGCATCAACTTCACTGCCGGTGGAACTGGTAACTTTGCAAATGGTATTGCTTACGCAATTACGGATGAGAGCAAAGCCACAGCTTCTTTCAGAACTACGTTTTATGATGTAGATTATATCGGACAACCCATTCCTGCTGTTCCTGCCAATGTAACCGGAATATGCAATTCGAGAGCCGAAGGAAATTTTATTACAAGCCGTAACCTGGCGGATATCGTTCTGCCACCTACCATTAAAGTTACCTCGCCTAATGGCGGTGAGCTTGCTGAGCAAGGTACAACCTACGAAATTACCTGGTTTGCGGCCAGCTTCGAAGGTGATGTTGAAGTTGTTTTACACACACCGATTTTGAAAGGTGGCTTACTCCTTGGTACTGTCCCTGCAACCGATCAAAGTTTTAGCTGGAATGTAACCCAGGATGCCGGCGATTATTTTATTGTTGTTAAGGCGGTGGGCCTCGATGAACCTTTTGATGTCAGCGACGCTCCGTTCAGTATCATCCCTCCGATTGACATCAGAATTACCGAAATCATGTACAATTCACCTGAAGACGGCAACGACACCCTCGAATTTATCGAAATCTACAATAACGGCACAGGAATCGTAAATCTCGAAAACTGGAAATTCTCAAAAGGTGTCGTTTTTACTTTCCCTGAAGTTTTAATAAATCCAACCGAATACGTCGTAGTTGCTTTTAATGAAACTGCCATCTATAACACTTTTGGTTTGGACGTTTTACAATGGGCCTCCGGCTCATTGAGCAATAGCGGTGAACAAATCGAACTTATGGATGCTTTCTTAAATGTTAGAGCATTTGTAAATTTTGATGATGTTACGCCATGGCCTGTTGAACCTGACGGACAAGGACCTTCCTTAACTTTCTGTGACCCGGCTCTCGAAAATAATGATCCGGCAAACTGGTCGGCTTCTACAAACCTCGCAGCAGTAAATGCTGATGGAAATGGTGTTTATTGTACACCTGGTGCAGGCTGCAACACAAATGAAGATTTGGTTATGAATTATCCTGCAGGCTGGATGGGAATTTCGAGTTATCTGGAACCTGGAAAGACAAGCATGGAAAACTTATTTGCCGCTGCTTATGGCAAAATGACCATCCTGCTGGCCGAGGATGGCATTTTCTGGCCTGGTCAAAACATCAACACCATTGGCGACTGGGATTCTTACAAGGGATATAAAGTCAAGTTTAACCAACCGATTTACTTTGTTTACAACGGAAATCCTACCCCAACCCCAAACGTAACTTTGGAACCCGGTATTCATTTTTTTCCGGTTTTGAGTGATGTGCCGGCTTTGGTTAATGATGTTCTTGTTCCTCACGGCGCAGATATTGCGTTTGCTTTTGATATTGTGAATGGTGGCATTTACTGGCCCGAAGGTGGCATTGTTCCCGGAATGAACGGATCTTTTACTGAGCTATATCCAGGTTATGGTTACCTCATTAAAGTTATCAATACAATTACCATCGATTTCAATGTTGGTGATGCTTCCGGAAAGATTGCTGAAAAAGCAGTTCCACAGATAGCAAATCCAGCAGGCTGGAATACCGTTTCGAAAACCGGTGAACAGCATATCATTTCGGTTAAAGGAACTCAAAATCTGGAAACCGGCGATGTTATCGGAGTTTTTGATGCTTCTTTAACCTGCACAGGAATGGCTGTATATGATGGCGTTTCCCCGCTTCCGCTCGTTGTTTATGGTAACGATATCACCACATCAGCAAAAGATGGAATGAACGCACAGGAAGTCCTCACAATTAAAGTTTATCGCCAGGGTATCGAAATGGATGCTTCAGCGGTTTACGACCAAAATATTGTTAATCATGATGGTTTGTTTGTTTCAAACGGATTATCGGTGATTAACGATCTTAAATTTGGCGCAACCGGCGTAAACGATGCAAACAATAGCACTTACAGCATCTTCCCGAATCCTTCAACCGGACAATTTACACTTTCGGTAGCTGGTAAAAATGAGATTCTCATCACCAACGCTGCCGGTCAGATGGTTTATTCAACTGTTTCGAACGGTTCAACA
>CAJATL010000039.1 GCA_903944895.1 uncultured Bacteroidota bacterium
ATCAAAAGGTTAATCAGAGGTTTTCGGAATATGAAATAACCTTAAAAAACCATAACATACAGCAAAATGATACAGCAAATTATTCTTACCCGGTTTAGTTACCGCGGGAATAACCTTGACCTTAAAAAGGGACAAGATCCGTTGAATCCGAAAAATCTCGAACACCGGTTCAATCTTTTCGAGATTGGTTGCCTTCCCAGCATCTTAAATCAGAAAAACCAGGATTTTACCTGGATCATCGTTGTAGATCCGGATCTTCCTGCAAATTATCGAAACCGTCTTGAAAAACTTATCTCACCAAAAAAGGAGAGCTACCTGGTAAACTTTTCGCCGGAATTGGTGATCAATAATCTTACATGGCTGAAACCCTGGATAAACGACACGACAAAGTATGTTGTCAACACAGTGCTCGACGATGATGACATGCTTTTTAACGATTTTACCCGCTATATTTCCGATTATTTGGCTCTACAGCGGCAATTAGAACCAATTACCTTTTTTGCCTGTTCAAAAGAGTTGTCATGGGATTTTTACGCAACAACACATTCCCCTTTTGGCTGCCTGAAAAATAAAAAAAGACACAACTTTCCTCCGGGAGCGGGCCTGGCGGTGTGCTGTAAATATCCGGAAATCAATTTCTCGATCCTAAGTTTTGAGCACACCGTATTCGATTTTTTGAATACAGATTGTGAGGGTTTTCAAAACCTGCCCGAGATTAAAAAACACAGGATCTCACATTTACGTAAAATGATTAGTGAAGAGATCAATAAGTCAAAACTGGAATGGGAAGGCCGGCTTACTGCCAAAAATTTCCATTATGTTACCACCGAAAACACACAGGTCATTACCATTAATCATTTCGACAATATTCAATTTACACGGATTTTTACCAATAGCGAAACGAGAAAACCGGTTAATCCCGAAGCCTTTGTTGAAGGTTTTTTTGTTGATTTCAGACTTGTCGAAAAGCATTTATCAAAATATCGTAAATCGTTTTGGTTGTTGCTGCGGCTCATCAAAAGTAATTTTAAGATTAGGCCCAATTTTTTACTTAGCTCCGGTCGGGCTAAGGTATTTATGCACCAGGTGTTGCAGTTAAAAAAAATTATTGCGGGGTATCGAAATCTGAATTAGGGCTTTTTGTTTTTAAATGAACAACAGTTGCCAAAACCGAAATACCATTCATCACCTAAAAACCACGTAGTTACTCTGATAAAAGGTTTTTTCATCAAGTATGGTAAAGTTATTTTTTGACAGGCTATCTCTTAATGCCTGATAATCTGCTGGATTTCCACAATTCCAAAAAACAGAAACCTTACCTGAGGCGGGATGCTTAAACATCTGTTTGGATTTGAGGGGAACTTTAATAATATCTTCAAAGGAAAACGATCCGTTTTGCCGGAGATAATGATAATAATTTAGGGGTCTTCCATTGCAGTAAATCATTTCGACATTTTTGATTTTTTGGATAGAAGCAGCGGTGTTTTTCCAATCAGCTTTCTTAAAATCTTTAGATTTTTCGATTGTTAAAACCAGCATTATCAATAGTACAGCGATGCTTAGGATATTTGGAATGTATTTGATGAGCGTTTTACCAAAGTCGTTTTTTATTGTTACCGGTTCCGAAAAAACCATTGCAGCAATAAAATAGGTATAGGGTAAAAAGGCAAGCAGATAACGACTGACAATTATTGGCCGGACAAGGTTGGTACAAAAAACTGTGAACATTGAAACAGCTATAACCAGGCCTGAAAACACTACAGAATTGAACAAATTAGGGCTTTTCCTGACCGACACCAAAAACAATATTAAAACAAAAAGCAGGACGAGGAGATAAAAATTTTGATTATAAAACGAATTCCTGCCAAGCATTTCCAACGAAACTAAAAAGGACTTTTGGGTAATCCAATTCGCTCCCGGCGTATTGATATTCATCAAATTTGTTACAAACCACGGTACAAAAAGCAGCATTGAAAAAACACTGGCAAACATGATTTTTAATCTTGACTTTTTAAGAAATAAAAATAAAATGATTGCATTTGAAAAATACAAAACAACCCCAAAATAGTGTGTGTGGCACAGTAAAAAACCAAGTAGAATGTTAAGCGATACCATGCGATTGCTTACCAGTTCTTGTTTTCGTTCCATTACAAGCTTAATGGAATGTAGCATTAAAATAACGGATAGCAATATCAGCAGTGAATAACTTCGTGCTTCGTGTGAATAACGGATGGCCGGCCATGAAATTGATAGTAATGCCGCCAGTAAAAAAGCCGGTTTTATTCCAATAATCTTTGGTCCGTAATAAAGAATCACAAGGATCGAAATCGTACCAAAAATCATACTGGGAAGACGGGCAGATAATTCGGAAACTCCAGCAAGTATTGTCCAGAAATACAGTAAAGTTTCATATAAAGGTGGGTTAGCCTCTGTAATTATCTGTTTAAAAAAAAGGGGTCCGAAAGAACTGTAGGCATAGGTGTTTGTAACAGAATAAAGTTCATCCCACCAAAAGCTTTGGAAATCAGGAATAAGCCTTAAAACTATCCCAACAAGGCACATTGCCAGGAAGAACAGGCCTGTTATGCCGAACGGTTGATTTTTTAAAGTTATATTTTTTATGGAAAATTGCATTTCAAATTCCAAAACAGTTTTCACCACTTTTATAAAAAATGCTCCCCTGACAACCTCTCAATTGCCCCGGTTTCATTCCGCAGAATGTCAGAAACCTATAGCCACGGTCCTTAAGAAAACTGAAAACCGGCTCGTAATAGATCCGATCACTATCATCGAGAATGATTACTCCCTGCGGGGTAAGAAAATCAACCGCTTTTTCGATGCAACTATTTCGCATTCTGCCATCAATTACAACAATGTCGTATTTTTTGCCGGCTCCGGATAACCGAATTGCATCAGGATAATCTTCATTCAGTTCAAAAAAAACGACAGCAGCATTTTTTCTTTCGCCAAGCAACAAACGGGTTTTGTCGAACCATTCTTTTTTGTGTTCAACCGAAGTAATCTCTTTAACCCGTTCGGCAAAGTAAATGGAGGATAATCCCGAACCGTATTCGAAAACGGTGTGCTGCGCGTTTAGGCGGGTGTTAAGAAATTCGACCAGGGGATAATTCATCCAGGGATGGGCATCATTTACTACATCAGGCATTTCTTTTTTTAACAGCGATTCGGCAAACGATTTCCCGGCAAGATAGGATTTACTGTTGGTCAATACCTGGTAGCCCAATTTTTGCAGCACCATCTCTTCCCTTAACGATTCTGACGACAACCGGTAACTTATTTTGGTGCAAAAACCCAAAATTATCTGTTTAAGTCTGTTTATTGGTTTGAACATATTTTATCAATTCATCATAGTTTTCGATAATTTCGGAATAAGGGCGGCTGTAGGTTTTTTGGATGCTGGCTGAAACCGGCGCCGGACTAACGCCAAGATATTCAAAAATTTTGCGGGTAGTTTCAGCCCAGTCACTTTCATTTTTCAGGTCATCTTCATAAACTACCTTATGATGCGCAAAATTCTCGAAAAGCTTTGTTTCGGTTTTTTTGTTTGTATTAACGATTTTCAGCCGGTTCAGCAGTTCTTCGGGTGTTATGACCAATTTAGGGGTTTGTATTTCCTGGTTATCGAAGCGGTGCCACACCCTTGTTTGCTGGGCTACAAGATGCGACAAACATTGTTCGAGGCTGTTTTCCCTGTAAATGCGGATGATTTTCCAATCCTTTTTAACAAGCTTTCCGATCAGTTTTGCTGGTGGCGAATATTGATAAAACAAAAGGGTAAACCCATAAACCGGTTTTTTTGAAAGCATGCTCCGTAAAGCAAAAAAAAGGTATGGAAACCTGTAAACCAACCTGAGCAACAATGGATTGGTAACATATTTTTCCTCTGCATTAAGCAACTCCCCTTCGCAGACAATTTCGGGATGCGAATTGAGCAGTTGTTTTAACAGGGTGCTTCCAGACCGTCCCAGCCCGAAAATCACAAATTTTATTTTTTTCTTTTTAAATGTCATTACTGAAAATTGTTTTACAGATACTTATAATAATCTACAACCACTTTTGAGTAACCGGTTTCGTTTAAACAACGGATAATTTCATCAAAGTTTTCTATTCTTTCATTGTCAGGCCGGGGGTCGGTGATTAAAATGGACGATTTTACTACAACAGGCTCAATTCCGATGAATTGAAATATCCTGTCAGTAGTTTCATTCCAGTTTTTCTGGTCGCTCAAATCATCTTCATAAATTACACTGCAATAATTTCCGATACCCGAAAGGACTTTGTACTCGGCTGCCAGAAGCTTTTTCCTGAATTTAAGAACATTAATTACTTGTTCACATTCGATATGATAGATTTGATCGGGGGAAGAGGCGTCATCCCTTCGGATATATTTTTGGGTTTGCGTTCCGATAATTCCCGAAAAGGTTTGCTTTAAAATATTATTTCGCTCGATGTGAATAACTTTCCAGCCCTGACGATAGAGTTTTTTTACAATACTTCCGGAATTTTTATGATGAAAATGGAATAATTTGAATCCATAAATCTCAGCATCAGCGCGCTTTTGCATGTTATGAATATAATTTATCGGAAAAGTATTGATAAAAAACCTGTTGATTTTGCTTTTTTGGGAAAGCCGTACAGGATTAAACAGCTCGTTGTCGCAATGGATCTGCGGGTGGGAGTTGAGCAGGGTGCGGAGTAAATTGCTGCCCGACCTTCCCTGTCCATAGATGAAAAATTTTATTTTATTCATGGTTTTCTTATTGCTTCTGTGAATTTTCGCTTATGTTTATAAAACATGCGTGGGTGCAGCTACAACCTGTTTTTGTTTCTCTCGTTTTATTGGTTTTGGCTGAGAACCAAGCCTTTTGAAAGTTGTAATTAAAATCGCGGACGTTCACAGCCACAGGCTTTGATTCGCAAATCCTCACTCCTCCATCCGGCTCAAGTACGCCAATCAGGCTACCGGCCTGGCATTCAAAAGGAAATTGTGAACCATTCAATACATCACTCCAAAGGTTGTAACGGCGATTCAACCAATCGTGGTGCTTTCGGATTTTTTCAGGTGGCATTTTCGATCTTTGTGCATAAAAGTCAAAATATGGTTTTGCCCGTTCATACAATGCTGCAAAAGATTTACCCGATGGTGGCTGATGTGACTTGTCGCGACCCTCGCCCCGCATCGGCGATATCCCGTGTGAGTCGGTCATCAGCCTGGTTTTGGCATATTTCATCAGGGGAATAATGTCGGCAATGTTCTGGGTCGTGACCACGCTGTTCAACAAAATGCTGAAGAAGGTATTCTGACTGAATAGTTTGACCCGTAAAAAATTTAGTTTTTTGATCGATTCTTCAACTGATTGAAATGCCCCGGGTTTTCCATGAATCAGATCGTGCAGTTCTCGTGTTCCTTCCAACGAAAACATGACCGTAAGTCTGACGCCTGGATTTTCGATCAGGATTTGCCTGGTAATTTCAACGAGTTCATCAGGTTGTGAGCCATTTGAAGGAAGAAATATGTTGTTTACCTGGTTGTTTTCGACAAAAATCCGGCAGATACCGGCCAAATCTTTTCGCAAAGATGGTTCACCACCCGAAATCCACAGAATATTCAGCTTTTGTAATGATCCGGAAACCTTTTGATACTCGTCAGGTGTAAGCTCATTATTTTGTTGGTTCAGATGTTCGTGATAATAGCACATTCCGCAGCGATGGTTACACCGATTTGTCACTGTAAGGATCAACTCCGTAATTTTCAGGTCTTCTTCCAAAATCGTGTTGAAAAAACTGAATTTCTTTATTTTGTCAATCTCCGGATCGTCGTAGCCGCTGGTGTGGAGATAGGTGCGCGAATGCCGGATAAATACCTTGCAATCCCATTTCTTCTCGAAATATTTGAGATCTTTCATCAGAATGGGCATATTGTTCCGTATGCGGCTGTAATCGGACGAAGCTTTAGCGTGATGGTGATACACCACCGATTGGGGCACATAAACGATTTTAAAACCGGCATCGCGCATCCGCAGGCAAAGGTCTTTGTCTTCTTCGCACAGGAAAATATTTTCGTCGAACCCTCCGATTTCGTCAAGCACCGATTTTTTTATGAGCAATGAAGTTGTCGGAAACCAGGCAACCTCTTCGGTTTTATTCACTTCAGGATGATCAATGTAAAAATCATGTGTAAACTCCACACCAATGGTTTTAACCCGGCCATCCTCAAAAGTTGCTTTTGCAAATTGCGGACAATTCATTACTTTACTGGATGCCGAAATAACTTTTGAGCCACAGGCAGCAATTTGCGGCGAAGCTGCTGCCGTTTCAATAAGCGGGGCAATCCAGCCATCGGCAAGTTCAGTATCGTTATCAAGAAAAACAACATATCCGCCTTTTGCTGTGGCAATTCCCTGGTTGCGGCCTTTGGTTGTTCCAACATTATGATCATTAAAAATGGGAATGATATCGGGATTTTCTGCACTGAGTTGTTGCAGCCATTCAACAATTTCGGGCGAAACTCCCATGTCAACAACAATTATTTCGTAAGGGATGTGGGTATGCATGAAAATGCTCTCGATACAGCGCTGTGTTTCAGCTTTGCGCAGAAGCGAAAGCAGAATAATGGAAATAACAGGTTTATTTGTTCTATTCATTGGCTTTGCGTTTTCGGGCTATGGCTTCCCGAAGAATGGAAGTGTAATCCTTTTTGAAATGTTTTTTGTAAATGCCCATATTTGCATCATGAATGCGCCTTCTGAGCAAGATTTCGGGCAAGACTTCATACGTTAATCCCAAATCTTTGGCACGGCTGAACCAGTCAATAAACTCGCCCAACTCCAGCTTTTCATTGAAAAACCCGACTTTCAAAAATGTTGTTTTTTTAATAAGCATGGCGCCGGCAAGAAAGCCCTGCATTTTTTCGAGTTCCGGTATTAAATTGCTTTTATGTTCATCCGTCAACTCGGGGCTGATGAACTGCTCAACATAGCCAAAAACCATGTCGGTTCCGGGATAATTCTGAAGATAGGAAAGCTGAATTTCCACCTTGTTTTCGGCCCACAGGTCGTCGGCATCGAGAAAAGCCAGGTATTCGCCGGAAGCATTGATAATCCCGGTGTTTCGTGCCGCTCCCGCGCCTTTATTTTCCTGGGAGATAATACGAACGAATGGCTCAAATTGCCGGGCAACTTCAGCGCTTTTATCGGTTGAGCCATCTTCAATAACAATAATTCCGGCAGGTTTTACAGTTTGCGAAAGCACACTTGCGATGGCTTCGGCCAGATATTTTTCGGTATTAAAAACCGGGATTATGACGGTGATTTGATCATTCACATGTATAAAATTTAGGTTATCTGGCTGAAATTCTGAACATCGCTTAAAATTGAATTTTTAATTGGAAACCCCGTCATCCGGTTTTCTTATGGCAGTGTGCCATTTATTAATTGCTTCATCCATTGTTTTAATTTCCTGATTTTCGAAAGGCTGGTTCCAACAAAGTTTTTCCCGGCGATTTTTTGCTTTTCTCATCGCTAATAACTGGTAAAAGATGAAATTTTTTCTATTGCTGGTAATGTTTTTGTCGTGCTGCCGGCAAATCTGGATGATTTCCGGATGGACAGCAATGGGGATCCCGGCTTCTTTGACACGAAAGAAAAAATCGAGGTCTTCGGCTTGTTTCATTTCTAAATCAAAATTACCAATTTGATGAAAAACTGATTTTGAGATGAGCATGCTGCCAAGCGAAAGCAGGAAACTTTTATCGGAATGGTCAGCAAGTTCATGATCTGTATTTTGACCGGTAAAATTGCAGCGGGAAATATAGCCCAGCGCGATTCCCAGCGACACATACAGGTCGAATTGTTTAAGCTGAAGGTTGAGTTTGTCGTTACAAAAAAGATCGTCGGCATCCAGAAAGGCAATGTAGTCGCCGGAAGCCGCCCTTAGGCCAGTATTTCTGGCCGCTGCTATACCTCCGTTTTCCTGGAAAATGTACCGGATTTTTTCGCCTAAGATTTTAACCACCTCAGCAGTTCCATCGGTTGAACCATCATCAATCACAATAATTTCGAGCGGCTCATAATTTTGGTTGAGCACACTTTGGATGGCTTCGGCAATAAAACGCTCGCCGTTAAAAACCGGGATTATTACGCTGATGAGTGGTTTATTCATAGTTTGCAAATCTAATCTTTCGATTGCCAGAATTTCAATACATCTTCGACATTATTCAGTTTTGGAAGATTTAACACTGCACCTTGTCCTTCGGTTTTCCGGCGGTTGAGTGATTTTTTGTGAATTTTGAGCAAAGATAAGTTAACAAGCGCCTGGTTGTTCGAAATATTCCTGCCATGTGACCTGTAAAACTGAACAATTTCTTTGTGAATGATAATTTGAACCGCTGCCTCTCTTGCACGCAAAAACCAGTCGATATCTTCGCCCGATTGCAAGGTTTCGTCAAATTTTCCAACCTTTACAAAAGCACTTTTACGAAATAACGAAGCGCCCAGACTCAGCATAAATAATCCGCTGTCTTTGGCTTGGGCCGTGGCTTCATCAATTTTTAGCGACATTGGGATTTTATGCGTAAAACCGATTGTTGCCTCAATTTCCGGTTTATTTTCGATGATTGTAAGTTGGCGCAAAAGCTTGTTTTCGGTCCAAACGTCGTCGGCATCGAGGAAGGCAATGAATTTTCCGGTTGCCAGCCCGATTCCCTGATTCCGGGCGGCTGCCGGGCCTTTACGCTCCTGATAAAAATAGTTGATGTCGTGAACGGCCATTTTCACCATTTCGGCAGTGTTGTCGGTTGAGCCGTCATCAATAATTATAAGTTCCAGAGGCTCGTAATGTTGATCGAAAACACTTTCGATGGCTTCCGAAATAAAAGCTGCACCATTATAAACCGGAATAATTATGCTGATTTTTGGACGATTGGCGGCAGGTTTTTTAATTTCGGGTTCCTCGGTTTCGATGGGTCCTGAACGTTTTCGTTCGAGTTTCTTTTTAAAAACTTTGAGCGCATTCAGCTCTACCAGGCTCTTGCCTTTGGTCATGTTTCCTTCGTGGCGCCGCACCAGCAACGTAACTTCGTCGAGCCTTTTCATGATTATTTTTTTCTCCGCAGCCCTGTTAAACCAGTCGCCATCTTCGCCAAACCTGAGTTCAGCATCGTAAAGGCCAACTTTGGCAAATGACGATTTCCGGTACAAACCGGCGCCGATGTAGTTTGGAAACGATTCTTTCGGGTTTCCGAGATATTCCATTTTTCCGGTTTCATCGGTGCTAAAAAGCTGGGCATAACCTCTCACCAGGTCAAGTCCGGGATTATCGAGCAATTCCTTCATGAGGAGTTCCAGGTTTTTTTCAGGCCACAGGTCGTCCACATCCAAAAATGCAATAAAATCGCCAGAAACATCTCTGATGGCGCGGTTTCTGGCAGAAGCAGGCCCCGAATTCGGCTGATGAAAATAGCGGACATCAACCTGAAGATTCTCGACCACTTCGCGGGTATTGTCGGTTGATCCGTCATCAACAATTAAAATTTCGATGGCCTGATAATTTTGATTGATGATATTTTGGATAGCCTGATGGATGAACTTCCCGCCGTTAAAAACCGGAATGATGATACTGATTAATGGGTTTTGTGATTCGGTTGTCTGTGGATTTGCGGTATCGGAATATTTTTCAGGATTATCGAGAAAATCAATAATCGTTGTGGGGATCAAACCGAAGTTGCTGCCGGGTTTTAGCGTGTAACACGGGAGTTTTGAGATGAACCCGGTGATGTATTCCTTCGTTTGCGGGCCTACGCCTGGAAGTTGCGACATGGTTGTAAACGACATGGCGCGCTGAACAGGCCAGAATGAAGCTGGTTCGATCCTGGTTTTTTCGGTTTTTTGAATTTGTGGCGTTAAAATGGCTTTCAACGGCATTTTGTTTACAATTTGATCTTTGAGTGCCGGGTACAAAAACAGCACCTCTTTTTCCTGGTCTGCGTTCACTCTTTCGCCGATAAAAGGCTTCAATGCCGGGAATTTATCCAGATCTCCGACATTCAGTTTTGCGGTACTGTAAAGACTGAAAACCATTGGTTCGGGGTCTTTTTTTACGATCACATAATCGTCGCCAAGATATTTCATCCCGCCGTTGAGGCACGTAAGTGCAGAAGTTGATTTTCCGGTTCCGCCTTTTCCGGTGATGAGAACAGCGCCATCACTTGTTCCAACAGCCGCGGCATGTAAAAGCTGACAGCCGTTTTTTTCCATCCACCAGTGCAAAATTGTACGGAAAGGCGACGAATAAACCCAGTAAGGGAAAGCGTTGGGATTTTTAACCCAGTAAACGCCGGTGTTTGCCGACATATCCATCACATTTACCGAATACTCGCTCCAGTGGAAGGCCGTTTTAATCCGTTGGCTGTTAAATCCCCAAATGTCGCCACGGTCGGTAAAATCGGCCCATTCGCAGGGCGGAGGAATCATTTGAACGCCTGTCGAAAGGGTGTCCCAGACATTTATTGTAACATCAGGAAAAGCCGGGGCTTCAATTTTTAAATGCTCGAGTGCCGGCGTAAGGTGCGGCAAGAGCGATGCTCCGGCAAAATTCAGGCAAACCGTGGTTTCGGCAATTTGATAGTATAATTTTATTTCTCCAGTAATGCCGGCAGCTTCATTAAACCTTTCCAGGCAATTATTAAAGAATTGAAGCTGTTCGTCTTCAGTTTTCTGAGGTCTGTCCATGCTGCATATTTTTTTTTCTGTCGAGAGAAGCTTTCAACATTCGTACGTATTCGATTGATTTGTCGCGGTTCACAATACCATGATTATTTTCGTGGATTCGCCGCATCATAAAGATGTCATCAAAAGTAAAGGTTTTAAGGCCAACTTCGGATGCCCTTAAATACCAATCGTTAAAAATTCCCTTGTGCCATTTGGTGTCGAATAATCCTACTTTAAAAAACGATTTGCGGCGGATGAGCATCGTGCCAGAATGTATGCCGGGATAGGTATTTTCGGGACAGTGGTATTTTTCTTTGGATTCGTTGCTAAGATCCGGACTATGAAATTGTTTCACATTCCCAAAAACAAGGTCCAGCGAAGGATTTTCCAACAGCAGGTTGATTTGTTTGCCGGTTTTTTCGTTCAGCCAAAGGTCATCTGCATCAAGGAACGCAAAAAAATCGCCTTTGGCATGGCTGATACCAAGGTTTTTACCTTTGGCAATGCCGCCATGATCCTGATAAAAATAAGAAACCTCCACACCCGAATTTTGCACCGCAGTTTTTGTATGATCGGTGGAACCATCATCCACAACGATGATATCGAAATTCGGATAATTCTGCGACCGAATACTCTGCAATGCCTCTGCAATGTACCTTTCGCCATTGAATACTGTGATCATGACGCTGATTAATGGTTTTTTACTAATCATACATTGCTTGTTTTGCGTTGTACTGATTCGCGCATAATCTTGAATAACATTTTTTTGTATTCCTGACTTTGCCCGACAGTGAGATTTGCATCATGAATTCGTCGTTTTATGAAAACATAGGGAACCCGGGCAGAGATCGAACCGGCGTCCCTGGCACGAAGCAGCCACTCGGTATCTTCACCGTTTTTTAAACTGGTATCGAAAAGACCAATTTTTTGGTAACAAGCTTTTCGCACCATGATAACCCCATTGTTTGAAGCCTCGGTATGGTTTTCGAGCCACCCCTGTTTTATTGAAGGTGGTTTTACTGCACCCTGTTCGAGAAACATTTGCTGAAGTCCGAGCACAAAACCGGTTTCAGGATTTTCATCGAAAAAATTAAGACAATTGGCCAATCGTCCCGGCACCCAGATATCATCAGCGTCGAGATGCGTGATAAATTCACCGGAGGCAAACCGAATCCCGGCATTTCGGGCATTCGATACCCCCAGATTTTGCTGGTTAATAATTTTTAGGTCGTCGAAGGCCGAAATAATCTTAGCTGTATTATCCGTTGAGCCATCATTAACAACAATAATTTCCTTACTGGGATAATCGTCCAACAAGACACTTCCGATGGCTCCGCCAATGTATTTTTCGCCGTTGAACACGGGGATAATAATGCTTACAAGTGGAGAATTACTTTTGGGGGCGTGGCTTTTCATTTTCCAATTCATTAAACAGATTGTTCCTGACTGGCCATTTTTAAGTCAAAAGGCATCAAATGGCCATTTTTAATCACATAAATGGTTTCAGCATTTTTAATCACCCCCATATCGTGGCTGATAATCAGGATTGCGGGATTGTATTCGAGCTGTTGGATATTTTGCATGATATCTCTCACAGCCAGACTATCGAGATGGTTGGTTGGCTCATCGAGTATCAGCAAACCGGGTCTGCGCAGCAAAGCCCTGGAAATGGCAATTTTCTGGCGTTCGCCGCCCGAAAGCAAAATACCGTTATCGCCAATCTGCGTATCATAAGCGTCCGGAAGGTTTTTGATGAACTGATCCGCCAGAGTAAGCCGTGCGACTTCCAGCAGGTGTTCATCAGAAATATCAGGATTGCCGTAAAGGATGTTTTCGCGGATGGTTGCCGGCAATAATGGTGGATGCTGCGACACTACCCCGATTTGTTTACGGAAATGTTTAAAATCAATTTCCTGAAAGTTGATTCCATCG
>CAJATL010000040.1 GCA_903944895.1 uncultured Bacteroidota bacterium
CGCAGGCACCGATAACTACAAAACTAATCCGGATCTGAAACCTGAAAGCATCAGATCAACAGAAGTTGGTTTTGACTTCAGAATGTTCAATAACCGTTTAGGCCTCGACTTTACCTATTATAAAAAGAATGCTTTCGATCAGATCCTCCGCATTGCTGTACCTCCGGCCACAGGCTACCAGTATGAGCTCGTAAATGCAGGTAATGTTCAGAACAAGGGTTTCGAAATCGTTTTAAACGCCGTTCCGCTTCAGGGAGAATTAACATGGGAGCTTGCCCTGAATTATGCTAAAAATAAGAACGAAATCATCGAATTAACCGAAGACACCAAAGTTCAGATTTTAAGCGACCCATCGGTTTCTTTCCTGAAAGTAGTTGCCGAAGAAGGCGGCGAATATGGTGATATTTTAGGATACACTTACCAGCGCAACGATGCCGGACAAATCATGGTTGATGATAGTGGCCTTCCATTAAAATCAGAAAACATGACCAAACTCGGCAATTATCAGCCAAAATACATGATGGGATTTTACAATAACTTCAAGTACAAAGCATTTAATCTGGGTTTCCTGATCGACATGAGATATGGTGGCGATGTTTATATGGGATCGATGAGAACAGGCGCTGCCAGCGGCAATCTTGATATGACCCTGGCCAACAGGGAAGACGGTTTTGTGGTTCCAAATTCGGTAAAATCTGACGGAACAACAGCCAACACTACTGCTGTTACGGCACAAAATTACTGGTCGGGTATTTCGAGTATTACCGAAGCCTGGATGTACGATGCTACCAATGTTTGCTTCAGGGAATTAAGTTTTGGATACACATTACCTGCTTCAATCGCCCAAAAGGTAAAACTTTCAGGCATTAAAGTAAGTGTTGTTGGCCGCAACCTGTTCATGATAGCAAGCAAAACCAAGGGTTTCGATCCGGAAGGAACTTATTCGACCGGAAACGCCCAGGGTATCGAGTATGGAACTATGCCTCAGTTGCGTAGTATTGGTTTCAATCTTAATCTTAACTTCTAATCTTAAAAAATTTCACGCATGAAAACCAGAATATATTTTTTAGTTCTCTTAGTTTTCGGTTTGTTTTCCTGTTCAGATCTGGATGAAATGAACAAGGACCCAAACAGACCAACAGGCGACATGTATGATTTCAGCCGTTCACAGATTTCGACACTTTTGAGGGCCGGTTCAACTTACAATGGTGCACACATGTTCCAAAGGGTTAAAAACCTTCACCTCGACCTGTATTCGCAAATGCTCGACGAAGTACCTTCAGGCTGGACAAATACCCGTAATTATTTCCCGAACGATAACTGGACCATTGATTACTGGAATTCGGTACCAAGCTGGGTTTCACAACTTAATACCCAAATCAGCATGGGGATGAATGACCCGCTCCGCACCAACTCGGTTGCTTTGGCCAGAATCTGGCGCGTTTACATTCAAAGCCAGGCCTGCGACCTTTTTGGGGTTATGCCTTTTCCAACCTATAAAGAAGTTGTGGCTAACCCACCGTATGTTTCTGTTCAGGATCAGTACACCGAATTCTTCACAGAGTTGGATGAAGCCGTTAAGATGTTTGATCCGGCTAAAGGATTCCTGAATGCTAAGGAAGACATGATTTTTAAAGGCGACATGGACTTATGGAAGAAATTCGCCAACTCACTCCGTTTGCGTTTAGCACTCAGAGTTTCTGAAATCGATGCTGCTTTGTGTGCTACTCAGGCTCAGGCTGCAATTTCGGGAGGTGTGATGTCTTCGGCTTCTGATGATGCAAAATGCCCGCCTTCAAATCTGGGATGGGGCAACGATTACAATTATACCCTGCTTTTTGCCTGGGGTGAAACGCAACACATGACCTCTTCTTTCGAAAAACTGGTCACCAACATTGGTGGTATCGACTGGCCGGCAGATGTGAATGCAACCACAAAACCTGCCAAGATTGACCCGAGAGCTGTTGTGATGTTTAACCCGTCATCTGATGCCATCTGGAAAGGCGTTCCTCCGGGATTACATCCCGACAACGTTAACCAGGTTCCTAACACCAGGGCAGAAATTGCGATTATGGGTGAATTTCTTGTTGGCCCCGAAAGTGCCCGCAACATTACCCGGTCTTACGATCTGATGCTTTACGAAGAAGTATGTTTCCTCAAAGCTGAAGCTGCTCTTCGTGGTTTTGCTTCGGGTGATGCAAGAACCGAGTACGAAAACGGTGTTACATCTTCGTTCACCCGTTGGGGTGTTGAGGGTGCTGATGTGTATCTGGCATCAAATGCTAAGAATACTGCCGGAACAAGCGCTGATTTCACCGATATGACTGGTGGCGGAAATACACCACTCGAAAAGATCATTACCCAGAAATACATCTCTCTTTTCCCGGATGTGTCTATCGAAGCCTGGAGCGACAAACGCAGATTAAACCTGCCTCGCTTTGATGTTCCTGCTTATCGCGACCCGGCAGTTTATGGATCATTACCTTCCGATTTTGCTGATCCAAGCAGTTTTATTAAACGGGTTAAAATTCCTGAAAATGAAGCCATCAATAATACCGAAGAATACCAGAAAGGTGTTGCTTTGATGGGACCTGGCGGCGACAGGAACAGCACGAAATTATGGTGGGATACAAATTCGAATAAGTGTACTTCACCTCAATAAGTAAACATTTTTTTTGTTAAAAGAAATCAGGCATTCCTTCGGGTTTGCCTGATTTTTTTTGTCTGCATTTTTAATACGTCAAACAAACCTTGATCAGTTTTCCACTAGGTTTTCCATAAAGCAATTCTCCAAAAGGTTGTTTTACTTTCAAAATTAGATTCTTGCAACATTTCAAATCCTATCTTTGCCAAAAAGATAAATCAACTAAAACCGGACGTATCATCCTGGGCATTAATCCCGGAACAAATATCATGGTTTACTGGCTCATCAATATTAAAGCGAAACAGATGAAACCTAGGATGTTGATGTCTCTGAATTTTTGGGTTATGCAATTTTTATTCCTTTTGGAAAATGAATAAACCAACGAATAATTTTTACAACGAAGTTAAAGAAATTCTTGCCCAGGCAAGAAACAGGGCTTTTAGTGCCGTAAACACGGCTATGGTTGAAGCCTACTGGCTGGTTGGTAAAAGGATTGTGGAAGAAGAACAAAAAGGAGAAGAAAGGGCGGCTTATGGCGAGAAAATTCTTCAGTCGCTTTCTAAGGAATTAACTGTTGAATTTGGAAAAGGTTTTTCATATGCTAACCTGCGGAATTTCAGACAGTTTTTTCTGACCTACCCGGAAATTGAAAAATGCTACGCACTGCGTAGCAATTTAACATGGACACATCATCGTCTGATTATGAGAGTAGAATCTTTGGTTGCAAGAGAATATTATCTGAAAGAATGTGCAGGTCAAAACTGGAGTACCCGAACCCTCGAGCGAAACATCAACACCTTTTATTATCAGCGGATTTTAACCTCAAAAAGCACTGCTTTAAGTAAGCAAGAACCTGTTGATGAGCAATTTCTTGTTACCGATTTTATTAAAGACCCTTACATTTTTGAGTTTCTCAACATTTCACAACCTGCCACTGCCAGCGAAAATGAAATCGAAACAGCACTCATCGGCAACCTGCAACAATTTTTGCTCGAACTTGGCAAAGGTTTTTCGTTTGTAGCCCGGCAAATGCGGATAAGCACCGAGACCGACCATTTTTATATCGACCTGGTGTTTTACAACTACCTGCTCAAATGTTTTGTGCTGATTGACCTGAAAACCGGAAAGCTTACCCATCAGGATATCGGGCAAATGGACATGTACCGCCGCATGTACGATGACCTTAAAAGACCTGTTGGCGACAATCCGACGGTAGGCATAATCCTCTGTACCGAAAAAAGCGAAACAGTTGTTAAATACTCTGTGATGAACGATTCGCCACAGTTGTTTGCCACCAAATACTTGCCTTTCCTTCCTACCGAAGCCGAGCTGATTGCCGAAATCGAGCGTGAAAAAAGAAGGCTAAAAATTGAAAATTATGGCGAGTAATCTGAATCCGGAAATTGTAATACCTTCAAATTCCGATAAGCCGAAACCGAAAGAAACAAAGCAGAACTAACAATCTTTACTTTAAATAGCAAAATAAACAATGGCAAAAAATCACATAAAACCAGATAAGCATTGAAAACCGAGCGTATCATCCTGGGCATCGACCCTGGCACAAACATCATGGGTTACGGCCTCATCAGCGTGGAAGGGAAACAGATGAAACTCCTCGCTATGGGGGTTTTGAAACTATCGAAATTCCCGGGCCACGCCTTAAAACTCCGTAAAATCTTCGAGCGGACTCTCGCCATCATCGACGAATACCACCCGGATGAACTTTCGATTGAAGCACCGTTTTTTGGAAAAAATATCCAGAGTATGCTCAAATTAGGCCGGGCGCAGGGTGTGGCCATGGCTGCTGCCCTCTACCGCGACATCCCGATTTTTGAATATTCGCCACGGCAGATCAAACAATCCATCACAGGCCGTGGAAGCTCATCCAAAGAACAGGTTTCTTCGATGATCATGAATCTTTTAAAAATCGCCGAAACCCCTGAATATCTGGATGCCACCGACGGTGTGGCCGCCGCTGTTTGCCACAGTTTTAAAAATGGAATCACCGCAAGCCCAAAATCTTCAGCCCCAAAATCATCAGGTGGCTGGAAAAACTTCATCAGCGAAAATCCGGACCGGGTAAAATAGTTAAAAATAATTATTGAAGCATGGTCTGATTTAAATCTTCCCTCCTTTCCTGGCCATTCAAAAATTAAGTATTAAAAGGCACACTGTCTTTCTCAGAAGGAATCCTTAATGCATCGCACCGAAAAGCCGTGGCTCTTTAGCGTGGTGAGCCTGTAAACGCCGCAGTCATTAAAATTCAGACTTCGGTACCAGATCGTGGTGTCGGATTGGGTTGCCGACCAGAAAAGAGCGTAGTTATCGATGCTGCGAAAGCCCCCGTGCGTGTTTCGGTAACCACCCGGCAAAGCCGTGAATCCGCTGAAGTTGCTTCCATTGCCTTCATTAATCCAATTTATGGAGGATTTCAGTTTTTTCCCAACCTCACCTGAATTTCGTAAGTAAATGGTATCTGCATCTTGTGCATTCATTCCAAGGTTCTCTTCCAGAATTTTCCATTCTTCATCGTCGGGTAAATGCCAGCCGGCAGGACAGACAGCCTGTAACCTGCCAGACCCGGAAAGTGTTTTGCCATCATTGCCCATCGTAGCAGGCCAGTTATAGAGAGCACCGTAAAATTTATAATTAAATGTGTTTTTGGCATCAGCTACCAGGGTATCTTCGTAATCATAAACATAATATTTCTTCAGCGAATCTGACCCGGTCGAAGAAGCGCTGACTTCCGGCAGATAAGCCAGGTTCTCAGCCATCCAGGTCTGGGTATTAATTTTTACAATGGCATAATTTTTCCCGTCAGGGTCGGCACAAACAGCAAACTCAACCTCATAATTCTTCGATTCGGCGGGTGAATCAGTAACAATCGTGGTGTGAACGCCACTTCTGCATCTGTAAAGGATGATATCACCGGAAGTATAGTCAAGGGTGTAAACCGTGGTATTCTTGAAATTTGGAATCCGGGCATTATCGTCAACCATTCCTGAGTAAAAAATTCTGTCACTGGCTTCCGCTGTTTCGTTACAAACGACTTTATAGCCTTCTTTTCCCTGGCCGGTGGTAACACTGACCAGATAAATTCCTGCCCTTGATAAGGAAACAGCAAACGAATGAGTTCCGTGCTGAACGGTCGTCTGTGTTTGGGCTACAACCTGGCCAACAATATTTCGCACCTCCAAAGTAACGGCTTGTGATTTTTCGATATAAACAACATATGTCGTTTTGCCCTGAAAGGGATTTGGAAAAACATTGCCCGTCCGGGTTACTTCGGAAAAGCTGTTGATCCCTGTATTGAAGGAAAGCATCAGGGTTTCATTTCCGGGTAATGTTACATTCTGGTTTGTCCGGAGGTTTGTGGCTTTTATGCTGTCAACCGTGGTAGCTGTCCCAGTTGCTGTAAAAGTCATGTTGAGATTTTGTCCGGACAGGGTTTCGGTGCTCAACAGGATTAAAAAAAACATGATATATTTTGACATTCTGGTAAGGATTAAAACATTTCCTGAAGCGATGACATGATTAGGTATTTTCGAAAAGTGATTAATATCCGTTTTCATTATAATTTACAGCACCGGTAATTGGATCCACGGCAGGAACCTGATCCGTTGTATCAATCTGGGCATAAGGGTCCGGGATTGGTTGTGTTGGATGATCGGGATCATACTTCCAGTATTTTGGAGGGTTTGTATTAGCCTGCGGTGGGCTGACAGGGTAAAATGCAAAAGCAGAAACCTCGGCCCTGCGCTGGATTATTTGTGATGCTGAAACGTTAATTACCATGAGATCGGCAGCAAAGGTGACTTCTCCAACCGGGTAATGGTTGCGGACACTCTGCATGGCAGAAGCGATGGTGTCGTCGGCGGCCTGAAAATGGGTAGCGACAGTAAGCCTTGGTGGGGGAATCATCTGGCTCAGGAGATAACCAAAAGCACCCTGCGGAGTGTGAGAACTGTTCTGAACCTGCATGGCGTAATTATAGGCTTTTATAAAGTCCGGATCTTCAGGCGACATTCCCGAGTTTTTTAAAGCCCAGTCCCAGGCAGGCATTACCATTTCATGAATCAGCACATCAACCCCTCCGGCCTGACTGATCATTTCGTAATTTGGCTTGGTGTCACCACTGAATATTATTGATAGGCCATTCCATTCCAGTTTGTAGCTAACAGACCCTCTTCTGCAATGTATGGCAGGAAAATGAGTTATTTTCACGCCGGAAGCGGGATTATTATAAGCAACATTATCATCAGTTTCTTTCCCTGATTTCGTCCAGTCCAGTTCTATCGGGAAGATGGCAAAACCATCGTTGGCTGAATCGTCGGCAACCTGAACTAAAGGTACAGGTAACCCCCACGTTTCCTGGGTAGGAATTTCGTAGCCGGGATAACTTGTAGCTCCAAAGCTGAAACTTTCGGTATGCCAGCGATGGAGTTCCCTGAACCGTTCGCAGAAAGCCCTGGTACCATCGGTATAAGGCCCGCGCACAGCCCCAAGCGGATCGGTGTAAGTAAATCCTGAGTCACACGGTCCCCAGATGAAAAGTGGTGTTTTACGGTCTTCGGCTGGTCCGAAACAGTAAATATGTGAGAGATCGCTGGTATGGTCGCCATGCAAATGGGTCAGGAATATTTTATTCATCCTGCTCATTGGAATACCCATGGCATTATACTTGGCTGTTACGCCGGTTCCACAGTCAAAAACAAACTGATCACCGCTGCCAACTTCAACAAAAACGCTGTTGCATTCCTGCGACAACCGCGGAATACAGGATGTCCCCAGGAAAGTTATCCGCATCTGGTCTGTGGCCAACGCCTCTCCGGGTGGAAAAACCGGTAAAGCGTCAAATAAGGAATTTTTCTGTGAAGGGTCGGTTTCTACCGGCTTTGGCGGGCTACTGCCAATGCTGCTCAATGGACTTGCCAAAAGGAGACCTCCGCCCAGGGAGGTTCCGGATAGTTTCAACATTGCTCTTCGCGTCAGTTTCATTTTATACTTCCTTATATTAGAAATTGGAACATCAAAACAAACTCATTAATTCATTTTTTTGTAAGAATGAAGCAAAGGTATGATACGACTTTTCAAAAACCTAATTAATCCCTGAAATCACTCAAAAAAACAACACCATAACAATTCTTCGGTTTCAGGACATTCTAAGTGAATTTTAGATAACAAAACTTTGATTAAGATTTTGGGGGTTCGGGGATATGCCTGATGCATCAATAAAATCAGGGTTTTAAAAGGATCATAGAAACAAAGATTTGATTTCACCTTCATTTCATACGACTGAAGCCTAAACCGTCCACCTTTGGAGGCGGCAGAGTGCGGTTATTTTCACCCTACATTTCTTAACAGGCTGATTTTTGCAGACATCCGGTATATCAACGACAAAACAACATCCCCTTCAGCAGATAAAGCCATCCCTGCAATCTTGCCTGACCCAACATTTAAACCGGTAACAAAAATGATAGTTTCCGGTAAGATCTGGCCCTTCTGGCTGAAATCAACTTTTTTTTGCAGTAAAAACCCGGAAAGGTTAAAATTGGATAATTCAAAATGACTCAAATCCTTACACCGACTCTCCTTAATGCAGAATTACATTAAAAATATCCTTACTTTTGGACAAATAAATCCCGGATTTTTTTAGGATTATTACTGTCTTTTGGCAGAATACAAAAGAAAAAATCTGGATATTGTTACATGATTTTTACATGGAAAATGGAAACAATTGAATTTTCAAATAATGGGTTGCCGGTGGACCCTCAGTTAGCAGCCGAAAAAGCTGCTTCCGGTAAGGATGAAGCAGCGGAAGCCTATGCAGAACTCGAGCGGGGTGTGCATGTGGCGCTGGAAAATTATTCCAACGTTCATCGTGGCAGCGGGCACAACTCGATGGTTTCAACGCAGTTATTCGAACAAGCCAGGGGCATTGTCCTGGAACATCTTGATCTGAAAAAAGACAAGTATGTTGTCATCTTCTGCTCTCCCCGAAGAGCCGGGTTACTCAAAGCACAACTTAAGCCTGAAAGTTATAAGCTGGTTTCAAGCAAGGATATTGGTCTGCCGCTTGGAGTGATTGCCATGGCTGTTCGCCGGAAAGCATTGCCAAAAGGTGTTCCTTTCCAGGCTGGTGGTGGTACAGCCAGGCTTGTCGCACCCGGCTGGGTCGTCTGGGCCAAAGCGCCTGACAGGTTCGAGGCAGGCACCCCCGCAATTATCAACATTATTGCTTTTGCAAAAGCACTGAGGATGATCCGCCAATCCGGAAAAGAAGCTTTCAAAGGCACAACCGCCGAAAAGTTATCGGCCACCGAAATTCTTTATCACGACGAACTGGAGAAATTTTCAGGGAACGAACTGCTGGCCGAGCTCAGGCAGACGCTCATCGGCCGAAGTGTTCTTGTCCCCACTATGGAAGGCCTCAAACCTTACATTAACCTGGATAATGGTGCCAGCACACCTACTTTCACACCAATATGGAATGCCGTCCGCCAAACCTGGCGCCAATCTGCCGAAATTCAACAAGAGATCATTCAGGAGGTCAGGGCCATCTGTGCCAACATGCTTGGTGCGCCTTTGATCGATTATGAGATCATTTTTACTTCCAATACCACCGAAGCCATCAATCTGACAGCCGAAAGTTTGAGCAATGGACACGAACAAGACATCGAACCCGTTGTGCTCAACACGCTTCTCGAACACAACTCGAACGACCTGCCGTGGCGCATGATTCCTGGCTTTTCGCTGATCCGGTTACCTGTGGACGATGATGGTTTTATTGATTTGAACGGGATTGACACGCTCCTGCGTGCCTATAACCAGGATGGCCAGCACGGCAAGCAGCGAATCAAACTTGTGGCTGTAAGTGGTGCTTCAAATGTTCTGGGTGTTTTCAACGACCTTGCTGAGATCAGCCGGATCGTTCACCGTTATGGAGCACGCCTCCTGGTGGATGCAGCCCAGTTGGTCGCTCATCGCAAAGTTGATATGAAAGCATCTGAAATCGACTATCTTGCCTTTTCGGCACACAAGGTTTATGCTCCCTTTGGCTGTGGGGTTTTGGTGGTCAGGAAAGGCTTACTGAATTTCAGTCCTGCTGAGATGGAAATTATTCAGTCGTCGGGTGAAGAAAATCCTGGAGGCATTGCCGCATTGGGCAAGTCGCTTGCTCTTTTGCAGCGGATTGGCCTGGACCAGATCTATGAGGAAGAACAGGCGTTAACAAAGCTTGCTTTGAAAGGTCTGGCGCAAATAGCCGGTTTAAAGATTTATGGAATTAAAGACACCGATTCTCATGGATTTACTAAAAAAGGCGGCGTTATTGTATTTTCCCTCAAAGGCATTATGCCCGACAAACTGGCAAAACAACTGGCCGAACAGCGGGGCATCGGTGTAAGGTTTGGTTGCCATTGCGCACATTTGTTGGTAAAACACCTGTTAAAAATCAGTCCTCCACTTGAGCGATTCCAGGGGATCATTGTGAGGCTTTTCCCAGGGTTAAATCTGCCCGGAATCGTGCGTGTTAGTCTGGGAATCGAAAACACGAAAGAGGAGATCGACACATTGATTCAAACGTTGACCTTAATTGCAGCGAAGAAACGGAAGAACGCTGCTTCCGTGGATAACAGAATATCCACCGTAACTCAAACGGAAGTTCAAAAACAGATGAAAGATTTCACCAGGGAAGTGGCCCGGAAAGTCTATACCTGAGGCGGGAATTAACTGTGACAATTGTGAAACCATATCATTTTATTTTTGCTTGACGCCGAAAGACATCACATTACTGTTCGTAATTTTTTAAAAATGATCCGGTACTTTTTAAGGGTTTTCGGGAAACATCAGCCCTGCAACTGAGAAATTTTAAAATGGAAAATGATTTTTGGAAGAGTTAAAAAAATGACAAAAATATGAAGGCATGAAAAACACAGTTTCTATAGGATTGATTTGGATGTTATTATTTCTGGTGGCCAATGCTGGCGCACAGGAAAATAGATTTATCCCGGGAAGAATAAACCTTGCCAGCGAAAACACCAACTCCCCGGACGACTCAACGCACAACTGCCGGTTTTGGGGGATGCTGGCTTCGGGAAGTTTTAACGACAGCATCAAAACCAGTCATTTGAAGGCGTTTAAGCAACTGGCTTCTTCAAATCCTAATGGCTGGGGTTCCGGCTTTTACACGAAAACAATCAGAGGTGGGTTTATCCCGGTAATTAATCGCGGCATGTGGCGTGCCGACCAGGATTTCCTTTTTGATTCCAGCGCCAGAATGATGCTGGATAATTTAACAACTTGTGGAATTGCGCACATCCGGAAATCTTCATCTGGGTATGTCAATATCCCGGACCCGCACCCGTTTTACACAAAGTCGTTACAGCGGGATTTCTCCATGCTTTTTGCCCATAACGGAACCCTTAACAAACCCACACTTATCTCCATGCTTGGCACATACACCAACGAAAACCATTATAGCTACAGCGGTGACGACATTAATGATCCAAACCATGATACCGATCTTTACAGGCTATACCTGATGAAATGGATTGATGAACATCCTGCCGATGGCATAACAACGTGTTTGTCCAATGCATTGGTTTCGCTTACCACCCAGATGGGAACAAACCTTTCGTATAACTTTATAATGGTCTCTAATTATGATACACTTTGGGCACTTTGTTACAACAACACATTATCATATTCTCGCGAGACCGAACCATCGGGGTATGTATGGGAGATTTCCTCCCAACCCCTGAGCGAAACAGGGTGGGTGAGGGCAACCAACTATTATCTTTATGCGTTTACAACAAATAAGGCAACACCCGACTCAATCCCTGTAAAAGATATGGGATTTGGTCTGCCCGAAAATATTGATAAAACCTGTCCGCTTAGTTTTACCTTCCCAAATCCTTCAACCGGAAATACCATCAATATCCGGATAGAGGCAAAAGAAAGTCAACGGGTTTCGCTGCAATTGTATGATTCCCGGGGACGGATTTTATCCAACCTTTCTGATATCAGGATTCAATCCGGAGAGAATCGTTTTATATTTGACATTGGCCTCCAAAAGTCAGGCATTTATTGCCTGAAATTGGATGCCGGGAAGAACAGTCAGACAAAAAAATTAGTTATTGTTAATGGTTTTTAATCACTCCAGAAAATGAATTTCATAACGAAAACACACCATTTGATCATTGTAACCTTGATAGCGATGATTACATTTTCAGCATGCAAACCAAAACCAGAAATCGTTCAATTAATCAGTGCCGATGCATTGAAAGATAAAATTGCCGGTGGCTGGGCAGGTAAAATGATTGGCGTTACTTACGGAGCACCAACTGAGTTCAGGGCACAAGGCAAAACTTTCGATGATTCGATCAACTGGACTCCAAAAGATATCCGGGGAAGTATGTGGCAGGATGATATTTATGTACAGCTTACCTTTATGATGACCATGGATAAATATGGCATTAACGCGCCCGCAAAAAAATTCCAGGAGATGTTTGCAAAAGCAGGCTATATGCTCTGGCACGCCAATGTTCAGGCACGAAAAAATTACTACGACAGTATTTTCCCGCCTGCTTCCGGAAGCCCTGCCTTTAACCCTCATGCCGACGATATCGACTTCCAGATTGAGGCGGATTACCTCGGGTTGATGTGCCCGGGATTGCCTGCCACGGCATCTGAAATGGCCGATAAAATTGGTCACATCATGAACTATGGCGATGGTGTTTATGGAGGTGTTTTCATTGCAGCACTTTATACCCAGGCCTATTTCGAAAATGATATTCCAACGATAATCAGCAATGCACTCAAATCGTTACCCGCCGAAAGTGATTATGCTAAAATGGTGGCCGACGTTGTGATCCTTCACAAACATTATCCCAATAACTGGAAAGCAGCATGGTCAGAATTAGAGGCCAAATGGGGCGTTGATCATTTTTGTGGGGCCGGCAGCGACTTCAATATTGACGCCAAACTTAACGGGGCTTACATTGTCATGGGGCTTCTTTACGGCAGTGGCGATCCGGTGAAAACCCTTGAAGTCAGCACCCGTTGCGGGCAGGATTCCGATTGTAATCCAAGCAGCGCCATGGGCGTACTCGGCGTTATAATCGGGTTTGAAAAATTGCCTCCTGAAATGAAATCCGGTTTTAGCCAAATGGCTGATTCAATTTTCATCAACACCGATTATTCGTTTAATAAAGCCGTTGAGAACACTTACAAATACGCCGTGACATTTATTGCAGAAAATGGTGGTAAGGTTTCCGGGAATAAAATCACCATCCAAAAACAGGTTCCGGTCCCTGCCACCCTGGAAGTTTCGTTCCCCAATGTTGTGCTGGATAAGAAAATATCGGTTTTTGATAAAGAAGCATGGGCTTTTTCGGGGGACTGGAAAACATTCCAGCGGAAAGGCTGGCCGGGAGAAACGTTTTATGATCAATCTAAATTTGCAGAAAAACCTGGTGATGCTGTTGAAATTACTTTTACAGGCAGCGGCATTGCAATCGATGGCAACTGGGTTAAGGACGGAGGCAAAGCCGATGTGTATCTGGATGGAAAATTCGTTCGGACCATTGATACCTATTTTTTTTACAGTAATCAGGAACACGAAAACATAACATTGTGGCATATCACCGGTTTACCCGAAACCCAACATATTGTAAAACTGGTTTTGAATGGAGAGAAAAATCCGGCAGCAACCGGAAGCAAAGTTTTCATTACACAGGCTACAATTTTTAAAACTGCATCAAAAAAAAGTGCTGTGGCTAAATTTTCTTTCGAAAAATAGTTGACTGGTATTTGCTATTCTGGTTTTATACGAAGTACTTACACCGGTTTTCACTCCTCATCATTCATCAGTCCGGCTTTCCTGAATCCCCAGAAACCCAGCGATAAAACAATACCCACAACGGCAGATAAGGCCATCCCCTTCAACTGAACAGAACCAATGTTGATACCTGCGCCGCTCAGTCCTGCAACAAAAGTTATTGCTCCCAGGACCATGTTGCTGTTTTTGCTGAAATCGACCTTTTGCTCCACAAAAATCCGGAAACCCTGCACCGCAATAACGCCGTACAACAACATCGTAATTCCTCCCATTACTGCTTCTGGTATGGAAGAAATCGCAGCCGACACTTTTCCGGATAGCGAAAACATGATGGCAAGCAACGCTGCACCCCGGATTACCCAAACCGAATAAACACGTGTAATGGCCATAACGCCGATGTTTTCGCCATAAGTTGTGTTTGGTGGTGAACCTGCAAATCCTGAAATGAAATTACTGATGCCATCGCCAAGCAAGGAGCGGTGTAAACCGGGTTTTTCCATCAAATCGGCACCCGTGATTTTCCCTGTAACTATCAAATGGCTGATATGCTCGGCAAGCACAACAAGACAGGCCGGGGCAATAATCATTATTGCTGTTAAATCGAAAACCGGCGCTTGAAACTTTGGAAGGGCAAGCCATGCAGCCTGGCTGATCGGCAAAGTATTTACCATGCCCATCGTTAAAGCCAGCAGGTACCCGGCAATAACTGCAAATAAAATGGGAATGACCTGCAAAAAACCTCTGAAAAGTACCGACCCAAACAAGCCAACCAATAAAGTGAACGAGGAAACAATCACAACATTCATTTGAAAGATAAACGGCTGTACCGTTTGTCCCACCTGAGCTGGCCATGGTGCAAATCCGGCCATTTGCGCCGCCATTGGGGCAAGCTCAAGCCCGATAATCGAAACCACAGCACCCATTACAACAGTAATGGCGCTAACATAGTATAATTATTTATATTTGCGATATTTTCCTTGTTTTGTTCGTCTTTCAAATTTTCTGTTTGGTTCTCTATGCTGAAGCATTTGTTTTAATATCAACTGTCTCATTTCTTCTACGACCCGAAG
>CAJATL010000041.1 GCA_903944895.1 uncultured Bacteroidota bacterium
AATTCGTTGCAGCGGGCGTTGTTATTTCAATCCGGATGGCTCTTGTGTTTTTAAAAGTCAGATAATCTGCGAAGATAAATGCAGGATCATTGCCGGTTGAGGTAAATTCAAATCCTTTTTTGTTGACTCTTTTGCCTGTAATCTGGTTTTCCTCGGAAATATTATTGAAAAATTCTATTAAATCCAGGGCAACAAATGTTAAATCGAAAAACTTAGGGGTAATATTTTTGCTCATTTCGTTGGACAACGCATTGTTTTTTTCGATGAGCGATTGAATCTGATCTGCCTGGTGAAGCATTAATTCCATAAAAACTGGTATCGTGTTTTCAAGGGTAAGCCCGGTAAAATATTCCGGTTCATCACCCGAAATTTCCAGAGGATCCAGAAAAAGGTTTTCTCTGGATTCGCCAAAGAATATTTTTGCTATTTCCCGGTTTGACTGGTCGAACCTGGCGATGATCGCTTTTCTTTCGTCAAGCGTCAGAAAACCATAATTTTCAAAGGGATTTCTTTTTTTATACCTCTCTGAAAGCGAAGAATACATCATGTTTAAGAGTTTGTGATCATTTCTGTTATTGACCAGATAATTGCACAACCGGAGCATCTCTACCACCTCCGGCTTCAATCCGGCGTTTACATTCAGATTGTTATCCGGCGGCTCAATAAAGCCGGTTTTACTGTTAATCCCTACTATTTTCAAAAAGTCGGTTACCACATCATCGCCTATACAACTTTTTTCATACGTCCTTACAATGAACTGTTCGGGTGTAAAATATTCGAGCCATTTTCTTATATCCTTCAGATGATCTTTATCTCTTGACGCAATGTATTCCTGGATCGTTTTGATATTTATGTTTTTATGCCCCCACTGTTTCCAGGAACTTTCGTAAAGCAAATCCTGCCTGCGCAGATAAAGAATGATCTTCACTTCGCAATTCAGTTTTTTCTGAATCTGATCGATCAGTCCTATCCATTGCGGAATCTGGAATCCCTCCCAGCTAATTACCACCTCCGAAATATCGTTTTCGGCACAATAAACCTGGCAGGATGCAAATTTATTCATTGCAAGATCAAAATCGGAATTTGAAATAGCTTGTGTAAACAATTCCCCATGATTGTGATAAAACCCTTTAGCAATGTTATTATCCTTAAAGTTTGGATAGAGAATGTTATGCTCCTTCAATAGAATTTCGCGGTTGTAGTTAAAAAATGCCTGAATGGCGCTGGTACCCGTTTTTGGTTGCCCGATATGAAAATAAATCATTAGTTTTTCAGCCATTTCCTGGTTGGTATTTGTTGGTTTTTTTAGTGGTTCCGGATTTTTAAAATAAACTCCGAAAGTGTCAGGTCTTCTTTTTTTCCGCCATACAATTCCTGATCGAAAGATTTTTTTCCTTTCGGCATGGATAATGCAAGCTCAATTTTATCCAAAAGCAGGTCGTTTACCGGATCAAAGGGCACAATATTATCAGATATTTGCTTTAAAGTGGCAGCATCTCTGTTGTCGAAAATATTGGTAATTGTTGGAATACCTGAAGCGGCGGCCTGAAAGGCAATAACGCCGGGATGTGCCGAGTAAATCATTGCAACCACCACATCGCACGAAGTTATCAGGTTGATATAGTCGGTTTTTGGAAGCTTGCTCAAAACAAAAACAGGGTTGTGGTTAATTTCAAAAGAGAACCGCGTTTCGATTGAGCCAACCATATAAATTTCGTAACCGCTGTGGGTTTCACAGAACCGGTGTACCGTTTCCCATAGTATTTCCGGGATATTCCGGGTATGGAAATATTCAGGACGGAAATAAAAGAAAAGCTTTTTGGTCTTTTCGGGCTTTACCGTTAACACCTCGATTTCAGGACTTGTTACAAATACGTTGCTATTGTTCAACAATTGTTTTTTCTGAAGAAAATTCTTCAACAAACCCGTCGAAAGGATAATGTTTCCGGGAATTGTAATTGCCCTTTCGGCTTTAATAAAATCGGTGCCAAACGGATAAAAACCAGCTTCGTACTCCTGGCAATAATAAACCAGTCGTTCAGGGTTGTTGAACATTGCCAGGGCTTTGTTAACCTCATGGTTGCTGAAACCAACAATCACATCCGGCATGAATTGGATATTTTTTAATTGCTTTTGACTGATGACTTCAATTTTATCAGCGTATTGCGTTGCCAGGCCGGGTTCGATGGTGTCGCTTTCGACAGATAAAATGATTTTCGAAAACTGTTCAAAAACCGGTACGAAATCACCAAAAAAAGCATTGTAACCGGCATAAAACAAATCACTTTGCAGGTGTCCGAAAAGGATGAGCAGAAAAGGCTCTTTGCTTGTTGACAGTGTTTTAAATAATGGTTCAATTTTTTGGTGAGGACCAATTTTTACCGGCGCAAACATTCCGGTTGGGTAATTGGGCTGCAGATCGAATTTTTTAGTGAGTTGCCGGTTGCTCCATTTCCTGTTTTCTTTGCTTCCACTTAAACAAAAGTGAACAAAGCCACTTTCGAAGGAGCCATTTGATAACATCATGGCTACGTCGGTGTTTGCCTGGATGTAAAATGTTTCATCGAAATCAATTTTACTTGTTTTCCCGGCATTGTGTAATTTAAGTTCGCCGATAAAACCATCCAGACTCAAAAAAGTATAGTCCGAATTTTCATATATTTTGCGGTAATATTTTCGTTCGATCGGTTCATTTTTCATCAGGAAATCATACTCATGCAGTTTTTGATGATCGGTTTCATTTGCTGAAAGGAAGTCACGGTGTGAAATGCTGTTCGACGAACCGTCATTAAAGTTTGTGAAAGCAGTGTCAGCTAAAAGCGGGAACTGAATCTGCCGGATTAATTGGGGAAGATCTTCTTTTCCTTCAACGCTGATGCTTCTGCCTGTATTGATTTTTCCGGAAGGATGAATGATTTTTATCCATTTATAGCCGGCTTTTTCGCACACAAAAAAGTAAAGCCGTTCGATAACATGAGCCAGGGTATTGTCGATCTGGCCTGATTCTTCCGGAAAATCAGCAAGTGTGAAATTTTGTTCGAGCAACGGTTTAATGGAAGCCGACCTTGCCCAGAACATCGAACCGGAAGGGAAATCAACAGGGCCGTTTTTTGATATAGGGATTGCCATTTTTTCGGCAATTTTTTCGGCAATCTCAAAATTATATCCCCAACCTATGGCATGCCGCACGTTCTGGAAATGCTGTGGAGCAACAATCCCCAGTTTTGCGTCGCAGCCAAAAGCCACGAAGACACTCTTTACAATTTCTTCGGAGCCTAAAAGGTTGTCGTAAAGATATTTCCGCCAGTTATTTAAGACTTCCTCCTGCAAGGTTTTTTTAGTGTGGATATGAAGAAAATACTCGTACTTCTCATAAACCTCGGGCCAGGATAAAAGTTTTGGTGCGATGTCGCGGCCACGGTTCCCAAAGGTTTTTACATCGACTTTTCCAAATTTCCATCCTGAAAATGCTGCAGTGATGAAATTTCTCTTTTCTTCGGAATCGGTGGTAACAAAAAGATCGAAACCATACGGGATGTTGGTTAGATGATTTTTTATTTCATCAATAAGATCGACATAAAATATATGACAGATTACCGCAATGCCAGGCGCTGGTTTGATTAATTCCAATGGAAATTTAAAGGGAACTTCGAGCGAAAAGTCATTGACTGGAGGCGAAAAATGAGGTTTGCTGACAGGAATTACCTGCATTTTGCAGTATTTCGGATGGAACGGCCAAAACGAAAAAGCACCTTGCTGTCGATCTCCGGGATAATAGTCAGGAGCAGGTTTTCTTCCTTCATAACTTCCATGAAGGATGTAATGAAGCAATGGATGGTAGCCATTTTGTTTAACATCAGGGTTTTCGTCAAGATAATAGATGCTGTCGAATACTTTTGAAGGATTGCGCCCTTCAAAGCCGCCGAACAAAAGATAGTGCTTCAGTGGTGACTTCCCTGAATGTTTAACATCCGGGTTATGCTCCAGGTAATACATTTCATCAAACAGGCCGCTTTTCCTGATTATTCCGGAGTCTCTTAAAACCTTCCAGGTATGATGAATTTTTCGTGTAACGATGTTGGAAAACAATGCTTTGAAGATATTTCCTGTCTTTTTGGGAATCTTGATCAGAAAACTGTTTCGTAAAACCCTGAGCTGGTTTTCTGATTTAAGTACCTGTTTTTGCAAGGCTTCAAGTGAGTTTAGTTTTTCATGAAGCTCATCGTCAAGGTTGATTTTTGTTAGTTGCAGGCTTTGGTTTTGCGCCATTAAGGTTTCAAGTTCAGTGATTTTGATAGTGAGATTACGCTCAAGTTCCTGAATTTTCTTGTCATTTAAGGCGATGGATTCCTGAAATTCAATTTTAATGTTCTGAAAAACCTGGGTCAGTTTTCGATTTTGTGGTTTTGGGGCATCTAAATTGTTATTATTCAAAGTTAAGCCAGTATCCGGCTCTATCATATTACCGGTAGTTTCTGCTTGTTTAATCAATTCCTCATCATTTTTTAACATAATTCCTTCATTAAAGCCCAAAACATAAGCCAGTGCTTCGCTTCCTGTTTTTTGGTAATCCAGTTGCAAAAGTACTTCATCGACTTCAATACCCTCTTTTTCTTCAAAATCAATAAATATCTGCGGGTCGCTGGTATCGAAAAGATACACCTGCCCATCAACATGCGTTGCGTTGGAGGTGAGCTTAAAGTTTGTTGTAACGGGTTTTCCCTGTTTTGTCAGCAGGATATTTTTTATCGTTAGAATTACAAAACCATTGAGTGGGTCGAAGCGGAGGCCAGTTATTTTTTCCTGATGTAAAATTCTAAAACTTAGCTTTGTTTCGGAGCAATTGATGATTTGGGTTAAAGAAGTTGCTTCGCTAAAGGCTTCTGTATTTGTTTGGATAAACAGTTGTGCGAAATAGTAAAATTCCTGCCGGTTATCAAGATGATAAATGCTGTCGATGAACAGCTTCAGTTGAGTATCGGAGAGCGCAGGCAACCATTTCCTGAACACCTGCTTTTTGAATTGATAGGATTTATCCATATCGGAGTGAACACCGGAAGTATTAAAATTCCGGTAAATGCCGCCGGGATGATTCACAAATAAAAAATCGCCAAGTAGAGCTACCTGCAGCATGAAATCCCAATCTTCGAAAACCGGAAACTGATGGTCGAAGCAAACGCCTTTTTCGAGAATTTCACTTTTGAAAATGATGGCGTGTAGCGGAATAAAGTTCCCTATCAGCAAACTAGTTTTGTCAAACTCCTTGTCGTATTTAAACTCAAATTCATTCTTGTCGTTAACCCTTTCGACTATATCGTAGGCAGCAGGAAAAGGCGAATTGTGAAGATGCGAAAAAAGCGTTTCGAGGTGCCCCGATAGCATGAGATCGTCTTCATCCAGAAAGCAAAAATATTCTCCTTTAACGGCTTCAAGTCCGGCATTTGCAGCCTGGGCACGACTTAGCGGCTGATTTTTTGAGATCAGCCGCAACGGAAATTTCCCGCATTGATCACCCAAATTTAACAAGTTTTCGCCCTTCGCGTCCACCACAATCACTTCAATATCCGGATAGGTTTGACTCGCAATGGAATCTAAAGCTTCAGCAAGTTCGGGGCGGTTCATGGTACGAACGATAACCGAGATCAACGGGCGACCTGTTTCAGGCATTTTTGGTTTTTGTGAAGCCGGCTTTTTCGATAGATTTTGCTGCCAGAGATCGCTGCCATTTTTTAATGTTTTCGAGCTGATAACCTGGTAACCTTCGGCAAGTTTTACTTCCTTTTGGAGGTGGTAGGTCCGGTAAGCATGTAAAGCGTTGATGTGGTATTTGTAATCCTGCACGGCAAGCTGGCTCTCAAAACAGTTCATCGCTAAGTTTATCTGCTCCTGCAGGTCGGTGATATCGAGCAGGAAATTGGCGTTTTGTACGCTGCCGATTTCGTAATAAGCCAGGGTTAATATTTCCGGATGACGTCGTGCGGCTTCGGTTGCAGCCATCGAAAGGGCGATATGGTCGGGATGCAGCTCGGTTTTGGAAGGCAGATAGATGATTTTGGGATCATTTTGACGAATGATCTGAAGCAAATGCAGGATAAGCTGTTCGTTGTTTTTAAGTTCATTGTCGGGATAATTAAGAAATTCCGGATCGCCATAACCCAGAATGGCTGCGGCCTTGCGGGATTCTGTTTTCCTGATTTTGGCATATTCTTCGCCTGACCGGGTTTGTTCTTCAGTAAGCGGAAATCCACCATTGGTAACAATCACAACTTTTACGGCATCGCCATGTTGTAAATGCCTGATGATAGCTCCGCCACAGCCGAAAACCTCGTCGTCGGGGTGGGGGGCAAAGATGAGGGTACTTCCTGCCGGAAGCTTCGATGGTGAATTAGGTATAACTTGTTGTTCCGGTGATTGGGTCATTGCTTTATTTTCGATATTGCTACTGTATTGATGAACTGATGGTTTTTGGTGGATTCATTTTGTAAATCCTACTTATAACCGAATCTCTGATACCAAGATTAAAATATTTCCAGATCAATTTGTGATTAACCCCGGCCAACGATCTGTATGATATAAGCTGGCGTTTCGATACCTTCCAAAGCCGCCTGACAGCCTTCAATCCACCCCATTTTAAATAGCAGGAAAACATATTCCGGCCGATAAAATAGTACCGCCAGGGTTCATGATAATTTATTGTCTGACCCACAGCATTGGTTTTGGTTTTGCCAAGTTCATGTAAAACCCGGACATTATTTATCCAAAAAAGTTTGTATCCTTTTGATGATAATCTCATGTGATATTCGTGGTCAACAAAATCAATAAAAAAATCTTCACGAAAACCTTTCTCCTTTTTTATTGCAGCAAGATTGTACAAAGTGCCCGAAGTCATCGAAGTGTGAACCGGAGTATGATTTTTGGCTGTGTTTTCGGGGGTGAAGATATCAACCATTTCGCGCCCGTTCCATTTCCAGGGCGGAAGTAAATGATCGGGGTGCGATTTTAAATAATGTGATGGAAATAGCGCAGCAGGCGATATACCAGATGATTTGATTATTTCGGCTTCGGTAAGAAGTTTTTCGAGGCAATCGGGCTGGCAAACACTGTCCTGATCGAACAACCAAAGCCAGTTATAGTTGTTTTTCAGAGCTTCCTCTAAAGCTATGTTGTAAGCTGCGGCAACACCTTCGTTTTTATTCCGTTGGTTGATTTTAAGATTACTGATTTTTATCTGGTGGATAATTCTCATGGTATCGTCCTTTGAAGCATTATCAATGATCAGGAATGCATCGGGTGGGCGATGTTGCTTCTCAATGGCTGTGATTGTTTCCCGAATGGTTTCAGCGCCGTTGTAGGTAACAATTGCCGCAAGTACCTTTTGGTTTTCAGGTTGCATCGTGCAAAGTATTAAAACAGGTCGCCATCGGCCATGGTGTAATATAGGTTTTCGACTGGAATTTTGCTGGCCCCTGAATCATCGAAGTGTATAAATCCGGGAATAATTCCGAGAGGCTCTTGAAACTCACGGAAACCACATTGTAGCAGTTGACTACTGAGAAAATGATTCTTTGGTAACCAGATTCTCATTTTTTCAATACCTGCTTTACTGAGTTCCCTGGCGACTTTATAAATTAGCGTTCCGGCTGTTGTAAGATCTTTTTTTGCGAAAATATCCACAATCGTTGCCATTTCATGGTCCATGAATAAAACCAGGTATGCGTCTGGTTTCCCTTTCCAGTTCTTTAAAGTGTAAATCCGGTATTTGTTGACCGGGTGTTGGGTGAACCGCCAGTTTAAAAAGCGGGAAT
This sequence comes from uncultured Bacteroidota bacterium, assembly GCA_903944895.1. Classification (GTDB taxonomy): domain Bacteria; phylum Bacteroidota; class Bacteroidia; order Bacteroidales; family 4484-276; genus CAJATL01. The sequence goes on from CAJATL010000041.1 coordinate 7,806, forward strand.
CTCTGCAAACAGAAAGTGGATAATTTACTTTTGCTTCGTACCACAACGTATCAAAACTTTCGTCGAAGTTCGCTGGTATGCCGATGCTTCTTAGCGTAAACAAATACTGTTTTTTGATTTGAGACGGTGCAGTTTCGAGAAAAATTCCACCTTCGCCTATAACATCATAATCCAGAAAAATTTTGCCTAGCCTGAAATGTTTTTGGCCAGGGAATCCATAGATTAATTCGGAAGCATGAATTCCATGAAAAACCTCAAAGAAAAATTCGGCGGTTTGGATAAACAGACCTTTCCGTCCATTGGTTGCCTGCCTGAAATCGGGGTGCGACATATTATCAATCAATTGTGTCATCCTGATTTGCTGCCCGTTCCAGTTGGCGATGTAAGGAATGCCAGCGTACATCGCAATGGGCATTCCGCTTTCGGTAAGGCATAGCATGATTTGCCTGCCAAAAGGGTTATCATGGAATTTCCATCGCCAGATTTTCCTGTTCAACGTTTGTTTAAAAGCAGCCTCCCAAAGTTCGATTACTTTTTCTTCATCTTCGTCCCTGTAAGGCCTGAGTAAAAAACGGCCATAAGCAGTTTCTAAGGTTTTTTCCACATCCATATTTTCAAAGTTTGGTTTAATTTGTTTCGGATACGGCAGTAATAACCGCCTGGTTTTAGCCGGGCTATCAGTGCTTCCGGAATTTGAAAATGTTTTCCTGTCATGTCAGCCTGTGCAAAAGGGATGAAATACGGGTTAAGTCCGATTTCAAAAAAAAGTTTTTGCTCAGCCACATTATTTTCGAGTGAAAATATTGCAGATGATACTATTTCACTTAAATCAATAATTTCTGGTTTTGGATTTTGGACTTGCGGAGGCAACGGAAAATCAGGAGACCTGCCATAATGTTTCAGCATAAATTTGCTGTGCGATTCAGCCATCAACCTCCCCTTCTCTGCCGAAGGCGACTGATCCCAATAATGCACTACTTCGGCTTTTGGGATAACAACAATGGTTTGATTTTGCGCGAAGGCACGAAAACAGAGATCTGTTTCTTCATAATAAAGGAAAAAGCGTTCGTCGAAAATCTTTCCGTCAGCAAAAAATTTGCGATCGTTTTTGATCAGCAAGCAGCCTCCGGAAAGAAAAGGCTCGGCGAATGGCTCATCAGCGTTCCAGAACCGCTCATGGCGACATATCCAGGCATCACCAACTAATTTTGCATCGGGAGATCCGGCTTGTAAAAGTTGTATGTCGAAATGGGTTTTCCATGAATAGCCCAAAGCAGGCGGCAGCCTGAAAGTTTTTTCATTGTCCCAATAAAAGCGTGGCCCGGCTATCAAAGCGTTGGTTTGCTTTGCGACTTCCAATAAATGCCCCGCAAATCCAGGATCAGGCAGGGTATCAGGATTGATGATTAAATAATATTCGGCCGGATATTGTTCGGTAACACGGTTTACTGCCGCACCAAATCCAGGATTGTACGGCATTGTTTTGAGTTTTACTTTTGAAAAACTGCCGGTGATTTCATGAAGATCATTTAAACTCCCGTTATCGGCAATAACGATTTGATCGATACATTTTTCTTCTTCAAGGATATTGAGTAATCCAGGTAAAAATTCCTCGGTAAAGAAATTAACCACGATGGCAGTAAGTTTCATAAAATTTAGTCTTTATGTGCTTTCCTTTGTTCATTTTTACCAAATCTGATGTAATGCAACAGCGGGTTCATACCCGAAGCCTTCACATCAGGATTTTGTTCCAGGTAAAATGAAGAATCGAACTTTTCGGATGGGTTTCGGCCCTCAAAGCCGCCGTAAAGCAGGTAATGCCTGGCGGGGTTCATTCCCGATTTGGCTACATCGGGATTGTTTTTCAGATAGTAGCTTTCACTAAAAAAACCACTTCGCTTGATTATTCCCGTATTCCTGATGATTTGAAGGCGTTTCCGGATGAAATCAACACGAAACAACCGGAAAGAATGATTTAGTTTTGTAAACAGACCGGAAAACCACTTTGAAAGCATCCTGTTTTTTTTATTGAATTTGATCCTGAAATCGTTGGTAACAATGGCAATTCCCGGTGTAATGTCTGCGTGTAAGGTAACACTCCAATGGTCGGGCAGTTGTTTCAGAAACCACTCTACACCAGTTTCTTCGTGCCATTCAGGTATTTTGTTGAGCAGATAATTATTTATGATTAGTGTACTGCCATTTTTCACAAGCATCTTCAGTGGTCGTGAGTATCTTTTCCAATCACGGGATGAGTTACCGTGTATGTCGCAGATTACGAGATCGAAAAACCGGTTTGATGTCGTCATAAAGTGAACGATGTCATCCACAACCACAGTTACCGCCAAACCGTCGAGGTTGTCAGCCGCACCCCGGTTTTGATGATCAACGGTGGTTACTTTGCAGCCCAAAATTGCTAGCATGGCTGTGAGCCGGCCTCGTGAGGTTCCGAGTTCCAAAGCATTTTTTCCGGCAAATGTAGTGGCATGTTTAAGTATTATTTCGGTAGCATCATCCGTCATTGACCAGCCGGGAATTCCCCATTGGCCATAATTCCTAAGCCATCTGAACTTTTCAATTAGAGGAGAATCAGATTTGGAAAATATCTTTTTTTCAGATGTAAGACTTTCAAAATGGGGATTTGCCATCCTAAAAGCATTCCCAAAATGATAACCCCATACATTACCCTGATCACCTTTTAATCCATAACTGATGTAATCCAGGAAAGCGATGCAAAAAGGAAATTCATACAAAGGTATTGGTTTTGCAGTCAATTTTTGAAATGTTGCAGCAATGATCCCCTGCTCATCCATGTCATTTATACCATGATGCCCTGCTGCTAATGGCTGTTCAGCCAACACTTCCGCTAACTTGGGCATGAATCTGCATTTTGGCGAAAGTGATGCCAGGCCTGAATAGAACCTTAAGTCTTTATCAACCAATCTGGCATATCTTCCGTATATTAAGTCGTGTCCTGCATCATCCTGCGAAAGCCTCACAAAATCTTCTCCTTCTTTCCATTGCTTGTACCAGTCAGGTTTTCCTGTAATTACCATATCTCCGTCAAGAATCCATTCCGGTGCATCAGGTCTCACCCTTTCGGGAAACCATTTCCACCAGTAGCCGAAATTTTCGGGTGGGCAGCCAGCATCCATCAGAAACCGGGCAAGTTCAGGATTATCTTCTTCTGAAACCGGCCACCATTCCACAGGTTGATCAGCCCATTCCAGAATACTTCTAACACGCGAAGCATCGATACCTTGAGTGCAAAGGCAATAGTCGACTTCACTGCCGAAAAGCCGGGTTGCCTGGCCGATTGCAGCACGGGTTACCATATCATCAAGTCCGTCGCCTTTAATCCATCGGATTACTGGTCGGGTTCCCGATGAAAACCGACGGCCGGGATGATTTTGAGTAGATTTCATATCCTCGTCAGCCAGAATTGCAGCAAGGTTTTTTGTTGCCATAGTTTCAAATCCGTGATTATTTTTCATAAAAAGGTCAATCGGTTTTCTGAACATTTTCACTAAAAAATTCAATGTCGTTTAATTATCAAATATAAAATGGAACGCGGATTACAACTGTTTCTGATACAAGAAATCCGCGAAAAACCTGTCCGACTAATGGCGGATCAGCGTTGCTTGCATCAGCGTTCAACTCCTTAACTAAACGACATTTTTATAGAATTCCTCAATTGCATCGCAAACATCGGTTATTTCGGTTGATGTAAGACCGGGGAAGCAGGGAAGGCTTAAAATGGAATCACACCATTTTTCTGCTTCCGGAAATGCTCCGGAAGCTGTCCATGGTCCTGATACCTTATTTAACGGACTGCTCCAATGAACCTTACATCCAATACCACGACTATTGAGAAATGTCATCAAATCATCCCGGTTTTTTACCCTGATCACATAAAGGTGATGCAATGATTTACCGCTAATCGTAATGCCATGATCACGTAACCGGTGGTTGTATTGTTGTGCGATTTCCTGTCGCATCTCCAGCCAAACCGGCAAAAGTTTTAGTTTTACACGCAAAATGGCTGCCTGTATCTCATCAATTCTTGAGGTAATTTGCCGGCGGTCGTGTAAACTATCGTCCCTGCCACATAATTCACGCATACTCAATGCGATCGATTCATCATCGGTGGTCACCGCACCGGCATCTCCCATAGCTCCCAGCGATTTTGTCGGATAAAAACTCCAGGCAGCGTTTGTTCCTTCATAAGGCTTCCAGCCATGGGCATGAGCGGCATCATAAAGCCGGGCAACAGCGGAACCAGGTTCAGGGAGTCGTCCAAAAATCAATACAGGTACGTTATCTTCCACTGGTGAAGAAATCCATCCCTCCGAATTTATTTCGGCAATTTTTACATCAACATCACCCCGATGAAGCCCTGTTCCTGTAAGCGGAAGCGTATTGGCAGGAATTGTGGCAGTTTTTAGACCCATTGCCGTTGCTGCCAGGGTGAGCGCATCTGTGCCACTATTACAGCATACAGCATACTTTTGACCACAATAGTTGGCCCATTCTTCTTCAAACAAATGTGTTTGTGAGCCGCGCAGATATGATGAACGGTCAATACAGCCAGCTAGCGCGTGTTCGATTTCTTTTCGAATAGGTTCATTTGACCGCTGAAGATCGCAAAACGGGATTGTTTTCATTGCAGTTAATTAGTATTTTATTTATTTCAACAAAGGTATTATTTGCCTGTTCTCCTTTTGTCCATGCAAGATATAATGAACCAGCGGGTTCATCCCCGAAGCTTTCACATCCGGGTTTTGTTGCAGGTAAAAAGCAGAATCGAATTTTTTGGAAGGTTTTCTTCCTTCAAAGCCGCCAAATAAAAGATAATGCTTGATAGCAGACATACCTGACGATTTTACATCTGGGTTGTTTTGCAGGTAATATTGTTTGTCATAAAGTTCGCTTCTTTCTATTAAGCGCTTTTGCTTAAGAAGCTTGAAATAGTTCAACTTTAAAAATGTCCTCAACTTATGGAGCGGTGAAGTAGTCTTCCGCAAGAGTGAATCGGAAATTTCCGGTACAAGTTTTTCCTGAATCTTTATTTGGTTTTCAAGATTTTCAATTGTTGAGATGTGAGCAAAGAGTTCGTTCTCAAGTGATTTTATTTTCGTGTCTGATTGTTGTTTTTGAAGTTCGTTTTTTTGACGAAGCATGTTGTTTACTTCATCTTTCAGTTTTATTGTTAGAGTGAGTAAATCAAGGTTATCGGTCAATATCCTGATTTGTTCAGTTTGCTGCTTTTGCTGGTATTCAAGCAGGTTCTTTCTTCCAATTGATGAGAATAGATTTTTTATGTCATCATTAGCATTTGCCGAATTTACAAAGTTCAAAAAATCCTGATTTATTTTGGATCCTGTACATAAAATACCAAGCCCAAATCCATGTTCAAATTCAAAGTAAGGGTATTTCTGTCTTAACTCTTCCATAAGTTTCCAAACGCCAAAATCTTCGAATTTAACTGCTGTATCATGAAAAATCATTACCGCAGTATCACTCATTTTTGGAAGCCATCTTTCGAAATCATGTTTCCCAGCTTCGTAAGTATGCAAACCATCGATATGTAGCAAATCAATACTGCCGTTTTCAAAATGTTGTCCGGCATTATCAAATGTTGTTTTAAGGAGGGTGGAGAAGTGAGCGAAATTTTCCTGGTTGGTTTGATTTACTTGTTTAAAAACGTCCTCACCATAAATTCCTGAATGCTCATCGCCCTGCCATGTGTCAACAGCATAAGCTTTTGTTTTTATTTGCAGTGTTTTGATTGTCTGACAGAATGCAAAATAAGACCCGCCGGTATGTGTTCCAAGTTCTACAAAAGTTTTGGGTCTTAGCATTTCGACCAGAAAAAAGGCAAATGAATAATGCTCGATCCAGGCCGAAAGCTTATCGTTGAACCATACATCTGAAAAAATGATATTGTTGAATTTCATTTTTTAAAGTTTAATGTGTTAGGTCTATAAAATCATTCCATGATATGTTAGGGATGTTTTTTTCCTTCTTCCAATACATGCCCGCCCAGTCAATTACACGAATTTGTTCATGGATGTTGAAAATATGGCGGTAATCCTCAACGGCCTTTTTACATGCGGGTAATGCACCCCAGTAGTCAACAATACAGAACCCACCTACCGAAAGTTTTGGATAAAGATAAAACAGTGCATAGATTGTTGATTCGTACAAATCGCCATCGAGCCTGAGTAAGGAAAGTTTTTGGATGGGTGCTGAGGGTAGCGTGTTTTTAAACCAGCCTTTTAGGTATTTTACATTTTCATCGAGTAGTCCAAATTTTTTGAAGTTGTCTTTAACCTCCTCAATAGAAACTGCCAATCTTGAAAAAGTATGGTGTTTATCGCCTTCATCATCAGGAAAAAACTCAGGTGATGGTTTCGGTAAACCTTCAAAACTGTCAGCTAACCAAACCATTTTATTCTTCACTTCAAATATTTTCAGCAATGCCGGCATAAAAATACAAGCTCCTCCCCGCCACACGCCGGTTTCGATCAAATCGCCGGGGATGTTATTTTTAATGGTTTCCCTAACACAAAATTCTAAGTTCGTCAGGCGTTTGTAGCCAATCATGGTTTCGCCTGTTTCAGGCCAGCTTGTTCCTTCGTACTTTTCTTTTAATAAGATTTTTAAAAAGGAGGTTTCATAATAGAACATTAGCGGATTGTAGCCCTGAGCGATTTCTGAACCTAAAATCTTTAATTTAAGATTAAAAATCTCCAGATCGGTTGGCGAAACTTTATATTCGTTGTAGTGGCTGCCTTCACCCGTTTGCAACGCCATTGACGGTTTTTGCAGTATTTTTTCGATTACCACAACACTATCGTAAAAATGAATGGAGTTGGCTGTTTTTGTAAAATTGGTTTCAGGTATTTTGTCATCCAATAAATGCCTTATATGAAGCTGATCAATCAGTTGTTTGGCATATTCGATAAAAGTCCCGGGTTTTTGGTAGCCGCCGCCATATCCCTCCCAATAACTGGTATGTGTGTCTTCGCAAAGGTAAATCCCATGGTTGCTGATATGGTCGAACAACTCTTCAAAAGTTGTGATTTGCTGCTCCATGGTATGACCGCCATCGTCAATAAGGATATCAATTTTAGGGATTTTGGTTTTTAGCTCCTTAAGAAATTCTCTGTCGGACTGAGAGCCGATAAAAATTTCGATTTGATCTTCCTCAAGCTGTTTACATTCGGGCAAAATGTCTATACCAAATATTCTGGCTTTTTCGCCGAAATAATGTTTCCACATTTGCAGGCTTCCGCCTTCTGATACGCCAATTTCAACAATTACACAATCCTTGCCAACAAATTTCAGGAAATGCCGGTGGTAAATCTCAAAGTAGTGCGTCCATTTGTAGATTATGTTTTTACGATTTTGGAAAAAATAGTCTTCCAATGGGTTTGCCATAGATGGATTTTTTTTGTGATTGTTTGATTGAATTACTATTTGCCGTCCGGTATTTAGCTTGCAGATAAAACCGCATACGTCGATTGCAGTTGTTTATTCCTGTTGAATTTCGATGTCGAAAAATTCTTCCAGCCTCACTTTGACCAATCTTAGCCGTTTTTCATTAATCTGGCTTTGAATATTGTCGGTCGGGATGTTTGTCACACCAACATCAAAAACCTGCGTATGCTTGTCATTTGAATTGTAAATAAACTGATAAATATTCTGCTTATCATGCCAGATGCAGGAATAGAAGGATTTTTCCTGCTGAAAAATAAAGTCACGCCTTTCATTTTTAAAAACCGAAAATCCACCCCATGTTTTTGGAATCGGGATGCCCAGCAGATCAACAATTGAGGGTGCAATATCCAACTGGTTTGCAAAAGGCAGATTAACTTTTTGAATGTTAGTTTTGTTTCCGGTTTCGAACAATATCAGAGGAATTCTTATTTCGCTTGGGAAAACAGATTGCGCATGACCAACAAAACCAAATTCGGTCAGTCCCTGCCCATGATCGGCTGTAATGACAACAATTGCATTATCCAGAAATCCTTTTTGTTTTAAAATTTTCATGGTTTGCTTTAAATAGGCATCCACCTGAGATACTCTGTTGTCATAATCATTATTGAGGATTTCAGCAGATATCATTGTATTGAAGGCGGTGGTTCGGTTTGGCTTAAAAATGAAGTAGGCAGTGTCGGCAATACCGGCATGATGGGTACTCATAAAATGAATATAAAAAAATGCAGGCTTGCCGTCTGAGCTGGGTATCCCGGCAAGGTTATCCAAAACAACAGCTTTATCATTATTTATCGATGCTTCCGGATTTGTAGTCAAAGCTGAAACCCCGTCATGAAAATATTCAATATTATTGCCATAGTGTTTTCTCAGATTGTAAAAGTTCGTGTGGTCGCCGCTCACAATGAAATTGATTTTGTATCCCTGACTCCAAAGTAAATCGTGCAGGAAAAATTTAGCGTTCAGAATATTATAATCTGATGCCAGGATGTTTAAAACACCATTTACCGAACGCGAACTCGTCGAAAAGAAATGGTCAACCCTGACGGCATGATCCGATTTGATTATTGAATCTAAAAATGGCGTGGTATTCCGGTAGTAGCCATAGGCACTTGTATGATCCGATCGAAGTGCATCACAAATTATCAGGATGACATTTTTTTTATCAAAATCCTGATTTTTTGGATATTCCTTTAATGCGCCAGCTCCGTCGAAGCCGGCATAAGTTATCGTATGCCCTTGGGCAAGATCATACTGAATGAACGAAAGTACCGGATCGTTGTAATTGAGTGTATCTTTTATCCAGCCCCAACCAAAGAAAAGTAACGGAAACAATAAATAAAGTAATGATATCGGGAGTAGTTTTTTTTTGGTGAAGAAAACAGAACTTTTTTGCTGGAGGTCGGAAAGTATTTTTCCGGAGGATGCTATAACCGGTATTATTGTGATCAGCACTACCGAAATTACGATTGATAATACCACTGAATCGGGTAATGGAAGTTTACCTGATAAATTTTTCAGTTCAAATATATAAATCCTGGCGATATCGAAGGTAAGGGGATAACCCCAGATTTGAATACCTAAATGATAGCCGGCATACGTTAAAAAAAGGAATAGCTGGCCGGCGATAATCAAGGTGATGATAAGCGGTCCGGCTATTACTTTTGGGAAAAACCTGGCAAACAACAATCCTGTCAGATAAATCAACAACAGCCCATATCCGACGAGGGCAATGTGTATTGGAATAGATTTGCCTGTCAACAAATCAAATTGATGATAGAAGAAAAGGATAATGAAGGTCGAAAAAACAAGGTTAAAGATGATCAGGTGCTTGATTCTCATCTGCTTTTTTTGGTTAAAATATGGGTGTTTTGAGCCTTCTGCAAATGGATTATTCTGGTAAGATCGAACAAATTGGCATTTGTAACACTTGCGATTTCAAGTCCTAAACCGGTTATGTATTCTGAATAGGAAAATTGAGACCGGAAGCCAATCCGTTCGCTGTAACGGCTTAAGAGTCGCTCACTTAGCGAAAGACCGTTGCCTTTGTAGTTGCTAAAATGGTTAATGATATGAACGCTGCCGGAATCTTTACAAATCCTCAACGATTCTTTCAGCAACTTGATGGGATCAGGGGTTACCGAATAAACATACATCAATACTACCTTGTCAAAAGTCGAATCTTCAAAAGGGGTTTCTTCGCCATTCAATAACCTGAGGTCGATTTTCAGTTTACTGAAAGCAGATGCCTTTTTCCTTGCTTTCTCAAGCATTTTCGCCGAAATATCAATACCCGTTATCGAAAAATCAGGTTGAGAATTATTGTAATGCTTAAATGAAAGACCTGACCCAACGCCTATTTCGATGATTTTTTCGTCAGGTTTAATGTCCATTCCGGCGATGGCTTTTCGTCTTCCATCGTCCAGAACCCTCGAAAATATTAGGTCATAATAGTTTGCGTAATTATCATAAACGCTTTTAACTCTTGTTGAATTCATATTTCATTTTTTTCTCTAATGAGTAGGGTCTAAAAGCTGTTGATTTTGGGCTCACCAAGGTAACTATTTGGTTTTCAATAGCTCTGGCCTTAGTTTCGATAAGCTCAATTGCCGGAGGTCATGGCAGTTGATATTCTTGATATTCAGGGTTTTAGTCAAATATTATTTATTTTTTGCCCCAGGCATAATAAACCAGACTGGAATTTACTGCAAACATACTTTTAACCCTTTCGGGTAATATCAAATAAAGGATAGTTACAATTGGCAGAAAAAAGAAGATGAAAATGGTGCTGCTAAATATCATGGTTTAAAAAAAATAATTTCCAGTGAGAATAAAAATCGCCGACAAAGGAAAAAGAAATTTTTGCCATTTTAAATTCATTTTGCAATGCTGAAATTTGTTGTGCGGAATACCACCCAAAAACATCCACATCCTGAATACCAAGCTTGGTTGCGGAATCAATCTGCCGGATGGTTTCGGCCAGGTCAGGATTTTTACTTGACGGAAGCCATACAGCAGCTTTTAAATCACCTTCTATTCCCACAAAAGCAAAAGGGTTTGATGCAAGGAACCTTTTCATCTCATCAGTTTTTTTCAGTAACGATAAAACAACCATTCCTGAATTTTGCCAGGGTACATCTACATCAATCCTACCACCCAGTTTATTTTTAAGAATGTTGATGCCGTTTAGTAAAAAAGCCGATGAACCGCCAAGATGCAAGGTTGTGATACCTGCATTTTTCGCCCAAAGCATTGCGAAGTAGTACATTGCTCCGGTGTTCCATCTTTGCACTTCGTCAATTTTGTCCATTTTCACACCAAAAAAACCAAGCGTTGGCCTGTTTTTCCAATAATGCAGCACTGCCCCGGCCAATCGTTCACCATTTTTGGTAACCATAATTAAATCAGAGCGGATTTTCGATGAGAAAATATTCTCAAAACTCACAATCAAAGCGCTGTCTTCGTGTCGTTTGGTGATAAAAGGAAGGTACATCTGATAATAAAATTCCTGTTGAGCTTCCGGCGTATTCACACATTCATAACTCAGATTTTGTGCCCTGACCCAACGGGCAATTCTGCCAAAACCTGATTTACTTTTTTTCAGAATTTCATTCAACGGCGGCGAAATATCGAGGGCAGTGTTGATGAAGCGTGGGACAATAAATGATTTTTCGATGGAAATAAATGAGGTAGCGGGCGAATATTCCTGCAGTAAAAGCGAACAATCAGGATGCTTTTTCATCAGGTCTTTTTTCAGATTTAGTTCCGAAAACATTTCCGGCACTCCATTTTGCGGATTATTCAGAAACATTGAAGCCCAATACCTGGCGTTCTCATAATCGGTTCCGGCGTAAGCAATCACCAGATTATCCTGCATTTTTTGTGCTTTTCCCCTGATAATGGTAACGAGCAATTTTGTAACTTCATTTTTCGACTCCTTATTTTCAAAAAAGCTCATCAATCTATCAACAAAGGAATTGTTTATCATAAAGGTCTTGATAATTAAGAATTGACCTGTTTTTTAAAGAAGTACCGTAACTTCTTAATCTTTGAGGAATTATAATCCTTTCCGAAAATTTCATAACTCAACAAGTCGAGCCAGGCAAGCCTACGATTAGGAAATATTTTTATCAGTTTCCACAGCGCTTGTCGTGCAGATACTTTTTCGTTAAGCTGTTGACAAAGACTTACATACACCTTTAGGTGCATGTAATAAACATCCCAGTGCTTTGATAAAAAAGCGTGATGCCTGTCGATTATTTTACCGTAGCTACTCCATTTTACCCGGCTGTATTTGTCGTGCGTGAGTTGATCCTGTCCATGATGGTGAATTTTTACGAGAACTTCAGGTACTGTCCTGAAATTGTAATACAGAGATAAGCGAAGCATAAAATCGGTGTCTTCGCTTACTTTGAGACTTTCATCATACAGACCGGATTTTTTCAGACATTCTCGCTTTATGCTCAATCCGAAACCATTCCCAATGGCTGTTGAAACCATCAAACCTTTTTCTGATGTTTCAAAATCGGCTGGCCAAACCTGGGTTCTGATGATTTCTTCACCATGATCAGTATCTTTTACGTGGGTTATACCTGTCCAGACAAAACCCGGATTGTTGATAGCTTCGTCAAAAGTGCGTTTAATTTTTTCCAGAATTCCAGGCAGATATTCATCATCATCATCCAGAAAATTAATGTATTGACCTCTTGAGTTTTTCATGCCTGTATTGTAAGCGCCCGCTGCACCCTTTTGTGTTTCGTGAGCAATGTACCTGATCCGGGGGTCATTTATTCCGATGACTATTTCTATGGTTCCTGGATCGTTGGCATCATCAATAATTATTTGTTCCCAATTTGTGAATGATTGTTTTTTAACACTTTCGATATTCCTTTTTAATAAATCAGGACGTTTATTTGTTGGTGTAATAATGCTGAATACAGGACTTTCCATCATTCCGGGATGCGAAAGATTTTTCACTTCAAACTGTTTCTCTCTTTCAAGAAATTCGCTGTAAATCTCAGGTGATCGGCGATAGAAGTTGCGATGATTTCTGAAGGCCTGAACAATTACTTCTTCCGTGTGGGCAGGATTTTGTTTTTGCCTTCCTGAGCGGCACATTGCCGGATTGTTGTAGGTGCGGTAATAAACCAGGGTTTGATTAATCTTGCAGACCTCCCTGCCCAATTCAAGAATTGACAGCCAAAAATCATAGTCTTCGTAACCATATTTCATGTTGTCATTATACCCGGGGGATTCCTCCCAGTCAGTCTTTCGGAAACAGGCATTGCCATCAATACAATTCCATCGGAGCATGTTTTCATGGTTATACTCAGGGAGTAGGTAAGGTCCGTTTTTAGCTCCAAAGCACAACAAATCGCTGTAAGCAATTCCTACGTTTGGTTTCCAATCCATCACTTCAACGCATTGCTTTAAAAAATTTGGTGCAATCCGGTTGTCGGCATCAAGGTTTACAATCAGGTCGCCTCTGGCATGGGTTATTGCCAGGTTTCGGGCGTGTGCCGGTCCATGATTCGGAGTATGGAGTATTTTAACTTTTTTGTGCTTAATCCGCTTCAGGATTTGGGGTGTATCATCGGTTGAACCATCATTTACAATAATGACTTCATAGTTTTTAAAAGTTTGAGCGAGCACAGAATCCAACATTTCATGAATGTAATTTCCATGATTGAAACAGGCCGTAACAACACTTACGCGAATTGGACCAACGAAACGAATACCAGTTTTGTAAAGTGCTTTTTTAACAAGATGCCAGGAATGTCTGAAAATGATATTCAAATGATATTTCAGTGTGTCTGGCGGTGGTGGTGGGGGCAACACCGGCACTTCCCTGATGACTTCCCTCTCAACAATTTTTTCAATTTCTTTCACAACCGGTTTTTCGGTGTAGATATGAAAATATTGTTTTAATTCACCACCAAAGCCGCGAATATGATTTTCGATTCGTTGAATGTCAGAACCGCCGAAGTTGAAATACTTCACTTTTAGGCGGAAGTATTTTATTGCTTCCCATATCACAAGGGTATGGCCACCGAGTTGACGGTACTGCGGATCGCCGGCACTCAACAAGGCAAAGGCCTTCTGTGTGTTAAAAACAACATAGATGGAAGCGTGTGCAATGCCTTTATCATCGGAAACTGTAAGAATGACGCGTTGATTGTGTTTTACGATTTCATCATCCAACAATTTGAAGTCGTCAAAAGAAAAGCGGAAAACGAGACCCTGACGCTGATAAGTGAGCTCGATCAGCTTGTAAAAATCGCTCAGATCAGTGGTAACCTTTGCTGAGATGTGTTCTTTTATTGCTTTGTTGACGGTTTCTTTCCGTCCGCGGTTTAACCCCGCCCACAACTCTTTTTCTCCATTTCCATCATATTCAATCAGGTAGGTGTAACGGGTGTTTTGCCTGTATCCATGCCAGCGAAAGGAAAGCCAGTCGTTAAAGTTGTGCGAAGTGCAGAACTGTTCAACTTCATCAATCGAAATATGATCCAGCAACAGGTTGAGCCAAACACGTTGAATTGTTATCCGATCGTGCTCTGATAAATGACTGAGGTTCTTGTACAACGGACCAAGTGTCCGGGTCAATGGAGGTTCGTTTATTTTCCCAAGATAGTAAGCCAACGGGATTCCGGCCACGATTTCATTGTTTTCAAAAACTGCCAGGATTTTAAAATTCCCTTTGGTGATGGCATCGAGCCACCATGAATAGCAAAATACATCACCCTGAATGGAGGCATCCACGAAGGCATTCCAGGCATCATAAAACTCAGGAGTGATTTGACGGAATTGTAGATCGTTTTTCATTTTTTAACTGATATTTAATAATCTGCACAGCCACCTTAAAGGCGCTGTGAGTTTCCATGATTTTGAATTGTGCATGCTGTGGAGGTCGCTTTTCAGTTGTTGAATTTCTTCCAAAAGCGCAAACGGATTATCGCTCATGGATGACAGGGTTTGATGATGTTCGATGAATTTTTCCCTGTAAAGGCTGCCGTGTTTTCCGGCAATGTAATTTTCGACTTCTTTGCCACGCTGGTCGGCGGTTTGGCGCAAGCTGCCTTCATGGCTTACACTCTATTCAAAAAGGTTTTATCCGGATTAATCGCACGTAGTAGCAGCGGGGCCGATGTTGCATGCTTTACCCAACGCGACTTTTTTTATTTTTTTGGTTTGGTAGTAAAGCTTTATCTACTGAATCAAACTCAATCGGGTTTCCTTGCAGGATGTAAATCGAAAATAATAAAGCCATATTGCTTTTCATTCAAACAGTTCAAAACGACGGCATATTCACTGCAGATAATATTTAAGATTTTCAGGTACTGATCTTTGGATGAGTTATTAAACGCAATCACCATGAAATCATATTCTTTAACGATTTTCATTTTATCCAGTAACAATTCTGGCAGATAGTCTTTGTTTGTTCTGAGTGAATTTTTCGCTGATCGTGGGAGTAAATAGCCAACCCGAACACCAGTACTGAATTTTTTAAAATAATAATCCATGGTGGGAAAATTCTGGGTAACCGCTTCAACTATAAGATATTTATGCTTAGGATCGGATTCGACGATGCTTACAATCTGCCTTGAATTTTCTCTCCACGAAAAACCGTTTGATCGGGTTAAAGCCCTGTAACCTCCCGGACCTACAAAAATCAGCGCGAAAAAAACTGAAGTAATAAGCCCGTTTCGAATATAAAAACGTTTTATCGGACGTTGCGTAAATCTTTGTTTTAAAATGTCAAGCAGCAACACAGCCTGCTCGGATGTCAGACTCAGCATTAGCATAAACGGAGGCACCAGGTACAAAACATATCTTGGATAAAAAACGGCATCGGTACGAATCAGAAAAACGATGGTTGAAAAAATACAAGTAACAAGGATGAGTAGCAATAAGTAAAACAAAAAGAACTTTCGAATGAACGGTCTTGAGCTGAGAGAAATATTTATAATTTGTAATCCTGCAAATTGTCGGATTAGTGCTATGGCAAACAAAAGCAATAAAATTACCAATCCAAAACCAGGAAGATATAGGCTATAGTAAACAATATTTTTCACCAATATTTCGGATGGACTATTTACGGGATTTTTTGTAAATAAGCCCATTGAACCAAAATTGAATAGAAATATTACAACCAAAAACATCATCAGGAAAAAGAACAAAATAGGAATTCGAATTTCTTGCTTTGAAGCAATTTTTGCTGTTTTCTCTTTTTTAAAAAAGTAAACAAGTTTCATCAGCAAATAAATCAAAACCAGCCCTATGGATAGTAATGTCAGAATAATAAAAAATGACGTATTTAAATCAGCTTGTTGTGAAAACGAATGAAAAATGCTATTGGTAAAACCGATCTTTTTTATGGTTTCGATAGTATGAAACAAAAACTTCATTGCCGGAGGCCAGATTAAAGTGATTAATAATAATGGGGACAAATAAATCGAAAATACCTTAAAAAGTTTTGAAAACCAATTGTCATCTGATATTTGGATGAATAAGATGAACGCCAGAAAAACAGCCTGTGAAGCAAGAAATAAGTAATTGAAGGTATGATTCAGGATTAAGAGCGTGTTGACAATTGTCAAAATGATGAAATATTTATTGATAAAAACCCTTTTCCAGGAAAAGCAGTTGCTAAGGCTTTCGGCAAATAATAGAAAAATGTACGATGAAAAAGTGGTTAAAAACAGCATTTGACCATAATACCTTGCATCGAGTGCATACCTGACGGTTAGGTAGGAGAATAAGAAGAAAAGTATGGCCATTATTGCAATTCGTTTACTGAAAATCCGCAGCGTGAACAGGTAAAGAGACCATCCCGACAGACTGACATAAATAATTGATAATGTACGCGTAGCAACTTCGCTGTCCCCAAAAATCTTCATCCACCAATACAGTGTGATTTCATAAAGTGGTACTACAGGGTTGGCCGTTTGCATAAAATTATAATGTGCCGCAAAAGATTCATGTACAATACCCCGCATGTAAACCGAATACAGTTCATCCAACCAATAGGAGTTTACCCCGGCATGAGAAAACAACAGGATAAAAAACACGAAAATGATGATCAAAGCCTCTTTATGCCTCATAAGCATCTGGTGGATCGTATTGCTTTGTATTCTTAATTTTAGCACAATCAGTTACCTTTATAATTACCAAACCACTTTTTCCGACAACTATTCATCCCGTCAATGACTTTGCCAGGAGGTGAAAATAACATTTTTACGATTGGCTTTCGTAAATGGAGTTTTATTATGAGATTATAAAAGTGATGGATAAACAAAATGCGCCGTTCGGAAAATGAGGGCTTTTTTATTTCAAAATGATAGTCGGGAATTGGAATACCATGTTTTGATTTTTGCCAAATCAGCAAAAGTGCTCTTTGCTTTTTTTCGCGGGTCATATTCAGTATTCGTATCGAATTTCGTTGCTGCGGAAGGGTTTGAAGCTGGATAACCTCATTTTTTAGCGCATCCTGTAGTATTGTCATACCAACCGAGGTTCGCTGGTAAACAAGCGTGCACCTTTCGTTTTCGGCCAATTTCCCGATGTAATCATGTGCCCAGAAATCTCCAAAACTAATATCAGCATATTCTGCCAAGGCATCAACACATAAATAACATCGTCTGGCGCCAAAAAGCCGGAACATGATATTCATCGTAAATTTGATCGTTAATGAATTAAGATGAATTTTGTCGCCATTTCTTTTGGTAACCTGAAATCTTCCCGGCCAGGTGCCACCCCTGTAATCGAAACGACCAACATCTGCGAGGCCGATTCCTTTTATTTCGATGGCCTCTTTTGCGGCAAAAGGTTCGAGATTGCAATTACAAAACAATCCTAAAATACAATATATCTTCCCGGATAACTGAGGATCAACTTCCATTAACTTTCTTAATCCATGAATCTGGCAAGGTAAACCAACGATGGCAAATCGCCCTTCTTTTTTTCTCAACAGGCTCAGAACTTCCATGGATGGTGTGATGCTGTATTTGGAACCCGCAGCGGCAAGGATTTCATCGGCGGTAGTGGCAAGAATACCTTTGGATAAATAAGGTTTCTTCTCATCCATACCCACAACTATGGCACCCTGAATTTTGCCGGTCCCGAGCAGATACAAAAGCAGCGCAGTGACTACACCGCCACTGGAGCCGGCTTCGCGAACACCATTGTTGATGGAATTTGCTATGTACATTTCCTCAACATAACCAGTTAAACTTAAAGGATCGTAACCAGTGCCAAAAATCTGTTTTGATAATAATGGAAAATCAACATCTCCACCCGGACAGCAAAGGTTGCACTTGTTGCAGGAAATACAGTTTCCAGTAACAATTGGATAACCGTCCTCATCCTTGCCAATAATACCGACAGGGCAAACGCCTGCGCAAACTCCACAACGGGTGCATAATCCCTTCGCGATTACATTGCGTTGGAGAGCATCAAAATCAAATGTGTTGGTGCTATTCATGCGATTTGATCGCCATTAAAATTACCGGAGAACCAAACATAAAATTCAATCCCAGCCACTTACACATTTTTTCGAGGGCTGATGATATTCCTGAATTATTAATAATACGGTGTACAACCATTGGCAGAAAAAATTCAGGTTTTGAAACGATTGTTGTGAAGCCATTTTTAGCGAATTGTTTTGCAATCTGGCTGCGTTTGAAAGTCATAAAAGGACGGGTATTGACTTCTATTTTCTTTTTTAACGAAAAAAGCAGGTTGTAAAAAGTATTGAAACTTCTTTTATCGGGATAATCAACCACAACTGCAAACCTGGCCACACGGCAAAGTTCGGCTATCTGATAACTCCAATTTGGTTCATGAGTGAGTAACCTGAACGAAAGGACAATGTCAAAACTTCCATCTTCAAATGGAAGATCGAGCAAATCGCAAACTGAAAAATTGTATTCATCCTGTTTCAACTGCAAATCGGGTAGTTTTCTGCATTGTGGCGAACTTGCTGCAATCGTGACCCTGTAACCGTTTTCGACCAAAGGAACAGCAATTTGTGCATGGCCGCCACCTGCATCAAGCACAGATGCACCTTTGTAATTATTTAGCAGAGCAAGTACTATCTTTTTTTGTGTATCGAGAAAGTATCTTCCAGCCTCGCCTTCAAAACGTTTCAGGTAATTTTCAGATGATGTTTCGATATCTGCTTGTTGCGAAGTATATTTCTTGTTAGTCACAACTGTCATTTTTCACTGTTTTCACCAATTGAGTTTAACACGTCCAACACTAGCCTTGCACTTGATCTTGCCTTTTTCTTCTCCAAATCAACAATGGGGTTCATCTTCGCACGAAGTTGTTCGCGGTTTTCCCAACAACGAAGGATGATTCCTGACAATTTCTCTACAGATATATCATCAAAACCAATGTTCCATTCCCTCATTCCGATGGTTTCCATAAATGCCAGACTTTTTTGATATGCATTGATGCTGATCATTGGGGTACCCATGGCTGCGCAAAAAATGAGCGTGTGCGTACGAAGTCCTGCATGAACCTCCACCTTCCCCAGCAAAGCAGCCAATTCCTGATAGGTCAGATTCTTGTTTCCCACAACCCTGATCCTGCTTTTTTGCCGGATATGCTTTACGCACTCTTCTGTAATCTGATAATCCATGATTTGAGTGATGGTAAAAAGGATATCAACATCAAGTTGTTCAATCAAACAATCGGCTGTGCCAGCTATAATTTTACAAAAATCCTCCCTTTTCAGTTTGCCCTTTTTACTCCATGTGTCAATGTAGGCATTTACATTTAATCCGATGGTTCCATTGGGATTTTTAAACAAATCCTCTTTTTCGATGATCTGCTGAATGTGCGATTCGGAAGGAGGTTTTGTATTGAGCGCGCAATCGGCATTCACGATGATTTCGGTGTGACGGAGTTGCAAATCTTCAATCAGTTTTTTGGTTTGAATATCCCGTGTTATAATCAAACGACAGGCATCCAATACTTTTTGGAAGGCTTTTACTCCTTCCGGATGATCAATCGGGCCGACACTTGCGTTGTAAAGCACAATGGGAATACCCTTCTTTTTGCAAAAAGATGAAAAAAAAGCAATTGATTTGAGATTATTTACCAACGGGTTATTAAACTTACGGTCGAATAAAATGTTATCGGTTATCAATACAACATCAGTTTTGGTCATGGCGCGGAAGAGTGGCCAACCAAAATTTTTTATCGCAAAATTCCAGGGCATCAAACCCATTGCATGTATGGGGTAATTCCCAAAATTCGACCGGATAAAGCGCGTATTTAAGGTTGGGATTTGGAAAATCAGGTCGGATTGTTCCTGCGTAAAGTCGTTTAACAGGTTGCCAAGAATGGCGTTATCGCCGACATTCCTGCCTGAATTGTTTCCTAAAACGGTAATTGTTTTCATACGTCAGTTTTTTAGGGTTTCATCCAACCCCGGGCTACGTACCAATCGGTCGTTTCGATAATGCCAGCAATGTTGCTATGCTGCGGAAAATATCCCAAAACATTGCGCATTTTGCTCACATCAAAATGACGGTTTTTGGAGTAAAAAGCAACGCGCCTGCGGTAGAGTGGCGGCTCAATTTTGAGCGGTTTACAAATGGCTTCACACACATCAGCAGCTAAAAAAAATGGACCAATCGGCAGCCGGATGACCCGGAATTTTTTCCTGAAATGTGCAGCCACAATGCTTGCGATTTCAGCAATGGCAATTGGTTCATCGGCACCAATGATAAAAACTTCACCCCTAGCTTTCGGATGGGTTGATGCAATAATTATTGCATTGGTCAGGTCGTCAACATGGATAAGATGGTACATACATTTTCCTTTTCCCAGGAGAATGAAAAAAGGCTTTACAGACATTTTAAAAAGTTTCAGAAGTCGCTTGTCGCCAGGCCCATAAATGGCTGCAGGACGAATAATTGTGTAAGGAAAACTATTTTCACGCGCAAATTTTATGAGCCATATTTCAGCCTCAAGTTTGGTTCGCTGATAATCATCACCTGGTTTAAAACGGTATTCCTCGGTGGCAGGCGGGTAATCAATGTGCCCATGAACTCCGACGGTTGAAACATGAATATATCGTTTAAATTCTGGATTTTTAAGCGCCTCCTCACAGATAATCTGAGTACTTCGTACGTGTGTGTTCCAGTATTCCTGTTTTGTACTTTTGGTATCGCGGAGGGCTGCAGCCAGGTGAAACACATATTCCTGACCCATAACTGCCTGTTGAAGTTTTTTTTCATCCGCAATATCGCCAATAAACCATTTTAAATTCAAATCATTCAATGGATCACGATTTGAACTTTCTCTGGAATAAGCGCTGACCATTAAGCCAGCTTCAACCAATTTCTTTATAAGTACCGTGCCGGTAAAACCCGTAGCCCCGGTAACCAGAACAGGCGTGCCCTGTGGAATCTGGTAATATTTATCATCATTAATAGCGTCCAACATTTGATAGGATGATTCAGTGTTTAATCTGTTTTTAATTGAGAATGTTTAAACATGCGGTAAAGCAACGAAAAAATGTTGTTGCGTTTACCAACCAACGAAGGTTTTATTCCTGGTTGTAAAAGAAACGATCGCAGCGACTCGTCGGGATCTTTTGTATCAAAATCACACTTTATCAAGGTAGCGTAGCGTCCCATCATATTTTCGTCACCTGAAAAAGGGAGCGGATCAGAGCCGCTTATGATAACAAAACCTTTCTTTTCAGCATTTTTCATGATATTTGGCTTTGGCCAGCAGACCGGGCGTGATGTAGTATCTCCTAAAAGCATTGAGCCAGGTGGGTTTGAAAGAATCAATTTCCTGACAATCTTTCCGCGTTTGAAAAACCATTTGCCCGGCGACCAGCTCAATACCGGCACACCTTTATTCATCCGGATGATGTTTATTACCTCCTGAGCCAGTAACCCATCATCAATTTTAATATCGCGAAGAAGGCATAACATTTCAATTCTTTCGCTGGTTACAATCTGACGTCCGGGCAAAAGGTAAATGTCCCCAAATCCATCTTCTTTCAAAAGTATTGCACCTTTTAAAGGGATAACCTTCAGTCCTGCAGTTAAAAATCGTGAGGAATTTTCATACATTTCCTTAAAAAAATGACAGTCGGAGCGTTCAGCCAAAATTCCAATATAAACCGCATTACTGTCGAGACGTAATAAATTTATCCTTAATGCATTCAACGCCTTGCTCAAATCATAGCAGGGATAAAAATGAAGATGGGTATCAATAATTAAGTGCATAAACCCTTTCGTAATAAATTAGTTAAGAAGAGCATCATAACAATATTTGAGTTTTCCGGAGAAAATATCGAAATGATAGCTGGTTTCATATAGTTTCCTCCCCTGCACTCCTAATATTTCTCTTTTAACAGGATTTTCGACCAATGAGATGATGGCTTTTGCAAATGTTTTCGGATCAGGTGCCGAAAAAACTGCTGTATTCTCATTCATAATAAGTCGGTTTGCATCAACATCGGTAGCAACAACAGGCCTTCCTGCTTTTAAATAATCAATAAGTTTAAGAGGTGTATTTACACCGCTTATTCGTGGTGAAAGTAAAATGTCGGAAGCACAAAGTATATCCGGAAGTGCGTCAGGGTTGATCAATCCCAAAAAGTTAACCACGCTGGCTGCCCCAAGCTTATTTAGAATTGCAGTCCATTTTTCGATTTCTTTACCAGAGCCACCGATAAAGATAAACCGGACGTTAGGGCAGAGTTTGATTACTTCAGGAATTGTTTGCATCAGCAGATCAATACCCTGATAGCGCGCAAAGGAGCCAACAAAAGTGATGATAGTTTCATCTTTTTTTTGTTGTAATTCAATTCGTTTTTTAATCACCTGCCCGCTGTCAGGTTCAACAAAGGAAGAGGGAATATCAGAAACAGTATAAACGGGTGTAAACCGGGTAGTTTTTTTAACCTGCGCCATTAATCCTGGTCCTGTACAAATAACTGCCTGTACATGTTTTGCCGTAAATCGTTCGGCAAAAGAATAAATCGTTAGCAAGGTATTTTTCAGGAGGCCTTTTTTGTACGAAAACGGATCGGAGTGTTTTTCGTAAACAACCCTGGCACCTGCCACTCGGCCAACAATAAGGGCAATTATTCCAGCTTCTTCAACCCCATGAATTACAGCGTATTTTTTTCGACGGATCATCATCAGCCCTTTGATTAAAAGAAGAATATCAAAAATGAACTTGTGAAAGGATGGTCCAATGGGTATTTCTCTGACCATAAATGGATTAATCACTCTTGTAATGCTTGCTCCGTTTATAAGAACATTTTCACCAATGGGTAGTGTAAGCACATCAACTTTGTAACCCAACCCGATTAAAACCAGAACGTCAGACCTTACCCTGATCGGAGACCCACGCCACTGGAAAAATGGCTGAGGAGAAATAAAAAGGATGTTTTCAGTCATCAGATGGTTTCACGATCGTTCTCAAAAATTTCATGAATATAGTAAGAATGGTTGTCGAATTTCTTGTAAAAAATTCTTGAAATCATATCAGCCATCAAACCCGAAATAAACAATTGAATGCCTGTAATAAGCAAAAAAGCAGTCAAAACCGGAAGGGCTGAATCCGACATGCTTTGTCCTTTCAGGTATTGAACCAAGGTTAAGACACCCGATGTAAAACCAGCCAAAAGGAAAAGAATACCTCCACTTCCCAACAGATGCAAGGGACGTACGGCATACTTTTTCCAGAACCATACCGAAACCAGATCAAGGAATCCTTTGATGGTACGGTTGAATTTATATTTCGATTTTCCGGATTGGCGATATCGGTGATTAACCACGAGTTCACCCACATTGAATCCCCTGATTTTAAGCAAAGCGGGGATAAACCGGTGCATTTCGCCAAACAGCGAAAGTTCAGAGACACTCTCCTTGGTGTAAATTTTCATGGTGCAACCACTGTCGTGAATGCCGTCGTGAATAAGAATGCCACGAAGAAAATTCGCAATTCTCGAAGTTATCTTTTTGCTAATCGTGTCTTTACGATTTTTGCGCCATCCTGAAACGATATCCAGCACATGCTCTTCTAAATGATTAATAATTCGGGGAATATCGGCCGGGTCATTTTGTCCATCGCCATCCATTGTAATAATATATTCATTTTTTGCCAATCGGAAACCAGCATCTAGAGCGGCTGTTTGGCCAAAGTTCTTACGTAACCTGATCAATTTTACAGGATTTAGCGACTTAATGACCCTGGCAGTTTGGTCGGTGGAACCATCGTCAATAAAAATGAGTTCAAACTTTGCCCCTGTATTTCGGCAGGTGTCAACGATTTCCTGATGCAGGTGTGCGATGTTTTCGGCTTCGTTGTAAACCGGAACAACGATAGAAATGCTTTTCATATTTTTTTTAGAATTTATGAGGTCAGTCTAAAAACTGTTGATTTTGTGCAAAAGTCCAGTAACTAACTGTTGTTCAGTTGCTCCCTCGCCCATCTGACGGATGGGGAAATTGATGTTCTTGAAATTGTAGGTTTTATCCACCTTCCTTTTATTTTCGATGTTTTTTTAGACCAGTCTCAATCACATCTTCAATAACCTGTTCCCATTTTTCATGCATAAATGTGTCGCTCAAAGTTTCATTCGCATAATGTCGGGCTGCTTTACTGATAGTTTCCCGTAACAACGGGTTATTTTTAAGTTTCAGAATAGTTTGTGCAAATTCTTCCAGATCATCGGCATTAAATAAGAATCCTGTTTCTCCATGTTTTATAATTCCCGGAAGCCCACCTACGTTTGTAGCAATTACCGGCACGCCCATAGCCATGGCTTCGAGCACAATGTTGGGGCGGCCATCCAGGGTTGAGGGTAAAATCAAAACATCCGCAACCGACAAAATCTCAATTGTATCCACCAGACCCGGAGTTTTGATGATTTCCTGTAAAAAATTTTCCTGAATTTGCTGAACTAATTCGGCATATTGATGCCCATTCCCGCCCATAAAAAACTCAACCGGCTGGTACCTGAGTTTTTTGGCAATTTCGATTACGGCAAAGGGATTTTTCTCTTGCGAGAATCTTCCCAGAAATGCTACCAGAAAATGGCCTTCTTTCAATGCATATTTTTCTCTAACGAGATTGGCATCTGCCTTTTTTGAGAATTTTTCGATATTTACACCATTATGTATCAGACGGATTTTTTCGGGTTTTTCATGGTGATTCAGAAGAAGAAGTTGTTCGATTTTTTCATTTTCCACGATGTTCATATCAATCAGGTGGCAGTATTTCCGGTTATTTTCGATGTGGCCACATTCGTTGAAGAGAAAATCAACTACCGGCAAGCCGGGTGCATGCTTTTTAATTTCCGGTAAAAAATCATAGGTAAAACTGCTGCCTGCCAGAAACATGCAATCGAAATTCCTGGTTTCAATTAAACAGATGATGAATTTTTTCCACTCTTTTTCAGCACTCAAAAACCTGGGCAAATGGTAAATTTCGTTAGTGATTTTTTGGAAAAGGGAGGTGTTGTCGCCATACTCATCCCCAAAAGGAACGGTTGTATAAAAAGTGATTTCGTAAAATTGTGATAAATGACCGAACACATTCAAAAACAGCGAATCCACGCCGCCAACAACCATAAACGGCAAAGCTACGAGGATTTTTTTTTTGGTTTTTGGGGTCTGCAGGTTGACGAAGGGATTATTTACCAGATAGCTTTTGCGTGCTGCTCTTTCTCGTTTCTTCCGGTATTCCGGGGCATCGAGATGGTTGTTTTCAGCGTGAATCCTGCAACGCATTTCTTCGTGTGAAGTTTGGTTAAACTTCCAGATGCTGTTTTTATGTACCCTGTACCTCATCAAAGGTTCAGGTATTACGGCAAAACGATAACCCAATCCGGCCACCCGCGCCCAAAATTCCCAATCTTCGCCTATGTACCCCTTTCCAATGGGATAATCTTTAAATCCGCCCGCCTCCAGCCATGCATATCGAAGAAAAACAGCGCTCGTTGCGACAACATTTTGCGACTGTGTTAGCAATTCATAAGTTGCTCTCTCGGTTTTCCAGAGTACAGTATCATCTCCAAAACTTTGTACCCAGGGATAAACAACATCAAAAAGAAACGCTTCGAGATAAAACATCGCTTTTTCAAGATAGGTTGGCTCGATGATATCATCGGCATCAAGGCAACAAACATATTTTCCCAACGCTTTTTCGATACCAAAATTTCGGTTCGAGCCAACAAGATGCCGCCCTTCGCGAAGGAAAACCCTGATTTTGGGATGATCAATTTGTTTTAACACTTCAATGGTTTCGGTGTCGTCCGAACCACCATCAACAACAATTACTTCAATGTTTTGGAATGTTTGTGTCAACACCGAATCAATGGTTTCCAGGATGTATTTCCCATAATTGTAATTTGGAATAATTACGCTTACTAATGGCTTGTCCGCAGGCCAGGGTTTGTTGGTAATTTTTACGGTTTTCAGTTTTTGATTCTTTTCTTTCAACCTGTGAATTCCTCCGCTAATCAGATTTTTAACGGCTTTGGTTAGTTTCAATGAATAGCCAAAGATTCCGGCAGCCAGCTTTCTTTGCAGCGTTTCTTTCGGAAGGATTTTTTCGGAAATTACGCGCAGGTTATTGGCTGTTTTCCATGTGTAAGAGCTGTAAATGAGTTTTAATTCGGATTGCAATACTTCGTTTTGAAGGCGTTGCTGTTTTAGTCCAAGTGAAAAACCTATGTCGAAAAGTGTTTTCAGATCGGGAACTTTGTAGTTTTTTGCATGACGATGCAGGGCATTCAGAATATCCTGATGGTACTTTTCGCCGGCAAAAATCAATAAATCGTAGTAAAACCCATAAAGCGCTGTCATGCGGGCATCCAACGAAAGCCCTTCCCAAATTCCGTTACTGCGCTTGTGATGCACGGCCATCATCTCGTTGATGTAGCCAATTTTGCCGTTTTGCAAAAAAATGATGTGTAAAGGCCAGTCGGGGAATACATTGTTTTTAAACAACTCAGGAAAATTTTCAAAGCAATTGCGGTAAACCACGGTACAATTCGGGATAAAGTTGTTCCTGATCAGATCTGAAAAATCAAAAGTGGAGCGGTTGGTTAAAACATCCCGAAAATAATTGGCATGCTCATAATAATCGGTTTCAGTATCCCCGGTAAATCCGGCATTGTGAAAACAGACTGAATAATCGGGATTGCTCTCTAAAAAATCAACCTGCTTTTGAAGTTTAAACGGGTCAGTCCAGTAATCGTCGCCTTCGCAAATGGCGATGTATTTCCCGTGAAGTTGCGGAAAAGCAATTCGGGTATAAATTTCGTAAAGGCTTTTGCCTTTGCTGTAAAGGTTTTCGGGTTGTATGAGCAGGCGAATTCTTTCCGGATTTTCTCTCTGATATTTTTGGATAATCTGAGATGTCCCGTCATTTGAGGCATCGTCATGGATAAATATTTCAAACCTGAAATCAGTATTTTGCATCAAAAACGAATTGATGGCTTTTTCGATGCTGCCTTTTTGGTTGTAAGTGAGGCAGCAAATGCTAACAATGATATTTTCCTGTAAAGTCATCAATTATTTAAATAATAATATTGTTTTTGTGATAGGTCAGTCATATTTCGTCAAATCCCACTTTCTTCTGGTTATGGCTAAAAGTTTCTGCTCAGAAGTAATGTTTTCTGGCCTGTTGTCGCTTTCGGCATTGCTGGCAATTATCAGATTAGGTTGTGCCACAAAACTCTGTTCGGAGAATTGATTAAACGATAGTTTGTAAATCCAGTCGAAAGGGCAGTTCATCTCATTAATTTTGCTGATGATGCTTTTAAACTGCGAATAGTGAATGGCCAGGGCAAATGAACCAACCGTTGAAACCGGATGGTAAAATGGCTGGCCGGGCTGAAAGGTTTTTAATGTTTTATCGGGGTAAATAATACTTCCGGGAATATCCCAACTGGCCTGTGTTGCACCCAGGTAAAGAAACTTCCAGTTTTTTCCGGATATTATTCCTGTGAAGTTTTCAAACTCTTCATGAAAATTCTTCATGAACATTACATCATCTTCCAGGATCAATATTTTTTGGTAGCCTTTCGAAAGCGCATCTTGCAGTATCAGCCGGTTTGATTTCAGATGCCCCCAAACTCCCGGACTGTAAATCAATTTACGGTTAAGTTTAATTTTTTCGGGGGATGCGTTTTCTAAACCCAAAGGAATGTTTTTATAAGCCTTGTAATCATTAATGTGTGGTGCTTCGTATCCGTCGATAGCTTCGATGATTTCGGCACTGATATTAAGTCGTTTCAGTTTTTGAGTGATTTCGACCAATTTGTTCTGCCTTCGCCGCAGGTTAATTACATAAATTTTGTCGAAATATTTGTTGATAAACTCAGTATTGCCATTGTTTTCGAGGATTAATGATTTAAGCATTTCAGGATATTTAACAATCAAATTTGCTGAATAATTCAATGTTAGTGCCGGATTCGTTCATCACTCACTCTGTTTTGGATAGTTGGCGCAGATGAAGTTTTATCGGGCACTCGTCCCTCATTTTTTCCATTTGTAAGATAATGCAATAAGGGGTTGATGCCCGAAATTTTCACATCGGGATAGGTATCGAGGTATTGGCTGCTGTCGAATTTTTCTGATGGGTTTCTTCCTTCAACCCCGCCATAAAGGAGAAAATGCTCCACTGCATCCGTTCCCGAATCTCTTACATCGGGATTGTTTTGCAGGTAATATTCAGCATCAAAAAAGCTGCTTTGTCTGATTAATCTGATGTTTTTTGTAAACGTGGTTCTCTCTCTAAGCCGTTGAAAAAATCGTACAGGAGGAACCGATGAAAGATGTTTCGCCAGTTTATAATCAAAGCTGCTTTTTACGGTGATAAGTTCACTTCTCAAAGCTGCATCCTGACTTTGTAAGCTGTTAATCTCATTTTGACAGGAACGGTTTTTTTGATTCAGATCATCGCTTATCTGTTCCAATTCAGCTACTTTTTGAGATAACTGATTTTCAAAATCTTGATTGATTTCGGTCAGGATAATGATTATTTCAGATTTCAGTTTATCTCTTGTTTCAAATTCCTCAATTACTTCAGTTCCAATTTTGATATAGTCGACATCTATCATTACCTCCGTAAGATTTATTGGTTCATCAAATTTGATGATAATTTGAGGATCAGAATTTAAGAAATAATAGGTTGCATTTTCACCATCAGCAGCATTGGACGTTATTTTTGGGTTAACGAATAGTTCGCCATTACCATCGAAAAGCCTTATTCCGTTGAGTTTCACTATTGTGAAATCGTTTATGGGGTCGAAGCGTAGCACTGTAAAAGTTTGTTCGGCAGGAAGTTTAAAATGAAAAGGAATTTCTTTAATTCCAGTCTTAACTGAATCTTGCTCACTAAAGCCTGTTTCTCCGGTTTGATAAAAAAGCTGGGCAAAATGATCCTTTTGATCAAAAACCTGCACAGAATGATCTTTTTGTTGAACAAGGCTCACCGGTTTATTGTGTTGTAATCCCAAATGATAATGCAGAAGTATGCTCTGAAACATTCGACGATAGATATCTTCATTATTTCCTGGATTGGCAACAGGCAGTTTTTTGCTTAACAATGTTTGACTTAATGCTTTGCTCCATTGGTCCTTTACATTATTTTCTGTATAGAATATTTCTGTGCTTTGCCTGGCTTCGATTCCCATTTTAATTCTGTATTCCTGATTGCTAAACATCTGAATAATTGCACTCGCAGCAGCATTTTTATCACCTTGAGGGACTATAACTGCACCTTTGTTATCATCAAAAATATCTAAATTCGGCAACTCATAAGCAACAGTAGGTATTCCGAAGGCCCGGCTTTCGATGAGCGCCATTGAAAAGGATTCATGGTAGGAGGTGGTTAGATAAACTGATGACATTGCATAGAAATGCGATATGTCCTTATGGTAGCCGCATAGCACCACATTTTCGGCAAGACCTAATCTTTCTATCTCAGATCTGAGTTCATTTGTCTCAACTAAGCTTTCGCCTTTTCCAATCATAAGAAGCTTGGCTTCAGGCATTTCCTTGACTACCTCAGCAAATATTTGAATGGGGTGGAGGTATTGTTTTTCGATAGCAAAACGACCCACCCAAATAACGTTTGTCGTATCCAACTTACTTTGCCTGATACTGTTAACATCAGAGAACAATGGATTTGGAATACACATTGTATTTATGCCAAACAATGTCCAGAATTTTAGGTCAACGGTGGTCAACACCATTACCAGATCTGCTAATTTGTAAACCTGGACTTTTTTAAAGATGCCTGAATCCCTCCAAAAC
Source organism: uncultured Bacteroidota bacterium (assembly GCA_903944895.1). Lineage (GTDB taxonomy): Bacteria > Bacteroidota > Bacteroidia > Bacteroidales > 4484-276 > CAJATL01. The sequence continues at coordinate 37,616 of CAJATL010000041.1, forward strand.
ATACTACTCGAAAAGCATTCGTGGCTAGATACAATTGCTGGAATGCCCATCGTTTTCGCCACCAACAAATCATAAATCAGCATTGGTGAAGAACTTGCATTGTGTATAAAAACATCAATATCATGTTTTAGGACTCCTTCCCGAAGTGCTGCAATCCTTTTGTTTGTTTCATCTGGATTGATGCCGATAGAAGTAGGCAGTACCACACGATCCATGCATTCTGGTAATGGAAAATCGCTATTGGTGGGTTCTTCGTCTGTGAAAAAAACAACGTTATAACCAAGATCAATCCAAACAGGAATTAAAAGTGAAATTACCCTTTCCACACCTCCGTTGCGCATGCGATGGTAAAATACCCCAACTTTTTTTATCTTTACTTTCTTAACTTGCAGTGAGGTTGAACCAAGGATTTTTTGGGCAATAATTTCTTGTTTGTCATAGTGGGTTTTTGCAAGCCAGGCTATTACTTTTTCACTATCCCAATGTGCTAATAAAATATCGAAGCCTTCTGCACATTCCGAATCCGGTAAAATATTAAACCAGTGCCACATACAATCACCCATGAATTTTTTTTCCAGGCTATCAACAGCATCGTAGTATTTATTTGATGCATTTTGTTGATGGAGAACTTTCCGTAGCTCTGGAGCTATCCTGGATTGTTCGCAAAGTGCTCTAAGTTTTCTTAGACCATTATTCGTATCACCTCCGGTCATCCCCAACCCGTAGTAATAATTGTATAATGGATCACCTCCGATTCCCAAATAGGATTTCCCAAAGTATGATATAATAAAGTAAGTGTAAACATCTTCAGCCATGTTGCAATAAAAATTTCCGGCACTTTGGTATGCCTTTTTGCACAAGTCAGCTTTGTAGATTTTATTCCAGATTGACCAATTGTAAAGCGATTCGATAAAGCACGCATCTAAAATATTATCTTCTTTCAATAGTTCACGATAGGGTTTGACGAATCCGATTATTCCGCTCAAATCGGTTTTTGTTGAATTGCCAATAACCTTTGTAGGGAAATGACAGATATCAACTTTTGCCCGGGTCATTGTTTCATACAACGTATCACAGGCAATCGGTTCCAAAGCATCATCTCCGTCAACAAATAGTATGTATTCTCCCTTAGCAATCTGTACGCCGGATTTTCGTGCCTGTAAGATACTTTTATTTTCTGCATGTTGAATGATGATGATTCTGGAATCTTTTTCAGCATAATGATCTAATATGGATTGGCAATTATCTGAACTATAATCGTTAACACAAATAATTTCAATATCAGGAAGTGTTTGTGAAATTATGCTGTCGAGGCATTTGTGGAGATGCTCTTCGATATTGTAAATTGGTACAATAATGGAGATTTTGGGGTTTTTTATCATGAGTTGTGCATAGTCTTAGTTTTATCATGATCAGAATTACAATCATTTTTATTCTGATCAACAGCTTGTTTATTTAACAGTGTAAAGTGAGCTTTGATTATCGCTGGAATAATTTTTTGATATGTTCTTGTGTTGGTGAATAACTATGTGGAATAGTTAAAATCCTGTCGACAGTGGATCTGGAATATTCAGCGCCGATAAAGTCGAACATGGCTTTTAAACCTTGATCATTGGCTACAATCTCTTCATAGGTTATTTGAAACGAATTTGAATGATTTTCACAATATTCATCAAATAATTCTTCTATTTTGTGTAAATCCGATTTTGCTTTTTCAGGATCAATATTTGCCCACCAGGCACTTTTGATAACATCCTCAATATTTCTGGTATTGAAAATAAACCCAACATTCGGAAATATCCTGACTAAAAAATCGAGGTACGAAAATAGTTTATCCGGATATTTGATATAACTGATTTCTTTGAATCCATAGCAAAAAAAATCGGGGTTGTTTACTTTGTCCGCTAACAGAATATCGCGCACCATATTTTGGATGTGTTTTAAAACTGATTCTTCATCAAGCAATGCGGCTCCATAAAAGGGATTGTTTGGCCCGGTTTGATTGGAATTTTTTTGTTTGTTCAGGATAAGTTTTTCGTAGAACTCAAACAGATGAAATATGGCATTGTAGTTTTCCCCTTTAATCAGGCATCCATCAATAGCGTTCAAAATGCCCTGCAATAAAGTAGAACCACTGCGGCCGTAAGTTATAATAAGAATAGAATCAAAGTTTAATTGGCGCAAATGATTCTGTTTAAACTGTACCATGACTTCATGTTGATTTGATTCATTTTTTGGGATTTTGTTTACGCCCCTCATTTCTCCCAAAAAGAAGATAATGCACCATAGGGTTGATCCCCGACGCCTTCACATCAGGATTTTGTTCCAGGTAAAATGCTGAATCGAATTTTTCTGAAGGATTTCTTCCTTCAACTCCACCATAAAGCAGAAAATGCTTCACCGCATCTATACCCGAATCTCTTACATCGGGATTATTTAACAGGTAATATTTTTCATCAAAAAGTCCGCTTTCATTGATCAATCTGATGTTTTTTGTAAACTTGGTTTTCTCTCTAATCCATCGGATAAATCTTTCCGGATTAACCAACGACAAGTGTTTTTCTATTTTGTACGAAAAGCTGCTTTTTACAGTGATAAGTTCACTTCTCAAAGCTGCATCCTGACTTTGTAAGCTGTTAATCTCATTTTGACAGGAACGGATTTTTTGATTCAGATCGTCGCTTATCTGTTCCAATTCAGCTACTTTTTGAGCAAGCTGATCTTTGAGATTTTCGTTACCTTCGGTCAGATTAATTATTTTTTCTGCTTTAAACTTATTAATCTTTCCAATTTCCGAAAATACATCAGTCCCGGTTTTCAGATATTCGATGTCCACCTCAACCTCAGTTATTTTTATGGCTTCATCAAATCCGATGATAAACCGTGGGTCGGGATTCGAGAAATAATAGATTGCATTTTCAGCCTCATCGGCGTTGGAAGTAATTTTTGTGGTGGGAAATATTTCGCCTTCAATATCGAAAAACCTGATGTGATTAAGTTTTACAACTGCAAAATCGTTTAGGGGGTCGAGACGCAGTTGCAGAACAGCTTTTCCTTCTGGCAATTTAAAATGCAATGGGTTATTCTCAATATGATCCAGGATCGAATTTTTCTCATCAAAACCGGCATTATCAGTTTGATAATAAAGTTGGGCTGTATGTTTTTTTTGATGAATCAGGTTATCTAAAGCTTCCGATTGAACCAAATTTAGCTTCACAGGGTAATGTTGTTTCAGGTAGTAAACAAGATGGTTGTATTCGTCGGGTTTGTAGTTCTGCGACTTGTTCAACTGATGCACCCGGTAAAAAGAGAGGGGTTCACCCTCAATGAAAATAACCTTCTTTTTCAGTTTGCCCAATCGCAGCCAAAGCTCATAATCCTCCCACCCGTGTGTTGGCATCTTGTTGTCGTAGATTCCGGCTTCGACCAGGTTTTTTTTTCGGAACATGGCCATTGCATCAATGTACGGCCCCTCAAGCAGTTGATGATAATCAAAAGATTGGTTCGACCGACGTCCGCAGTGCTCTCCGTGAATATTGAGGAAGTCCTGAATTGGTGCATAACATGCTATTGCCTCCGGGTTTTGCTGCAAAGCAGTAAGGTGAACTGTAATACAATCCTTACGAATGTAATTATCAGAATCGAGAAAAAACAGAAATTCGCCACGGGCATAAGCAATTCCGCGATTTCGGCTTAAAATCAGCCCCAGGTTGGTTTCGTTTCTCAAAAGTCTGAAAGGAAAACGGCTGTTTTTCATCATTTCCTCAACCACCTCCACACTGTTGTCAGTGCTTGCATCATCCACCACGATGATTTCCATTTTGTCCGTATCAAAATCAGAATCCAGCATGCTTTGCAGGCACTGCATTATGTATTGGGCATAGTTGTAGTTGGGGATTATAACTGAAATCAGAATATTATTCATGATATTATTTTCATAATGTTGAAAAGCGTTCTGTAATTCGTTTCATGATTAGTTTGATACGAGTATAGGCACTTTTGTTATCGATAGGATATTCAAGCCTGTTTCTCGGCGCCGCAGGTTCATCTTTAAGATTGGAAATTGTTTTATTGGCTTTTTCAAGCTGTTGACGCAGGTTAAGAATTTCATTGCCTAAACTTTCAGCTACTACCTCAATTTGCCTTTTACTGAAAGTAAGTGTTTCGGGAAGTGGATCGGGTTGCCGGACATCGCACTGATATCGATGCTTTTCGGGGATTTGCAAATTCAGTTGTTCGATGGTTTCACTTAGCGACGACCAAATGGCATCCTGAACTTCCAAAGGAGGCAGGATTTTTTCAGGTATGATGTCCGGTAATTTTTCGCACAATGGATCGGAAAAAATCCGGCCCGATCTGCCAATAATTTTGTTCAGCGAAGTTTGAAAGCTTTGCTCCGACCATGTTAATGATCGGTTAATGCGGTTAACAGGCTGAACAGAAAATATTTCAACAGGAACCTCCAGCCAGTCGGCTACTTCATCTATCAGTCTATCGGAACAATTGCTGTAGTTTCTGATGGAAAGAGAAACATTCCTGCATTTTTCCAAACATGTTATCAGATATTCAACAGAAAATACACGATCCCACCCAATATCCGGGTGTTCGTGAAGATTAGATAAAGAAACATTGTATTCGCCTCTTCGTTTGATTCGCTGCTGCCAGGTTGAAACAGCCAAAGTAATCGGATTCCGGATGAAAAGGAGTACCTTAATATTATCAAAACCATATTTTTCAGCTATTTCTTCAAAATAATCAATGGCATTTGACCTGATAAAATACACGAAGATATGTTCGCTGGAAAACAAGAGTGCTTCTCCTGTTTTAATTTGGTTCTGTGATAACTGGCTTTCAAAATCTTCTTTGGATTTGAATAAATTTGATGCATTGCCGGATGTAATGCGATTGGGCTGGTCAATAAACCGGTCTTCCCCGGAAGCATAAATTATCCCTTGTTGGGCCATCGAATCACGATTTAGCCTCAAACAAGCCTGAATCCAGCTTGTTCCGGTTTTACCGTGGCCGATATGCAGAAAAAGTGTTGCCATTTATAATGTGCTAAAATGAGTAAAAAATCCTATCTTTTTCAAAAAACATCATGATATGATTTTATCTCAGGAAAGAAAATTGTCATTATTTCTCCACAGTGTTGTTTTATTTTATAGTCAAGGTATTCAGCGTTTAGTTGATCCAGGATATTGAGTTTTTTTTCGGATGGAAATACGTGGCAATTTGCAATAAGTTTTGACCCGTTTTTTAATCCGGCAAAACGGGCGAGATTATCAAGATTTTGTGCTATCTGATCGGTGCGTACAATCAATAATCTTTCTTTTGGAATAGTTTCAATTACTTTCATATTATGTTCATTCCAGTTGGAAAGGTAGCCATCGAGTGTGTAAAGCGAATGTTCCTTTAATGCTTGTTCCTCCTCTGGATGAGTATAAAAATCTGGACGGAATCTCAACTCTCTCAATTTATGCCAGTTAGGTGAGCAATTTCGTGTTAATTGATGATTGAAAAAGGAATCAAGCGAGGTATAGGGGTTCCGGATGGTTAAGATGTACTTTGATTTTGGAAAAATAGTAACCAATAATTCAAGAAACAAATAGTTAACAGCAGACGAATTTACTTCGAGCCAAAGTCTTTTATCCTGTTGAATAATAAAATCAATGATTGCCTTATCGTCAAGGTATCCTGATTTCCATTTCAAATATAATCCAAGCATGATTTCGGTTTCCGGTTCATGAGCTGTCCTGAATTGTTTTCCCCAAATTTCGGCCAGCGTATGCGTGCCTGACTTCCCGGTACCCACACAAAAAATCTGTGTTTTTCGCGGGTGCATCATCCTAAACAATAGACTTTTCATAGCTATCACTTTTATTTGTGTTACCGGTTATTAAAAAATGAAATTAGGTCTCTTAAGGGTTTTGTTAACCTCCACGATTTGCTTTGGAATACTTGCTTCAACTGCTCGGCCATTAAAGTTAATCCTGCAATTTGATGCTCTTTTTCTTGCAATAACTCTTCAAGTTTTCTCAATTTGTCCCTGAGTTCATTGATTTTGATTTCCAATGCCGGCGTTTCGTTTTGCAGAGGAATTTCGATAAGTGTCACATTATCGAAAGCATCTTTGATGGAATACATAAAAACAGCCTTGATTTTGTAATAGTTGTTTGGGTACAATACAACTTTTTTCCCCATGATTGCTGCTAATATCGCCACATGCAGCCGGTCGGTTTTCACGGTTTCGAATGCGCTCAGATAACAGGCTAAATTGTGGGTAACGTTTTTAGCAAAATCGGGCCGGTGCCAAAGTTCGCCATTCCACGAAAGTGAAATATCCAGATTATCGTTTGGCATATCGAATGTTCGGGCACTTTCCTGGTCGGTGCGAAAACAATTTGCAATGCCTTCGCCTTTCCGGAGATATTCCTGAAACGATGTTTTAGATAAATGAAAAGCCATGTCGTGGGCAAGAATAAGCCTTTCGGACGGAAAACCAATTGCCGACAAATTTTGATAACTTGTTTTTTCGCGGCAAAAAATAGTTAGGTTTTTAGCTGATAGTAACAGTTCATCATATCCATGAACCGTGTGTGGCAGCAAGATAATCTCGCGGTTTTGCCTGAAATTGTTGTTAATAAAATGATAAGCGTTTTTGTATTTGCCTTCAACCAGATTGCCGCCACCGGCATAGAAAATTATTTTGTCATGTACGATTTCTTCATGTTTGATGATTTGAAGTTTGATGTTCAGTTTTTCAAACAGTTGGAACGTAGCGTGAGCAATCACGGCATCTCCGGCATTTCCGGGGTTGGCGCAATAAATAACTTCTTGATTAGAATACTTTTTTAAAAATACGGCGATGTCTGTCTCATTAAAAGTCATAGCGTGGTCTTTAATTGAGTTAAAAATAAAATCATCAGATTGATTCGTTTTCTCACAGGTATTTGATGTTGCCTACCGATTGAATTATGTAAAAGCTCATGGAGAATGGTTTTTCTGTATTCCGGTGATAACCCGGGCAAC